>JAHBXY010000014.1 GCA_019636275.1 Planctomycetota bacterium | reverse complement strand
GGGCGTCCGGCCCGACGACCGCCGCCCAGGCCGGGTGCGCCTCGAGCTGCGCGCGCCGCCACCCGGCCGCCGTGACCTTCGACGCCAGCTCCCCGGTGCGCGCGGGGTCGGGCGCCTCGCCGCGCGCCTGGCCGACGAGCGGCGCGAGGAGCGCCCGCGCGGTCGGGTCCCAGCCCCAGGGCGCCAGCCCCGAGAGCGGCCGCCCGCGGAGGTCGTCGACCGACGTGACGAGCTCCGGCGGCTCGACGCCGGCCGCCGCCAGGGCCTCGAGCCACGCCGGGTCGGGCGCCTCGGGCACGAGGACGACGTCGCCCCGGCGGGCCAGGAACACCGGCAGCGCCGCCTGGTCGCGCCGCACCTGCTCGGCGGCGGGCGAGGGCGGCTCGCCGGCCAGCGCCTCCTCGAAGCCGGGCAGGAACACGTGGACCACCGGCGTGCGCCCGGTCGACTCGCCCGCGAGGGCCAGCCGGCGCACGAAGTCGTCGGGCAGCCCGGCCGCCCGGCGCGCCTCGCGCTGGAGCGCGCCCTTGCCGCGCGCGCGCCGCGGCACGAGCGGCGGCGGCAGGGCGGCCACGTAGGCCTCCCAGCACGAGGTCGCCGGGTCGCGCCAGCGCTCGAACCAGGTCAGCCCGTGGCGCACGTGGCCGACCTCGTCGGCGAGCACGCGGTCGAGGAGCGCCGCGGTCTCCTCGTCGCCCACGCGCCGCAGCACCGCCGCGAAGTGCGCGGCGAAGTCGAGGTTCGCCTGCTCGAAGGTCAGCGACAGCCCCGCCACGAGCTCCTGCGGCGAACGCGTCGGCGCGAGGCTCGTCCAGAAGAAGGCGCTCGGCGCCTCGTCGCCGAACCGGACGCCCAGGGCCTCCATGCGCGCCAGGTAGGCGGCGAGATGCGCCTGCTCTTCCTGCATGACGCGCCCGAGCCCCAGGCGGAAGCCCGCGGGCGCGTCGGGGAAGCGCAGCAGCGCCAGCGCGAACAGCTCGAGCGCCAGCAGCTCGTGGTTGGCGAAGGCGTGCAGGAGCCGCCCGCGCGCGCGCGGGTCGTCGAGTCGGCCTTCGGAGGGCGGGGGCTCGGCGCGCGCGTCGGGCGCGCGCTCGAGGCGCAGGGCCGCCGGCCGGCCCGGCGCGCCCGGCGCGGCGACGAGCGCCGGCCCGGGCGCGTCGTCGACGAGGTCGCCCGGGGCGGCGAGCTTGTCGGCGAGCGTCGCGCCGAACAGCACGCGCTCGGCGAAGGCGCGCAGCTCGGTCACCGCCGCCGCTGCGTGAACACGGTCACCCAGTCGTCCTCGACCAGCGGCGTGCCGTCCTGGATCAGCCACACGAAGTTGCCGACCACGACGTCGAGCTGCCCGTCGCCGTCGTGGTCGCCGAGGGCCACGGTCGGGTGCCAGGCGCGGTGCTTCTCGAGCACGCGCCGCGTCCAGCCGTCGGGCGTGCGCTCGAACCACACGACCGAGTCGAGGTCGAGCGCGCGCTGTCGCTCGGGCGACAGCTCGGGCAGGAAGGCCACGGCCACGACGTCCACGTCGCCGTCGCCGTCGAGGTCGCCGGCCACGGCGCGCTCGCACCCGTAGAGCGCGCCGACGCGCCGCTCGACGAAGCGCAGGTCGCCCCGGTTCTCCAGCCACGACACGCCGTGGTAGGGCTTGAGCAGGTGGTCGTCGAGGGCGTCGCCGTTGGAGACGAGGACGTCGAGGTCGCCGTCGCCGTCCATGTCGACGAGCTGCAGCCCCGAGTAGCCCCAGGCCGGGTGCGGCGCCGTGTGCAGGACGCGCGGCTCGAGGCGCAGCTCGCCCTGGTTGATCCAGGCGACCACCTGCTCGTGCTCCTGCGCCACGAGCGCCACGAGGTCGGGCCGCCCGTCGCCCGTGAGGTCGGCCGCCTCGACGTGGATCCAGCCGTCGCGCTCGTCGAGGACGTGGCGGCGGAACGTCGGCTTCGCCGGGTCGGTCGTCTGGTTCTCGAGCAGGAGGAGCTGCCCGGGCCCGCGCCAGCCGAACACGGCCACGACGAGGTCGAGGTCGCCGTCGCCGTCGAGGTCGACCGCCAGGGTGCTCGCGACGCGCCCCAGCCCGGTGGCGAGCGGCACGGGCGTGAAGCGCCGGTCGGGCGTCTGGCGCAGGAGCGTGACCACGCCGTTGGTGTCGTTCGACGGGTTCATGCCGCCGAGCCCCGACACGACGAGGTCGATCAGCCCGTCGCCGTCGAGGTCGCAGGGCTCGACGTGCACGGGGTAGCCCAGCTCCGCGCCCAGCTCGACCAGGCGCCGCTGCGCCTCGGGCGCCCAGGGGGCGAGGAGGAACAGGCGCCGGCTGCGCATCTCGCTCACGAGCACGTCGAGGCGCCTGGGCGAGTTCATGGGCCAGAGGCGCACGTTCGCCACGGCCGGGATCCGCCGCTGGATCCCGCGCGGGGTGAACGACTCCGTCCGGAAGTCGAGCCCGGCGGGCGCGCCCGCCTGCGGCGGCGCGTCGAGCGCCTCGGGCGCCTGCGCCTCGTAGACGCGCAGGGCCAGCGCCACCTCCTCGGCCGTGGCCGGCGGCTTGCCCGAGGCCGCCCCGAGCTCCACCGAGGCCATGGACGGGATCACCTCGCGCCAGCGCTGCCTCGGCAGGGCCTCCGGCGGCGGCGCCAGGTGGCAGCGCGCGCACGCCTGCGCCACGGCCGCGCGGTCGGCGTCGGTGATCGGCGCCTGGCCGGCCGGCCCCGGGGTCGTGGGCCCGGGGCAGCCGGCGAGGGCCACGAGCAGGAGGGCCGCCGCGCGCCTCACCGCGGCGGCGCCTCGTGGACGACCCGGCCGCCCACGATCGTCAGCCGCGCCTCGAGGGCGCGCAGGGCGGCCGGCTCGCACGTGAGCAGGTCGCGGTCGAACACGGCCAGGTCGGCCCAGCGGCCGACCGTGATCGCGCCGCCGTCCTCCTCCATGAAGGCCGCCGCGCAGGCCCAGCGCGTGAACCCGAGCAGCGCCTGCTCGCGCGTCAGCCGCTGGTGCGGGAACCAGCCGCCGGACCCGTGCGGGCTCTTGCCGTCGGCGTCGACGCGCGTCACGGCGGCGTGGAGCCCCCACAGCGGGCTCACGCCCTCGACGGGGAAGTCGCTGCCGCAGGCGATCCCCGGCGCGCCGGCCTCGAGCAGCGTCTGCCAGGCGTAGGCGCTGCGCACGCGCTCCGGCCCCAGGCGCGCCTCGGCCCAGCCCATGTCGGAGGTCGCGTGCGTCGGCTGCATGGACGGGATCACGCCCAGCGGCCCGAAGCGCTCCACGTCGGCCGGGTGGACCACCTGCGCGTGCTCGATCCGCGGGCGCACGGCGCGCACGCGCTCGCGGCCGAGGTCGGCCTCGACGCGCTCGACGGCGTCGAGGACGCGCCGCACGGCCGCGTCGCCGATCGCGTGCGCGCACACCTGGAAGCCGTAGCGGGCGGCCCTGGCCAGCAGCGCCTCGAGCTCCTCCTGCGTCTGCTGGGGCAGCCCGCGGGCGTCGGGGCGGTCGGCGTAGGGCTCGAGCAGCCACGCGCCGCGGCTGCCGAGGGCGCCGTCGACGAAGGTCTTGATCGCGCGCACGGTCAGGCGCCCGTGCAGGTTCACGCGCGGGCCGGCCGCCAGCACGTCGCCCGTCGCCGCCGACTCCGAGAGCATGGCGTAGACGCGCAGGGGCAGCTCCCCCGCGCGGGCCAGCTCCTCGAGCATGGCCAGCGACCCCGCGGTGACCCCGGCGTCGTGCACGCCCACGAGGCCGTAGCGCACGCACTCGCGCGCGGCCGCGCGCAGGGCCGCGCGCGTCTGCGCGGGGCTCGGCGCCGGCTCGGGCGCCAGCGCCATCGCGGCGTCGACGAGCACGCCCGTCGGCCGGCCCTGGGCGTCCTTGACCACCTCGCCGCCGGGCGGCGACGCCGTCCCGGGCCCGATCCCGTGCGCGGCCAGCGCGCGCGCGTTGAGGAGCGTCGCGTGGCCGTCGACGCGCGAGAGGCTCACCGGGTGGCCCGGCACGGCCTGCGACAGGCGCTCGTGGGTGGGGAACTCGCCGCCGAACTCGTCCTTCGGCCACAGGTTCTGGTCCCAGCCGCGCCCGACGACCCACTCGCCCGGGCGCACGTCGTTGGCCCGCGCGGCGACGCGCTCGACGACCTCCGCGAACGAGCGCGCGCCCGTCAGGTCGACCTCGGCGTCGGCGAGGCCCAGCGAGAGCAGGTGCCCGTGGGCGTCCCACAGGCCCGGCACGACGCAGGCGCCGTCGAGGTCGACCACCCGCGTGCCGCTGCCGATCCATCCGGCTTGCGGCGCGTCGGCCACGCCCACGATCCGGTCGCCGCGCACGGCGACCGCGCCGGCCTTCGGACGGGCCGGGTCGAGCGTGTGGACGACGCCCCCGCGCAGGACGAGGTCCGCCGGCGGGTCGTCGGCGCGGTCGTCAGCCTGCGAGGAGGCGACCAGGAGGAGCAGGGCCAGGCACAGGGCGGGGCGCGTCATGGCGGGGCGCAAGGATAAACGCCGCTGGCCGGTCGCGGAACGCGTGAAACCACACCGGGTCGCCGCGCGTGTCTCACTCCGGGAGGCGCCGTGCCCCTGGATCAAACCCGCCGCAGGACGACCTCGTCGTGGCGCGCGTGCCGCACGGCCTCGACCGTGTAGCCGAGGCCGGGTCCCATGCGCTCGAGGTGCTCGCGCGCCGAGGGGTCGTCGACGAGGAGGCGCAGCTCGTCGGGCGCCCGGGCGAGGATCGCGCGTCGCGCGCGCTCGGTCGGCTCGGGGCAGGAGAGCCCCCGCAGGTCGTGCGCCTCAGGCATCACCGCCTCCGTCAGTAGGCCGCGAGGCGAGCGCGAGCGCCAGGCAAGCGACGACGCCCACGACCACGGCCACCTTGCCTGCCGGCGTCGGGCCCGCGCCCGAGCTGACGAGGGCGAAGGAGTGCGCGAGCGCGGCGCCGAGGGCCATCCCGACGAGCGCCGTGGCCGCGCCGGTGTCGCCCTCGCCGGCGAGGACCATCTGCCTGACCGGGCAGCCGCCGGCGAGCGAGGCGGCCAACCCCGTGAGGAGCATGGCGAGGAAGTTCCACACGGCGTCCGTGTGCGCGATCGGCTGGCCCTCGAGGCCCAGCTTGAACCGGCCGCCGAGCGCCGAGGCGACGCCGTAGGCCACGACGATCGCCGCCGCGATCGTCAGCAGGTGGCGGTCGCGGTAGAAGAGCGCGTCGCGAAGCGCGCCCAGCGTGCAGAAGCGCGTGCGCTGGAGGAGGGCGCCCACGAGCAGGGCGCCGCCGAGCGACGCCGCCCAGGGCGCGCGCACCGAGCCCGGCGGCGCGTCGCTGACGAGGACGCCCGGCGCGCCGGCGAGCGAGGCCACGAGCACGGCCGCGACCCCGACGGGCAGGAGGAGCCCCGCCGCCAGCGGCAGCGGCGCCGCGCGCCCCTGATCGCAGCCACGGCGGGTGAGGACGAGCGCGAGCGAGATCCCCGCCACGAGGCCGGCCAGGCCCACGACGGCGTTGAGGTCGCCGCCGCCCAGGCGCTGCAGCATGCGGAAGGGGCAGCCCAGGAACACGAGCGCCCCGATCGACACCCAGGCGCCCAGGAACAGCTTGCCCATGGGCGAGCCGCCGCCGCGGGCGCGGACCTCGCCGCGCCAGGCGGCGGCGAGCAGGGCGCCCAGGACCACGCCCGCAACCTCGGGCCGAACGTAGCGGCAGTTGCCCGCGCCGTGGAGGCCGAGGGCCCCCGCCCAGTCGCGCAGGAAGCAGGCCCCGCACACGCCGGCGTTGCCCGGATTGCCCTGGCCGACGAGCAGGGCCAGGACCACGCCCACGACGGCGCCCGCGAGGACCACCCCGAGCACCACCCGCCACGCGCCGCCGCCCCGCTGCTGCGCCTCGTTCACGCCTGGGTCAGCTCGGCCAGCGCCTGCTCGACCACCGCCACCTGCCGGCGCAGGTCGTCGAGCTTGTCCCGCTCGGCCTGCACGACCTTCGGGTCGGCCTTCTCGAGGAACTTCGGGTTCTCGAGCTTCTTCTCCACGGCGCCGAGCTGCTTCAGGAGCCCGTCCTTCTGCTTCTCGAGCCGCGCGCGCTCCTTGACCGGGTCGAGGACGTCGGCCACGAACAGCTCCATGTCCTCGGCCACGGCGCGGGCGGCGTTCTTCGGCCGCTCGATCGCCTCGCCCACCACGAGGGCCGAGAGCCCCGCCTGGCCCTCGAGGTGCGGGCGCAGCCGCTCGAGGACGGCCACCGTCGCCGCCGGCGCCTGGATGCGCGCCTCGACGCGCGCGCCCGGCGAGACGTTGTAGCTCTGGCGCAGGTCGCGCAGCTTGCGCACGGCCACGCGCATCTTCTCGAACTCGACCTCGACGGCGCGGTCCTCCCACTCGGGGCGCCACTCGGGCCAGCGCGCCCGCGCCAGCAGGTCCGACGCCGGGAAGGGCGCCTCCACGCCGCGGACCGGCGCCACGGCGCCGAGGTGCGCCCAGAGCTCCTCGGTGATGAACGGGATGAACGGGTGCAGGAGGCGCAGCACCTGGTCGAGCACGGCGGCGAGGACCTGCCGCGCCGCCGGGGCCTGGGCCTCGTCCTTCATGCGCGGCTTGATCAGCTCCACGTACCAGTCGCAGAGCTCGGTCCAGAAGAAGTCGCGCGCCGTGTTGATCGCCAGCGACGGGTTGTAGGCGTTGAGCCCGGCCGTCACGGCGCCCGAGGCCTTGGCGAGCTGCGACAGGACCCAGCGGTCCTCGGCCGGCAGCGCCTTGACGTCGAGCGGCCGGAACTCGAGCCGGCCGCCGCCGGCCGAGAGGTTCATGAGCGCGAAGCGGGCCGCGTTCCACAGCTTGTTGCAGAAGTTCCGGCCGATGTCGAAGCGGTCGCTCGTGGTCTTGGCCTTGGCGATCCCCTCGTAGGTGCCGATCACGTCGAAGAGCTGGTCGCCCGCCTCCGGGTCGACGTAGACCCCGCGCAGGGCGTTGCCGCGCACGCGGCCGACCTTGGCCGTCGTCAGGTCGATCTTGCGCGCGCCCGCCGGGTCGAAGGGCGAGATCGCCTGCACCGGCACGCGGATGTCCTGGCTGCCGGTCTGCATCTCGCAGAGGACGTAGCGCATGCCGTCGGCGCCGTGGCTGGCGATGATGTCGAGCGGGTCGATGCCGTTGCCGGCCGACTTGCTCATGCGCTCGCCCTTGCCGTCCTGGATGTTGGCGTGGACGAACACGTCGGTGAACGGCAGGTCCCCCAGGCAGTAAAGGCCCAGCATGGCCATGCGCGCGACCCACAGCGTGATGATGTCGCGCCCGGTCACCAGGCAGGAGCCCGGGTAGTAGGCGGACAGGCTGTCCGGCCGCCCGTCGGTCGGCCCGAGCGGCGTCTGGCCGGGCCCGATCGGCGCCGTCGCCGGGTCGGGCCAGCCGAGCGTGCTGAAGGGCCACAGGGCGCTCGAGAACCACGTGTCGAGGACGTCCGGGTCGCGCGCGAGGCCGAGCGCCTCGAGGGCCGCCGCGTGGCGCTCCTCGGCGGGCTTGCCGCGCAGGCACACGAGCAGGTCGACCTCGCCCTCGCCGAGCGTCGCCGAGGCCTCGCGCGCCACCTGCCGCCCCTCGGCGTCGACCAGCCACACGTGCAGGGCGTCCGGGTCGCGCGGCAGGGCGGACAGCGCGTCGGCCAGGCCGGCGCTGTTCGAGAACGCCGCCCGCCACACCGGGATCTGGTGGCCCCACCAGAGCTGCCGGCTGATGCACCAGTCGCGCTTCTCGGCCAGCCAGGCCGTGTAGGTCGACGCGTAGCGGTTGGGGCCGGTCGCCCGCGCGTCGTCGGGGTGGAAGCGGAGCTGGAGCCCCGTGGGCGAGCGCCACTGGCCGCCGGCCGCGTCGATCGCCGCCTGGGCCAGGCCGGCGCCCTGGTGCTCCTTCGGGGTGCCGCGGCCGAAGGTCACGCCCCCGGGCACGTCGCCCATGCGCACGAACCACTGCTTGGAGACGAACGGCTCGATCACCGTCTTGCTCCGGTCGCTGTGGTCGACCTCGAGCTGGCGGTCTTCGATGCGCTCGACGAGGTCGCGCGCCTCGAGGTCGGCCACGACGCGCTTCCTGGCCACCGTCCGGTCGAGGCCGGCGTAGGCGCCGGCGTTGGCGTTGAGCGTGCCGTCGGGGTTCAGGATGTTGATGATCCCGATCCGCTCGCGGTGGCGCTGCCACACCAGGTAGTCGTTGGGGTCGTGGGCCGGCGTGATCTTCACGCAGCCCGAGCCCAGCTCCGGCTTGGCCCACGCGTCGCCGATCAGCGGGAGCTCCCGCTCCTGGAGCGGCAGGCGGATCTTGCGCCCGTCGCGGGCCATGGCGGCCAGGGCCTCGAGGAGCGGTAGGTGCGACTCGCGCCGCTGCTCGAGCCGCTCGAGCTCCGCCCGCGCCTCGGCCTGCTCCTTCTGCGGGGCCTTGTCGAGCCTCTCCTTCGCCGCGCGGATGGCCGCGTCGAGGGCGGCCGTGGGCTCGGGGTGGCAGGCCACCGCCGTGTCGCCGAGCATGGTCTCGGGCCGCGTCGTGGCCACGACCACGTGCGTCGGCTCGCCCGGGCGCGGGTCGACCACCGGGTAGCGCAGGTACCAGAAGTGGCCCTGCACGGTGAGCTTGACCAGCTCGTCGTCGGCCACGGCCGTCTGCAGGTGGCAGTCCCAGTTGACGAGCCGGTCGCCGCGGTAGATCAGCCCGTCCTTGAACATGCGGAAGAAGGCCTCGCGCACGGCCGCCGAGCACACGGCGTCCATGGTGAAGCGCTGCCGGTCCCAGTCGCAGCCGCAGCCCATGGCCTGCTGCTGGCGCACGATCCGCGCCTGGTACTCGTCCTTCCAGGCCCAGATGCGCTGCACGAGCGCCTCGCGGCCGATGTCGTTGCGCGTCTTGCCCTCGAGCTCGAACAGCCGCTTCTCGACGACGGCCTGCGTGGCGATCCCCGCGTGGTCGGTGCCGGGCTGCCAGAGCGTGTCGTCGCCCTGCATGCGGTGCCAGCGCGTCAGCAGGTCCTGCATGACGTTGTCCATGGCGTGGCCCATGTGCAGGGCGCCGGTCACGTTCGGCAGGGGCATCATGATGACGTAGCGGTCGGCCCCGCCGCCGGGGACCGCCGCGAAGGCGCGGGCCGCGGCCCAGCGGTCGAGCACCGCCTGCTGGATCGCGGAGGGGTCGAACTTGCTCGGGAGCTCCGTGGACATCGCGGCCTCGCCTGGGAGTGGAAGGGGTCCAACTTTCGTCGTGATCGCGCGCCGCGTCAAGCAAGCCAGCGGTCAGGCCCCCGGCGGCGCGGTCCGGCGCGAAGATGGGGGTCAGGGGGGCGGAGGACAGATGGTCATCAAGGGAGGCAAGAAGCCCGAGGTGCGCTGGCTCGAGGGCCTCGACCCGGCCTTCGAGGCGGCCCGCGACACGGGCAAGCTCGTGTTCCTGGACGTGTTCCACCCGGGGTGAGGCGGCTGCAAGCGCATGGGTGCCGTGACGTACCCACACCCCGACGTCGTCTCGTTCATCGATGAGCGCTTCGTGCCGGTCAAGCTCCACATCGCGGAGCAGGCGGACGCGATCGAGCCCTACGCCGTCCCCTGGACGCCGGGGCTGCTCGTGCTCGACGCCGGCGGCCGGCAGCACCGGCGCATGATCGGCTACCACCTGCCCGAGGACCTCGTGGCCGAGCTGGCGCTGGCCTGGACCGTCGCCGCGATCGAGGCCGACGACTTCGCCGAGGCCCAGGCGCGGGCGAAGGTGGCCGCCGAGCGCAGCAAGCACGACCGCGAGCGGGCGGCCGAGGCGCGCTACTGGGAGACCGTCGTCACCTACAAGCTCACGGGCGACGGCCTGATCGACGGCTGGCGGGGGCTCGTCGCCGCGTTCCCGGGGACGACCTGGGCGCGGAAGGTCGAGTCGATCGTCAAGTCCGCCTGAGGGTCAGCGCGGTCGGGGGGCTCGCGCCCCCCACCGCGCGCTCGCGCGCCGGGCCCCGGTCACGTTCAGTCGTCGGGGTCGGGATCCCTGCTGGCGGAGAGGTCCTCGGCGCGGCCCTCGTCGTCGATCAAGAGGCTGATGTAGCGCCTGGTCCCGGCCATGGGGAGGACGCTCTGCACCACGGCCCGCTCGACCGTGGCGCCGCCCGGCAGGACGACGGGCGCTCCCGCGTCCTCGAAGTCTTCGCCACCCGTCAGGCGCCAACGGACCTTCCGGCCGGCGCGCACGCGGCGGTAGACCCAGCAGCGCCCGTCGAGTCCGGGGAGGCGCACCTCCACGGGAGCGCCCCGCTCCAGGCTGATGAGCGCCGGCACGGCGCGCTCGGTGTCGCGCGTCGTGCCGGGGCCGATCGGCTCGGCCAGCGTCAGGATCACCTCGCCGCGCACGTAGACGGCCTCGGCGGGGAACTCGCGCGAGTAGTTCTCCACGGGGCGCGGCGGGGCGCCCACCCACGACATCGGGCCCTGCCAGGATGCGGGAGGCGGGGCAGCGCCGGGGCCGGACGGATCCTGCATGTTCTTTCTTCGGCCTCGGCCCGGCACGTTACCGCCACCCCGGGTCGGGCCGCGAGAGCCTGCGGCCCGGCCCGAGGCGGCTGCCCTCGCGCAGGGGCGGCGGCAGCCAGGGCAGGTCGAGCGCCGCGAGGACCTCCTCCTCGGTGCGCCCGGCCAGCAGGCGACCGGTCTGGCGGTCGACGAGGCCGTGCTGGCTGAGGTGCCAGCCGCGGCGGTTGGCGCGGATCCGCAGCTTGATGTTGTAGTCGCGCGGCCCGGTGTAGTGCAGGAGCGCCGCCCCCCACACGGCCGGGTCCTCGACCGCCCAGAGCTGGGCGGCCACGCCCTGCGGCAGGACGATCGCGCCCATGTGCTCGCCGTGGTGCACGGGCGCGCCGAAGCTGCGGAAGAGCGCCACGACGCGCTCGACCGACCAGGCGCCGGGCACGAACACGAGGTCGACGTCCTTGACGTCGTCGCGCTGGCGGCGCAGCGACCCGACCACCTCGACGTGTGCGCAGTGGGGCCGCAGCGCCCCGATCAGCCACCCGGCGAGCAGCAGCACCTCCTCGCGCGAGCGGCGCGGCGCCGCGTGCGCCCGGCACAGGTCGCGCACCTCGGGCGCGAGGACGTGGCGGCACTCCATGCGGTAGGTGAAGCCCGGGCACTCGCAGCGCGCCTTGCCGCCCTCGAGCACCACGACCTCGTAGCGGCCGCCGCGGCTGCCGGTGACCGTGAGCCGGTGGAGCACCTTCGCCCGGCGGCGAGCGGCCGGGCGCTTCTTGCGCGGCGGGGGCACGGTGCGATCGTAGTTCAGGTCCCCGGGGTCAGGCAGGTGAGCGACGCCGCACCCGCGATCACGCTCGACGTCGCCCGGCACGCCCTCGCGCGCGCGCTGGTCGGGCCGCTCGTCGCGGGTCCGATCGCGGCGGCGCTGCTGGCCGGCGACGCGTCGGAAGCGGCGGCGGCCAGCGCCTGCGTCGGCGCGGGCCTGAGCCTCGCCGCGGCGCTGACCGCCTTCGCCGAGGCGCTGGGGGCGCGCGCCTCGCCGGGGACCGTCGCCGCGCTCGCAGGCCTGGTCGGCGCCGGGCTCGGCGGGGCGCTCGGGTTGCAGCTCGTGCTCGTCGACGCGTGGCTGCGGGCGGGCGGCCTGCTGCCGCCCGGGGCTGCGGCGGCGTTCGCGGTCGTGGCCGGCGCCGTGGTCTTCAACGCGGCGGTCGGGGTGGTCGTCCACCACCGGCTCACGCTCGACCCGGCAGACCGCCTGGCCGGCACGCAGGGCTTCGTCAAGCGCGCCCTCGCCCGCGCCGCGCTCATCGCCTTGCCGCTCGGGCTCGCGCCGATCGCCGGGCTGGTCGCGGCCGCCCTGCTGCTCGGCTGCTGGCTCGACGCGCGCGTGGGCCGGTCGCTCGCGCGTGGCGCGACGCGCGACGCTGCCCGCGCGCTGGGCGCCCGCCTCGACTCCGGCGACCTCGTGCGCGAGCGGCTCGAGCTGGCGGCCTACGCCGGGCACCCCGCTGCCGGCGAGGTCGTCGCCACGCCGTTCGTCCCGCCCGACCTCGGCGCCTGGGCCGAGGGGCTGCGCCTGTTCGGCGTCGGCGCGTGCGCGCGCGCGGCCGTCGCCGCCGTGGCGGTGGTCGCCGGCGCACGAGCGCGTTGCCCTGGGGACGCGCGCGCGCGCGCGCGCGGCCTGGATCGCGCTGGCGGCCTGGGCTGACGACCTGGGCGGGCGAGCGAGGCGGCGCGCGCGGCTTATCGAGGCCCTGGCCCCGGTCGACGGCCCGACAGACGGCCCTGCGCGCCGCGCACGCCGTGGCCAGCCGGCGCGGGCCGGTGGCGGCGGTCGAGGCGGCGCGCGACGCGGCGCGCGCCCTGCGGGCAGCGGCCGAGGCGACGGGCGACGAGGCCGTCGTGCGCGACGCCGTCCGTCAGGCGTTGCAGGCGTGGGCGCTGGACGAGCGTTAGACCTGTGGACGGGACCCCACGCAGAGTGCGGCGCTTGGATCCCGGACGCGCGCGCTGATCGGGCCGCTCCGGGCCGCTCCGGGCCGCTCCGGGCCGCTCCGGGCCGCTCCGGGCCGCTCCGGGCCGCTCCGGGCCGCTCCGGGCCGCTCCGGGCCGCTCCGGGCCGCTCCGGGCCGCTCCGGGCCGAGGGCTCAGGTCTTCGGCGGGTCGACCTTGTAGATGATCCGGCTCTTCTCGCCCTCGACCTCGACCAGGATCTTGGTGATCGACGGCTTGAGCTGCATGAGCTGGCCGATCGTCTTCGCCCAGTCGCTCAGCGGCTCGGGCGCGTCGGGATCGATCGGCGCCACCGGGAGCTTGGGCGGCGGCGGCGGGGCCGGGCGCGGGCGCGGCTGCGCGCTCGACGGCGGCGCACTGGCCGGGTCAGTGCGCCGTCGGCGTTCCTGGACGCCGGCGCCGGGCCGGGCGACCGCCGCTCGCGCCCGGTCGTGGCGGGCCGGCTGGCGGCGCGGCGGCGCGGCGGCCGGGGCCGACGCGATGCCCGACGCGGGCGGCGGGGCGCCGTAGGGCCATGGGGGGCGCCTTGCGCAGGGCCGGTCGCGACGGGGGCGGCGGCGGCGGCGGGCGGCGGCGAACGCCGCCGCCCGGGGTCGCCTCGGCCTCGCCCTCCTCGCGGAAGGCGGTGGTCGGGCGCTGCGAGGCCTCGACGTCGTCGGCCGCGCCCCGCGGGCCCGAGCCGAAGTGCAGGTCGTCCTCGACCGGCTTGAGCTTCTGCGTCCCGCGCAGCGGCGCGCCGAAGACCCTCATGTCCTGGTCGTCGCCCGCGCCCTTCTTCTGCTCGCCCACCGGGCCGGCCGAGGCCAGCTTCAGCAGCGCGTCGAGGCCCTTGAAGCGCTTCGTCGTGCGCGAGGTGATCGCCTTCAGGCCGACCTGCTTCTCGAACTCGTCGCGGTCCATGTCGAAGCGCAGGCCCCAGGCCTTGGCCGGGCGCGCGGCGACCCGGTCGAGGCCGGCGCCGTCGAAGTTCGAGTTGTTGCAGTCGGCGTTGAAGAAGTTGGTCTGCTCGAGCTTGGCCGCGCGGAAGTTCGCCTTGGCCAGGCTCGCGCTCTCGAAGGACGCGCGCGACACGTCGGCCGACTCGAACACGGCGCCCGTGAGGCGCGCCTCCTTGAAGTGCGTGCCGTCGAGCGAGCTGCGCGAGAAGTCGGCGCGCGAGCAGTCGGCGAAGTCGAACCGCGCCATGGTCAGGTTGGCGTCGGTCATGTCGGCGCGCTTGAGCATGGAGGAGCGCAGGTCGGCCCGCTGCAGGTTCGAGCGGGCGAAGCTCGCCCAGGACAGGTCGCACTTGCCGAAGATCGCCTCCGACAGGTCCTCCCCCTCGAGCGTGATCCCGCGCAGGTCGCGCCCGCCCGGGACCTCGCCCACGTAGAGGAAGCCCTCGAGGATCGCGCTCAGGCCCTCGCCGCGGTTGCGCTTGACGTCGGAGACGATGCGGGCCTTGAGCTCGCGACCCTTGGGCGTCTCCCAGCGGATCGCGAGGTCCTCGAGACTGGCGCGGACATCGTCTTGCACGGCGGCTCCGGAACGGGTGGGCGGCGGCCGCCCTCCTCCCCACGCGGGGCAGACTATAGGCGAAGGGCCGCCGAGGGCGCAAGACCGACAAGTCACGCGGCGCCAGGGCCATGGGCGCGGCGCGGGCCGGGGTCACCTGCTACGATCGGCGGCGATGCCGACCTCCGGGCGATCGGGGCGACTCGGGGGCTCCGGCCCCTCCGGACGGAGACCGTCCCGGAGCGGCCGCGTGCCGGCGTCGCGCGCCGGGAAGGTCGAGCGCCCGACGCGCTCGGAGAAGGTCGAGCGCCCGTCGCGCTCGGGCAAGGTCGAGCGGCCGAAGCGGCCCGAGCCGGCCGCCCGCGACGAGGTCAGCGACCCGACGTCGGGCTCGCTCGTCGTGCTCGGGGGCCCGGAGCTCCTGCCGAAGGCCGGCGCGCCCGTGCACCTCGACGCGGCCGAGCGCGACGTCCGGCGCATCGTCGGCGAGCTGCGCGAGGTGTGCGGCGCCTGCGGCTATCGGCGGATCTGCGCCTTCGCGCCGGCCAAGCTGCAGGTGGAGGTCAAGGCCGACAAGAAGGCCCGCCACCGCCACGCGCGCGTGCTGCAGGACGGCCTCGAGCGCCTGCGCGGGGTCGAGGGCAACTGGGAGCGCGGGCTCGTGCGCATGCTCGCCGCGCGCGAGAAGGACGCGCTCCTCGCCGGCTGCCTCCTCGCGCAGGCCTGGCGCAAGGACCCGGCGCCGCTGGTCGAGCTCCTGCGCTACACGCACGAGCGCTGCGGGGTCGAGGCGCTCAAGGAGGCCGCCGCCGAGCGGCCGGAGGGCAAGCCCCTCGAGCCCGGCCAGGGCGTCGACCCCGAGCGGCTGCAGACGCGCATGTTCCGCGGGCAGGTGCTGCGGCTGGCCTCCTTCTTCACGCAGGAGGAGGCGCTCAAGGCCATGCAGGAGCTCCTCGTCCTCGACGCCGACGAGGAGAGCCGCCTCTTCCAGTACGAGGCCGTGGCCGCGCTCGCCCTCCTGGTCGGGCGGAGCCTGCCGGGGACGAAGTGGATCAAGGCGCTCGAGCGCGACGCGCCGGGGCCGTTCCGGGCCACGTTCGCCGCCCGGGACCCCGGCAACGGCGCGATCGACGTGTTCTTCCCCTACCGGCACGGGCGCAAGCGCAGCTACCTCTACCTGCGGCGCGACCCCGGGCAGGTCGAGGCCCTGACGAGCGTCGAGAAGATCCGCATCGACTCGCTCCTCTACCGCATGTTCCTCGTCTTCGGCACCGACGAGATGAAGACGCACCGCGTGTTCAAGGAGCTGTGCCGGCACATCAACGTCCGCGCGGGCAAGTTCAACGTCAACCACGTCCTCTCCGGCTTCGAGCGCCTCTCGCGCGACGACCTGCTGCTGCTCGGGATCTACGCCCCGGCGCTCGCGCGCGCCGTCGGCCACTACCTGCGCTGCCCCGACTACCACCAGCTGGTGAAGCTCCTCTACGCGGCGCGCGGCGAGGGCGAGGGCGAGCGCCGGCCGGCGCACGAGGGCGTGCTCGGGCAGCGCGAGGCCTGGGGCGACGTCGTCGACGCCGTGGGCACCGAGACGATCAAGGGCGTGTTCGCGCTCCTGTTCCGGCTCAACGCCTCCTACGCGAAGCGCGCCTACACGACGCCGACCTACCTGAAGATCGGCGAGGTGGCCTACCTGTTCACGGCCGTCGCCGGCTGGAACCCCAAGGGGCTCGAGCTCGAGCTCAAGCAGGGCAAGAAGCCGCTGGCGGCCGTGGCCTACGGCATGCAGCCGGCCGGGAAGTGGTCGCGGCTGCGCGTGGGCAAGCTGCGCCGCGCGCTCGAGCGCGCGAAGGACGCCGAGCGCGACGAGTTCGCCCGCGCCGTCGAGCAGGGCATGCGCTACATGGCGCTCGTCCACGGCTACCCCGACTTCGGCGCCCTCGAGCGCGACGCGCAGGACGAGGCCTGGGAGCCGCCCAGCCGCGCGCCGAAGCACCTCCCCGTGGCGCCCTCCGCCTCGGCCGAGGAGTTCAGCGAGTACGAGGGCGAGCAGGAGTCGGACCTCGGCGAGCTCGTCGACGACGGCGACGCCTCGAGCGAGGACGACGAGCCGGTCGTGCTCATGGACGACGAGGAGCTCCACCAGGACGGCCGGCTGAAGACGCAGCGCATGCGCCGGCAGGCCTCCGACGTGGGCAAGGTCCGGCGGCGTCGCGACGACGACGAGGGCTGACGTGCCCGACGAGCGCGCCCGCGAGCTCGAGCGGCGAGGGCGCGTCGACGACTCGCCCGCCGCGAGGGCGGCCGCGCTCCTGGCGCGCGCCCGCGCGGGCGACCAGGGCGCGCTCGAGCGGCTGGAGCTCGCCGCCTGGCTGGGGCCCGGCCCCGAGCGCGACGTGCTCGGGCGGGTGCCGGCGGCGGCGCCGGGGTTCGACGAGGCGGCGCAGGCAGTGATCCAGGCGGCGCAGACGGCCGCGGATCACAAGGGGGAGCCCTGCATCGACCTGCACCTGCTCGCGGCGCTGGCGGAGCGGCCGGGGCCGGGGATGCGGACGCTGCTCGCCTCTCTCGACGTCGACCTCCGCCAGGAGTACTGGTCACCGCTCGCGCGGATCGCCAGAGACGCACGCGCGGAGGTCAGCCAGAGCGCCTTCGGCAGGCTCCTGTCCAGCACGCCGGCGACCGACCTCGTGGCGACCGCTCATGACGAACGGGTCAGCCTCGGCGACCCGATCGCGGGCACCGAGCACCTGCTCCTGGCCGTGCTCCTGCTCGATGGCGACGCCTGCGGCATCTTGAAGTCGCGCATCGGCCTCGTGTATCAGGAGACGCGCGAGCAGCTGCGCGACCTGCGGCAACTCGACAGTGAGCAGGGCTCACCAGGCATGTAGCGAGGCCGCCGGCTGCGTCGCTTCGCCCCCGGAGGCACGTCGGGCGCAGGGCCGCAGCCGCTACGTCCGCGTGACGGCCCCGATCGCGCGGCGGACGAGACGCCGCCGCCGCGCAGGCGTCAGTCGTCGACGACCGGGGGCGGCGGGGCGCCGCCGTTGCCGCCCGCGGCCGGGACGGCGCGGTTCTTGTTGCGCTGCGGCGGCCACGAGCCGCGCTTCTCGGCCGGCTCGAGGTCCTCCTTCGAGAGGAGGGTCACGATCGAGTCGCAGTCGAGGTTGGGGCAGTGGTGCCGCTCGTCCTCGCCGTAGAGCGGCTGCGCCCGCTGGGGGAGCGCGCCGCACTTGGGGCAGGTCCAGGGGCCGGGGGCGTCGTCCTTGAAGCGCTGCGCCCAGGGGACGACCGGCTTGCGCTGCGACTCGCCCGACTTGCCCTTCTTGGCCGCGCCGTCGCGAGCGGCGGGGGCCTTGGGCGCCGGCGCCTTCGCGGGCGCGGCCTTGGCCTCGGCCTTCGGGGCGGCGGCCGGGCGCGCGTGCGCGCCGCTCGAGCCGTTCGAGCCCTTGCCGCCCGCGCCCGAGGCCTTCGACGACTCGGCCTTCTTCGCCGCCGGCGCGGCCTTGGTCGCGGGCGCCTTCTTCTTCGTCGAGGCGGCCGCGCCCTTGGCCTTGGCGGCGGGCTTCGCCTTCGCAGGGGCCTTCTTGCTGCCCTTCGTCGCGCTCTTCTTGGTCGGCACGGGCTGGCATCGCTCCTGGGTAGGGGGCGCCGGACTGGGATAGACTAGGCCACTCTACCCGCATTCCGGCGGAAGGGGAGGGCGGCCGGGTGCTCGACGTGCAAGGCTGGTTGGCCTGCCCCGGGTGCGGGGCGTGGGCAGGCGGCGAGGCGCTGTGCCCCGGCTGCGGGGCGGCGCGCGGGGCCCGCGTCCCGCTCGACCAGAGCCCCGGCGACGGGAGCTGGGTCGTCTCCGCGCGCGGCGAGCCGGAGGCGGTGCTCCAGGCGCTCGAGGTGCGCGGCGACGTCGACCGCGACGTCCTCGAGCGGGTCGGCGTCGCCCGGCGCGTCGTCGAGGGCGCCGGCCAGCCGGTGTCGCTGTGGCTCGACCTGCGCCCGGCCGAGGCCGGCCACGTCGCGCGGCGCACCAGGAACCCGGGCGCGCAGGACACGGTGTTCGTGCTCCCGTGGCTGCTCCTGCGCCGCGGCGACGCCGAGGCGCGCCTCGTGCGCACGGTGCACCAGCGGATGCGCCGCGCGTTCGTGCGCGGCGGCGCCGAGACCACGACGTCGGCGCGGCTCGACGAGCTCGTCGTCCTCGGGCCGACGGGCGCGCGGCGCCGCCCCGTGGCGCGGCTCGATCGCCTGGGCGCCCTCGATTGGTCCGCGGCCGACGACGACGCGCCCGAGCCGGCGCCGCTCCCGCCCACGGCGCCCGGGCAGCCGGGCGCCGGCGGGCGCGCGCCGCTGGCCCTCGGGCTCGCGGCGGCCGGCTTCCGCTGCTGGGCCTCGTGCCGCTGGGCCTCGGCGTGGTCGTCGGGGGAGGCAGCCGCGCCTCGACGGGACCCGCGCGCTCGCCGCGCGGCTCGAACGCCGGGGCCGTCGCCCGAACGCGTCGACGAGGTCGTCGCGTTCGGCGCGGGCGCGCGCGACGCGGTGCGGGTCGCCGCGCGCTCGGGCGGACCGTGGGCGCAAATTGCACGCGCTCGTCGCCGGCGCGGCCGTCCTCGAGCCGCCCGAGCGGGTGCGCCTCCTGGCCGCCAGCGCCGACCGCCCGGACGCCAGCCCGGCCTCCGGGCGACGGCCATCGACCTGCTCGCGACCGAGGCATTTCCGCAGCGCCACGCGCACCGCACCTCGTTTGCGGCTCGCGCGCGCGGACCCCGGGCGCGACGGGCGACCGCGCCGACGCTGCGCGCCCTGCTGCGCCACGACCCGCGCGCCGGGCGGTCGCCCTCGACCTGCTCGCCAGCGAGCGCGCCGACGCCCCTGCGCCGGGCCTGCCTGCGGGCCCTCGGGGCGACCGGCGCCGTGCGCGGAGCGCGCCGTCGCTCGCACCCGCGACCTCCTCGACCGCGCCGTCGCCGCCGACCCGGACCCCGGCTGCCGCGACCGCGCGGCTGGGCGCTGGCGGGCCTGGTGCCGGGCGACGCGCGCGCAGGCGCGGCTCCTGGCCGCGCTCGGAGGCACGCTGGCGCTCTCGCCGCCGGCCGGGCGCGGAGCGTGAGCGGCAGGCGCTGCTCTGCCGGGCGCTCGTCCGCGCCGGGCTGCCGGCGACCACTCGACGGCCTCCGCGCGCACCCGGGCCTCGCCGCGCCGGCTGCGCGCGCCCTCCGCGCCGATCGCTGAACCCACCGCGCGCCGCCGACCGATAAGGCAGCAGAAGGCGCGAGGTGGGTCGTGGGCGGGACGGCGCGGCTCGGGGTCGTGTGCTTGATGCTGCTGGCGGTCGGGCTCGCCCGCCTCGTCGAGGTGGAGCTCGACCCGGGCTCGCCGCCGGCCCTGGTCGTCGCGGCGCCGCCGCCGGCCGCCGTCGAGGAGTCGCCGCCGCCCGGCGCCGTCCCCGACGTCCCACCGCCCGGCAAGGGGCCCGCGGCGCCGCCCCTCGCCGACGACGGCACCTGGCCGAACGGGCGCGTCTACGTCGTCAAGCAGGGCGAGACCCTGGGCGTGATCTCCCAGAAGGTCTACGGGACGACGAAGCACTGGAAGAAGCTGCAGGAGGAGAACCGGGACGTGATCCCGGACCCGGCGCGCATGCGGCCGGGGATCAAGCTCCGGCTGCCGCGCATCGAGGGGGCTCGCTGACCGGGTGCCCGAACCCTGGCACGGCCGCTGCTCTGCCGGGGTGAAGTCGACGGCCTGAGAAGCCGTCTCCAGGGCCGTCAACCTCCTGTGACGCCGGAAATCCGGCGCAGGGGCCCTGGAGCGCGCACGTGGCGCAAGAACTTATGCTGGGGGGAGACCATGGTTTCGGGTCCGGCGCAGTTCTCGATCGACGAGGCCTTCAGACAGCTTACGTCGGACGTTACGCGTCCACCTGTGCCTCAGCGGCCGGAATTCCATGACCCGCTGCTCGTTTCGTTCCAGGATGTGCCGCTTTCCCGGCTCATCGACGAGGAACTCGAGCGCTTCTATCACCCGGCGCAGGGCGGCCCCGTCGAGTTGATCTCGCGTGTGTTCCGTCGCCTGCGCCGCAACTGAGTCGAAAGCGGGTCGTTGACGCCACGCGCGTCGCAAGTCTCTAGTTTTTGGTGAGCGCCGTCAAAATTTGATGGCGTGTCGCGTCATCGAGCGCGGCCGTGCGCCACCCGCACGACTTGCGCGAGGCGCTGAACCGGAGCCCGCGTGCGCGTCCTCCGCCTGGGCCACGTGAACCTCTCGGTTCCGGACCTCGCCGCCGCGCGCGCCTTCTACGGCGACCTCCTGGGGCTCGAGCCGGCGCCGCGCCCGGCCGACGCGGGCGTCCGGCCGGGCTGCTGGTTCCGCCTGGGCGAGCAGGAGCTCCACGTCTCCGAGGAGCCCGGCGCGGACGGCTCGTCGTCACGCCGCCACGTGGCGCTCGAGGTCGACGACCTGGCCGCCGCGCGCGCGCGGCTGCTCGCGGCCGGCCTGACGCTCGAGGAGGGCCGCCCGTTGCCGGGGCTCGCCCGCTTCTTCGCGCGTGACCCGGGCGGCAACCGCCTCGAGCTCTACCAGGTCAGTACCAGCGCGGCGCCTCCTCCTCCGCCGGCGCCGGCGCCTTGACGAACAGCACGTCGCCGTCGCCCTCGCCCACGCCGCCGCAGGCCACGATCAGCCGCGGCGCCGGCCAGCGCCGCGCGACGCGGTCGGGGATCCCGGTGCCCGTCTGCACGTGGGCCACGCCCGCGACCACGAGGACGCGCACGCCCGGGCGGCCGTCGCGCAGGACGGCGTCGACGACGCCCTCGGCCATGGCCTCGTCCCAGAGCGTGAACGCCTGGTAGTAGCGCTCGAGCACCTCGGGCGGCATGGGGTGGACCTTCTCGAGCTGCCGCTTCACCCGCGCGCGGTGCGGCTCGCTGCCGAGGTCCATGCGCGGCAGCGCCAGCAGCTCCTCGAGCGGCAGCGCCGCGAGCCCCTGCTTCCGCACGCGCGTGACCAGCTCGCGCTCGGCGTTCAGCGCCACGATCGGGATCCGGCGCTCGAGGCACAGCTCGAGCAGCGGCGCGTAGGCCTCCCAGGGGTGGCCCCACGTCTCGTCCCAGCGCAGGGCGGCGCGCAGCTCCTCCTTCTTCACCTCGCCGCGCGCGACGCGGTCGAGCGCCGGCTGCAGGCTCCGCGGGAAGTACTCGCAGGCGAGCACGACCGGGCCCGCCGCCTCGAGCGCGGCCAGCAGGTCGCGCTGGAGCCGGTGGTGCGCGGCGGCCCCGTGCTCCTCCCCCACGTAGACGACGCGCGCCGCCGTGGCCCGCGCGACGAGCCGCTCCCAGGCCAACGGCGCCCCGTCGGCGCGCAGCGCGTGGTCGCCCGCGAGGGCGGGCTGAACGAAGAGCGCCGTGAGCGCCAGGCAGGCGAGCGCGCGCATGGGAGACCTCCGGCGCGCGACCCTACCCGCTCGCCGCCCCGCGCGCGACCCGGGCTACCCCCCGCGCGCGCCGGCGGTCATCAGCAGGAGCAGGTGCTCGCCGCGCCCCAGCGCGTCCTGCAGGCGCACGACCCAGGTGCCGCCGTCGTCGACGACGACCTCGTGCGCCAGCACCTGCTCGCGCGTGCCCGGCTGCTTGCCCGGGCGGGTGATCACGACGCGCACGTCGACGCGCCCATCCGGCCGCCCGACGGCCACGACCTGCGCCTCGTGCTCGGCCGGCAGCGAGAAGACCAGCGGCGCCCCGGGCGGGCCGCGGCGGACGCTCTGGCCGAGGAGCTCGAAGCGGTGCGCGCCGGGCAGCTTCTCCAGCTTGCTCGCCCAGGCGCGCAGGTCGGGCGGCACCGGCGCCGCCTCGGCGACCTCGACCGCGCGCACGGCGGCCGTGTGCACGGCCACCTGCGGGTCCTCGGCAGAGGCCGGCAGGACCGAGACGAGCAGGGCGATCAGCAGCGCCGGCGGCGTCGAGCGGGTGGTCATCGCGCGAGGATCATACGCCCGGCTCAGAGGTCCCGCACGGAGATCAGGACGACCTCCTCGTCGCCGCAGTCGTAGACGATCGCCACGGCGTCGAAGCGGCTCGCGTCGAACACGAGCCCGTGCACCTCGGCGCGCGACCCCTTCACCACGCCGGCCGCCGAGGGCGCCGCCGGGGCCGGGTCGAGCGGCCGCCGCGTCGGTACATGCATCTTGCCCAACGCCCCGTCCGTCGACGTCAGGCCCTGGAGCAGGTCGAGCGGCAGGAGGGCGCCCAGGCCGACCGCCAGGAGGAACGCCGCCGCGACGGCCACCAGCCGCGACGAGCCGCCCGCGTGGACGACGAGCGCCGGGCGCCCCGCCTCGGCCTTCACCGCCCGGGTCACCCGGTCCCAGGCGGCCTCGGGCAGGGCCGGCGGCTCCATGCGCTCGGCGAGCGGCGCCAGCTCGTCCTCGCCGCGGGCCAGGACGTCGCGGCACGGCTCGCAGGCGCGCAGGTGCACCTCGAAGGCCTGGGACTCGGCGGCGTCGAGGTCGTCGGCGCGCTCGCCGGAGAGGATCGCCTGCAGGGTGGTGCAGTCCATGTCGAGGGTCGCCGCCAAGCTCAGGAGGTTGGGCGCGGAGGACGGGCGTCGACCGGGGTGACGCGCGACCCGGCCTCCAAATTCTGTCGGCAAGAAATCGTCCGTGGGCCAGGCACGCTCAGCTCGGGGCGAATTCGCCCAGCATCGCCTGCAGGTTCTTGCGGGCGTAGAACAGCCGGGACATGACCGTCCCGATCGAGATCCCGACCGAGTCGGCTATCTCCTTGTAGGACAGTCCGTTGACCGTGTAGAGCACGAAGACCGTCCGGTGCTTCTCGGACAGCTTGGCGAGGGCCCGGTCGAGCGCCGCCTGGAGCTCGCGCGCCTGGGCGCTCTGGGGCGGCGCCACCTCGGCCACCCCTCCCTGGGAGGGCCCGTCGGCCCCGTCGGCGACCAGGCGCTCGTCGAGCGGCTCGGCCTGGCGGACCTTGCGGCGCCGCGACAGGTCGATCGCCTGGTGGACCGCGATCTGGCACAACCAGGTGACCACCGACGCCCGGCGCTCGAACCGGCCGAGCGACCGGTGCGCCTTGAGGAACGTCTCCTGCACGACGTCGAGGGCGTCCTCGGCGTTGCGCGTCATGCCGTACGCCACCTTGAAGACGGTGTGGCGGTGGCGCTCGTAGAGCGCCTCGAAGGCCTGCCCCTCGCCGCCGAGGGCCCGGGCCACGAGCCGATCGTCCTCGGCCCGGGCCTGCGCCCGCGGATCGTCCTGCGGCTGGCTGTCCACGCCGTCCCCTGCGCCGGAAGTGCCGGCGCGCGCGGATTCTAGCCGCCCGGGCCGGGCACGGGAAGCCGGCGGGGACACCGCCGGGCGCGACTTCGGGAACTCGTTGACGGTCCGGACCTCGACGGTCTAGAATCCCGCCACTTACAGCGCGCGTAGCCCTTCGTGAGAGGCGCCGTGTCCCGTCCCTGGCGAACCGGTCTTTGGCTCCTGGCCCCGCTCGGCGTGCTCCTGCTCGCCGTCCCCGCGCAGGCCATCTACCTCTTCTTCATGCGGCAGGACCTCGACCTGCTCATCCGGGGCCAGCCCGAGAAGATCGTCGGCAAGCAGGTGTGCTTCACCGACGAGCTGACGATCATCTGGCCGCAGGTGCAGGAGCGCCCCGACACGCTCGGCGGGCAGCGCTACGTGCTCTTCGACACGACCTACTTCAAGTGCGCGATCCCGCAGAACCGCATGGAGACGCACCTCCAGTCGATCTGGGAGGACGCCCAGAAGGGCTACGGCGACATCCAGCGCCAGCTCGAGGAGATCACCGAGCAGCTCCGCGCGCGCCAGCTCAGCGAGACGGAGGCGCAGAACCGCCGCCGCGACCTCTACTGGCAGCTCTACAAGGTGTGGAGCAACAAGCCGATCGTGACGGTGTTCGGCACGGTCCAGCGGGCCGACTTCTGGGGCCCCGTCCGGGGCAAGGACCAGGGGGCCCACACGGAGCAGGTCACGATCGTGGTCGATCAGGTCGAGCAGCCGCGCCGTCGCTGGTACGAGGAGGGGCTCGACGACGACCCCTACAACGACCGGAGCCCGCGCGACCCGGTCTTCGACACGACGCCGCAGCGGGTCAGGTAAGCGCCGGGACGCACGCGTCTCGCGACGCGGTCGGCCTCGGATTCGCGGTGGGGGGCCCAGGGGCCCCCCCTCGCGCCATCGGTGGCCGCCACACGTAAGGAGCTTCTCGTGGGAGTCAACTTCCAGCAGTCGGCCCAGGTGGCCGCGTACGTGTTCAAGCAGCGGCTCCTGCGGCGCGAGAAGTACCCGCTCGTCCTCATGCTCGAGCCGCTCCTGCGCTGCAACCTGGCCTGCGGCGGCTGCGGCAAGATCCAGTATCCGGACGAGATCCTCGACATGCGCCTCACGCCCCGGCAGTGCTGGGACGCGATCGAGGAGTGCGGCGCGCCCATGGTGTCGATCGCCGGCGGCGAGCCGCTGATCCACAAGGAGATCGGGGAGATCGTCCGCGGGTTCGTCGAGCGCAAGAAGTTCATCTACCTGTGCACGAACGCGATCCTGCTGGAGAAGAAGCTCTCGCTGTTCGAGCCCTCGAAGTACCTGACCTTCTCGATCCACATGGACGGGCCCGAGAAGCTCCACGACACCATGGTGTGCCGCGACGGCGTCTACCAGAAGGCGGTCGCGGCGATCAAGGCGGCCAAGGCGGCCGGCTTCCAGGTGACGACGAACACGACCGTCTTCCGGGGCGAGGACCCGGCCGAGATCCGGGCCATGTTCGACGAGATGAAGGCGCTCGGCGTCGACGGCTTCATGATTTCGCCCGGCTACAGCTACGAGAAGGCGCCGCAGCAGGAGCTGTTCCTGCAGCGCGAGGAGACGGTCGCGCTCTTCCGGCAGATCCTCGACGGCCACAAGGAGAAGGGCTGGCAGTTCAACCAGAGCCCCTTCTTCCTCGAGTTCCTCCAGGGCAAGCACCCGCAGTACGACTGCACGCCCTGGGGCATGCCGCTGCGCAGCGTCTTCGGCTGGCAGAAGCCCTGCTACCTGCTGCAGGAGGGCTACGCGCAGAGCTACAAGGAGCTGCTCGAGACGACCGACTGGAGCCAGTACGGCTGCAAGAGCGGCAACTCGAAGTGCGCCAACTGCATGGTGCACAGCGGCTACGAGGCCACCGCGGTCAACGACCACTTCGCGCGCCCGGGCGCCTCGCTCGTGGCGGCGCTCAGCGGCTCGTAGCGCCGGGCGGTGCGCGCCGACCTCGCGATCCTCACGCCGCTCAAGGCCGAGGCCGAGCCGTTCCTCCGGCTGCTCGGCGCCCCGGACGGGCCGCCGCTCCCGCTGCCCGCGCCGGCGCTGGTGCAGCCCTACCGCGTCGGGCGCCGGCGCGTGCTCGCCGGCTGGACCGGGATCGGCGGCGAGGCCACGCGGCGGGCGATCGACGCCCTCGCCGCCGACCCGCCGGACGCCCTCCTGCACGCCGGGGTGGCCGGCGCGCTGGCCGCGACGCTGCGCGCCGGCGACGTCGTCGTCTGCGAGCGCCTGGTCCGCGACGGCCAGCACACGGGCGGGAGCGAGGCGCTCGCCTGCCTCCCGGCGGGCCGGCTCGAGGGCTGGCTGGCGGGGCTCCCGCGCGCGGCGGCCGTGACCGTCGAGCGCGTCGTGAGCACGGCCGCCGAGAAGCGCGCGCTCTTCGAGCGCACGGGCGCGGCCGTCGTCGAGATGGAGTCCTACTGGGCGGCGCAGGCGGCGCTGGCCCAGGACCTGCCCGCGGCGTGCCTGCGCGTCGTGTGCGACGCGCACGACGAGTCGCTGCCCGACCTGACGTCGGCGCTCGACCCGGTCGGCCGCCCGCGCACGCTGCGCCTCCTCCGGCAGCTCGTCGCCAGCCCCGGCACGATCACCGCCCTGCCGCGCGTGGCGCGCACGTTCGGCGCGGCCCAGGCGGCGCTGGCGCGGGCGGTGGAGGGCGTGCTGCGCGAGGTGGGGCGGGCCTGACGTGCCCCCCGCGGAGAGTTGCTCACAACAGAGGAGCAGAGGAAGCAGAGGGCGCCCCCCCCCCGCGCTCGAAGAGACTCTCGAGCTCGGTCCTGCGATGCGTGATGCGCTCGCGAGGGGCGGGCGATCGGCGCACGTCCCGGCCTGGCACGAAGCCCGTTCCGCCCGTCCCCATCGCTCGCTCTGGCGGGTCGGCAACGAGAGCAGGGGAATGAAGAGAAGGGTCCTCGAGCTCTCTGCTCCCTCTGCTCCTCTGTGGTGAGCACTCCGTCCGCCTGGCGGGCGCCTGAGGCTCCGCGCCCCGCCCCGTGTTGAGCCGGACCGGGTTTCCATTTAGCCTCTGTGGCCGATGACCCCGACCCGCGCGCTGCTCCTGGCCCTCCCCACCCTCCTCCTGGCCGGCGGCCTCGCCGCGCAGGAGGACGCGCGTGGCGCCCTCGTCATCACGAACGCCCGCGTCGCCGGCCACGAGCGGCCGGTGACGATCGTCGTGGCCGGCGGCAAGGTGCGCGCGGTCGGCCCGGACGCGCGCCCTCCGCGCGGGGCGACGCGCCTCGACGCGCGCGGGGCGGCCGTCGTGCCCGGGCGGATCGACGCCTGGGCCGGCGTCGGCGGCGCGGACGCCCTGGGGCGCGGGGTCGACGGCTTCGACCCGCACGACCGTCACGCCATCGAGGAGGCGCTGCGCAACGGCGTCACGACCGTGTTCCTCTCGCCGCGCGGCGGCGGCGCCGGCGTGCTCGGGGCGGGCAGCGTCGTCAAGCTGCGCCCGGGCGCGCCGCTGAAGGACGTCGTCGTGGCCGAGGAGGCCGCCGTCGTCGCCGGCGTGGGCGAGCTCGACGCCGGCCCGCTGGCGCGCGTGAGCGCCTGGGGCGACCTGCGACGGGCCTTCGACGCCGCGCGCCGCTACCGCGACGCCGTGGCCGACTACGACGAGGCGCTGGCGAAGTGGGCCGCCGAGGTGGGCGCCGACACGGCGCCGGTCGACTCGCGCGGCGGCGTGGCGCCGGTCGGCAGCCCGTCACGCGCCCCGACCGCCGCCGAGCCCGACCCGCCGCGCCCGCGCCGGCGCGGCCCCCCGCGCCCCGAGCCCGGCCCCCCGCCGCCGACGGCCCCGGCGCAGCAGCCCCAGGGCGAGGCGAAGAAGGGCGAGCGCCCGCGCCGCCCCAACCCCGACCGCGTGGCGGCGCTCCTGGCGCGCGTCCTCGAGGGCGAGCTCCCCCTGCGCGTGCGCGCGCAGCGCGCGGAGGACATCGTCGCCGCGGTCGAGCTGGCCCGCGAGCAGGGCGTGCCGTCGCTCATCATCGAAGGCGGCCTCGAGGCGCACCGGGTCGTCGACCTCCTCGCGGCGCGCGAGGCGAAGGTCGTCCTGGGCGACCCGCTGCCGCCGGGCGACGGCCGGGCCCGGCCGCCCGCCCTCGCGATCGACCTCGCAGGCGCCCTCGAGGCGCGCGGCGTCCCGTTCGCGCTGGGCACGGGCGACCTGGCCGCCAGCCGCTTCGTCGAGCTCGCCGCGGCGCTCGCCGCCGGCCAGGGCCTCGACCGCGGCGTCGCCGAGGCGGCCATCACGGCGCGCGCCGCCGAGCTCCTGGGCCTGGGCGAGCGCCTCGGCCGCGTGGCCCCCGGCTACGACGCGGACCTGGTCGTCCTGTCGCGCGATCCCCTGGCCACCGCGCCGGCGGCCGAGGTCGTGGTCGTCGACGGGCACATCGTGTGGCGGAGGGCCCCGTGAGGCACCCGAACGGAGTCCGAACCGAGTTGTCGGTGGCGTCGGGTAAGGTGCGGGGCATGAGGACCGCGCTCGTCGTCGCCCTGCTCGCGCTCACCCCCTGGCCCGCCGCGGCCCAGGACGTGGCGATCCGCGCCGGCCACGTGCTGACCGCCGCCGACGCGCCGCCGCTCGTCGACGCCGTCGTCCTCGTGCGCGGCGGCAAGGTGGTCGCGGTCGGCCACACGATCGAGGTGCCGCTGGGCGTGCCGCTGCTCGAGCGGCCGGGCGCGTGGCTCGTCCCCGGCTTCGTCGACCCGTGCACCGGGCTCGGCCTGCGCGAGCGCGACGAGGTCGCCCTGGCCCTCGACCGCGACCTGACCGTCGAGGGCGCCCTCGACCCCGAGCACCGAGACCTGGCGCGCGCGCGCGCGGCCGGCGTGACGACGGTGCTCGTGACCCCGGGCGACGGCAGCCTGTTCGGCGGCGCTGGCGTGGTCCTGAAGACGACCGGGGTCCCGCTGGGCGTCGACCCCGTCGCCAAGCTGGCCCTGGGGCCGTCCGTCCTGCGCGGCGACCGGCCGCCCACGGCGCGCTCGGGCGCCGTGGCGCTCCTGCGGCGCGCGATCACCGAGGCGCACCAGGCGAGGGAGCCCGGGACCTTCGACCCGAGCGACCTCCTGGCCGCGTTCGCGCGCGGCGACCTGGCCGGGCTGTTCACGGTGGCCACGCCGGTCGACCTCGACCAGGCGCGCGGGATCACCTTGCCGCTGGGGCTGCGCGTCACCTACCGCCTGGCCGCGGGCTTCGACCCGAGCGCGCTCGACGCCGAGCAGGCGCGCGACCTCGTCGGCGGCGCGCCGACGATCGTGGGGCCGTTCGGCCTGACGACGCCCGAGCGGGCCCTGCGCGTGCCGGCGCGCCTGGCGGCGGCCGGGGTGCCGGTGCTGTTCACGAGCCAGGCGCCGGACGGGCCGGTCGAGGGGCTGCGCCTCACGGCGGCGCTGGCCGTGCGCTACGGCCTGGCGCCGGAGCGCGCCCTCGACGCGCTCGGGCGCGGCGCGGCGCGCGCGCTCGGGGCCGACGAGCGCGTGGGCACGCTCGCTCCGGGCAAGGACGCCGACCTGGTCCTGCTCGACGGGCCGCCGCTCGACCTGTCGTCGCGCGTGCTCGAGACCTGGGTCCTCGGCCGGCGCGTGCACCGCGTCGCCGCCGCGGGGGAGGAGCGTCCATGAGGTCCCTCGTCGTCCTGACGATCGCCGCGCTCCTCGTCGCCCCCGCGTCGGCGCAGGACGAGGGGCCGCCGCCGCTGGTCCTGCGCGGCGTCGTGCACGTGGGCGACGGCGAGGCGCTGCCCGACGGCGCGGTCGTCGTCCGCGGCCGGCGGGTCGTGGCGGTCGGCGCCTGGGCCGACGTCGAGGGCCGCCTGGGGCCGGGCGCGCGCGTGGTGGCCGTGCCCGGGGCCGAGATCAGCCCGGGCCTGGTCGAGGCCATGTCCGCGGCCGGCCTGACGACGCCGGGCGCCTGGGCCGAGCAGGAGACGGAGGTCGTGCCGCACCTGCGGGTGCTCGACGAGGTCGACCTGCACGCGCCGGTGTGGCGGCGCCTGGCGGCGCGCGGGATCACGACGGTGTGCGTCACGGCCTCGCCCGAGAGCGTGATCGGCGGCCGGTCGACGATCGTGCGCACGGGGGGGCCGCACGGCCGGCGCGTGGTCGAGGCCGAGGGCGCGGTCAAGGCGACGCTCGGCCCCGAGGCCTGGCGGCGCGGCGCGCGCAACCGGGGGCCGTGGGGGACGATCGACCACCTGACGCGGCGGCCGACGACGCGCATGGGCGGCGTGTGGGTGTTCCGCGACGCCTTCGCGCGCGCGCGCGCCGGGGGCCTCGACGGGCCGGCCGGCACGACGCTGGCCGAGGTGCTCGCGGGCGACCGCCCGCTGCGCGTCCAGGCGCGCACGCGCGGCGACATCGAGACGGCCCTGCGCCTCACCGCCGAGGCGGGCGTCACGTTCGTCCTCGAGGAGGCCACCGAGGTGCGGCACGTCCTCGACCTCGTGAAGGCGCGCGGGGTGCCCGTGATCTTCGGCCCGGTGTTCGACCGCCCGCGCGGGTGGCGGGCGTTCACGGGCGAGGGCGACGACCCGGCCCTGGCCACGCCCGCCATGCTGCACGCGGCCGGCGTGCGCTTCTGCCTGACCGCCGCCGACCGCGAGGAGGAGGACGACCTGCGCGCCCAGGCCATGATGGCCGCGCGCTACGGCCTCGACCCGGCCGCCGCGCTGCGCGCGGTGACCTTCGCGCCGGCGACGATCCTCGGCCTCGAGCGGACGGGCCTCCTCGCGCCCGACCGCGACGCCGACGTGGTCGTCTGGAGCGGGCCGCCGCTCGAGCCCACGTCGCGCCCCCTGCTCGTCCTCATCCAGGGCGAGGCCGTCGTCGACCGCATCCCCGACCTGCCGCCGGAGCGGACCGTCGCCCCGGCGCAGCCTGCCCCGCCGCAGCGGTTCTGAGCCGCGGTTCCGAGCCACTCCGAGCCACTCCGAGTCACTCCGAGCAACGGAGCGAAGAGACCCCATGACGCGCTCGACAGCCCTCCTCCTCCTCCTCCTCGCGGCCGCGGCGCCGGCGACGGCGCGCGCCCAGGTGGTGGCGGTGCGCGGCGGCAAGGTGATCACCGTCGACGGGCCCGAGATCGACGACGGCGTCGTGCTCGTGCGCGACGGGCGGATCGCGGCCGTCGGCTCGCGCGCCGCCGTGCGGATCCCCTACGACGCGACCGTGATCGACGCCACGGGCAAGGTCGTGTTCCCCGGCTTCGTGCTGGCGCACACGAGCGCCGGCATGGACCGGGCCAACGAGTCGCTCCCGGTGGCGCCGTTCCTCGACGTGGCCGACGCGGTCGACCCGGGCAGCCTGGCCTATGAAGACGCCCTGCGCGACGGGCTCACGACGCTGCACGTGATCCAGGGCCACGACACGCTGATCGGCGGCCTGGCCCGCGTGATGCGTCCCATGGGCCTGACGCAGGACGAGATGACCGTGCGCGCCGCCAGCGCGCTCAAGCTGTCGGTGGGCGGCAAGCGCGGCTGGGACCGGATCCGCGAGCGCGCGCGCCTGCGCGAGGCGTTCGCCGACCTGCGCGACCACGTCGACGCGGCGGCGGAGCGGCGCCACGACGAGGAGGAGAAGGCCGCCGGCCGGACGTCGAAGGCGGGCCCGGAGCGGGCGCGCGAGCTGGGCCGGGCCCTCCTGCGGCCCGAGGACCTCGACGAGCAGCGGCGCAACCTGTGGCTGCTCACGCAGGGGCAGCTCGACGCCGTGATCTACTGCGCCGCGGCCCGCGACGTCGACTACGCGGTGGCCATGGCGCTGGAGATGGGCTTCCTCGAGCGCAGCACGTTCGTGCTCGGCGGCGACGCGTTCCGGGCGGCGCCGCTGCTGAAGGAGACCGGGCGGCCGGTGGTCGTCGACGGGCTGGTCCACCGCGAGGAGGACCCCGTCACGGGCGAGGAGCGGGAGACCTTCGTCCCCCGGGCGCTGCAGGAGGCCGGGCTCGAGTTCGCGCTCCTCGTCGAGCCGGAGGCCAGCTTCGCCGAGCGCTTCCTCTGGTACCAGGCGGCGCGCTGCGTGCGCGAGGGGCTGCCGCGGGCGGCGGCGCTCAAGGCGGTGACGCTCTGGCCGGCGCGGGCGATCGGCATGCTCGACCGCGTCGGGTCGATCACGCCCGGCAAGGACGCCAACCTGCTGCTGCTCTCGGGCGACCCGCTGAGCGCCCGGACGCACGTCGAGGCCGTCGTCCTCGAGGGGAGCCTGGTCTACGAGCGCGGCAAGGACCATCGCCTCCGCCGGCTCGTGACCGGCCAGGCGGCGGCTCCGGCGTCGCCGGCGCCGCCGGCCGAGGGCAGCGGAGGTTTGCGGGCGCACGGTGAGCGCGCCGCCAGCAGGAGACCAGGGCGCGGCCGGAGGGCGGCCGGTGAGGCGTCCCGCTCGCCTGCGACGCGCCGGGCTCGGCGCCCTGGCCCTGACGGCGTCGGTCGTCGCCGTCGCGACGCTGCCGGGGGCGGCGCGCCCGGCCCACGCCCGCGGCCCCGACGGCCCCGGGATCGACGGCGCCTTCTGCCTGCGGGTCGCGCGGGCGCACACGGGTCGGCCCGGCGAGGTGATCGCGCCGGCGCTGATCGTCGTCAGCCAGGGCAAGGTCGTGGCGGTCCTGCCGCCCGACCAGGCGGTCGTGCCGGACGGCGTCCCGGTGATCGACCGGAGCGACCTCGTGGCGGCGCCGGGGCTGATCGCCTGCGGGCTGTGGACGGGCTCGGGCCGGCGCGGCGAGGAGACCGTCGGCGGCCGCTACCGGGCGATCGACGGGTTCGACGCCTACGAGGCGCGGACCGACCTGCTGCGGGCCGGGATCACGACGGCCTTCCTGAACCCCGGCCGCGGGCGATTGGTCAGCGGCCGCGGCGCGGTGGTCAAGCTGGCGGGGCCGCCCGGCGAGCGCGTGCTGCGCGAGCAGGCGGAGATGGTCGTCGACCTGGGCGAGACGGCGCTCAACCCGCCGCTCAAGGTGACGATCCCCGTGCCCTCGTCGTCGGACGTCCCGATCGTGCCCGGCGAGCGCCAGCGGCCGACCTCGCGCGTGGCCGTCGTGGCCGAGCTCGAGAGCAAGCTGCGCGCGGCGCTGGAGTACGAGGCCCGGCGCGGGGCGGAGTCGGCCGCTGCGCGACCGGCGCTGGACCTCGACCTCGAGGGCCTGGCCGAGGCCATGGCGACCGGCGAGGTGCGGATCGACGCGCGCCGCGCGGCCGAGGTCCTCGGCGCCGTCGACCTGGCCTGGGACCTGGGGCTGCGGCCGGTGCTGGCCGGGCTCACCGAGGCGGGCGAGCCGCAGGTCACGGCGGCGCTGGCGGCGCTCGACGCGCCGTGCGTCTACGAGCTCCCGCTGTGGCTGCGGAGCGACCCGTGGGACCGGGGCGAGCACCCGGACCGGCCGCGCGTGCGCCACGACGCGCCGCGGCGGCTGTTCGACGCCGGGGTGCGCTTCGCGCTGGCCGCGCCGCCGGGGAGCGAGGCGGAGCTGCGCCTGCTGGCGGCGCTGGCGGTCCGCGGCGGGCTCGACGTCGAGGCCGCGCTGGCGGCCGTGACGCGCGTGGCGGCCGAGGTGCTCGGCGTCTCCGATCGGGTGGGCGCGCTGACGCCGGGCCGCGACGCCGACCTGGTGCTGCTCACGGGCGACCCGCTGGGCACGCGCAGCGAGGTGGTCGAGACCTGGGTCGGCGGGCGGCTGGCCTGGCGGGCGCCGACGTCGAGCGCCGTCGTCGTGCGCGCGGGCACGGTCCTCACGCTCGCGGGCGAGGCGCTGCGGGACGGCGAGGTCCTGATCGAGGGCGGGCGGATCGCCGCCGTCGGCTCGTCGGTGCCGCACCCGCGCGGGGCGCGCGTGATCGACGCCGGCCGCGACGGCGTGGTCACGCCCGGGCTGATCGACGCCTGGGGCCACCTGGGCCTCGGCGGCGACAAGGGCACGCCCACGCCCGACGTCCTCCTCCACGGCCTGATCGCCCGCGAGCGGCCGCCCTGGCGCGAGGTGGCCGGCGCCGGCGTGACGACGGTCCTCATGGCGCCCTGGAACCTGCACGGCCTGGGCGCGCGCGTCGTGGCGATCAAGACGGCCGAGGGCGCGCCCGACGTCGGCGCGCCGCATGTCGACGACGTCCGCCGCGGCCTGGTCCTGCGCGAGGTCGTCGGGGTGGCCTTCGACCTCGGGCGGAGCGACCCGCTCGTCGTGCCGCCGGCGTTCGCCGCGCGGCTGCAGGCCGGCAAGGCCTACGCCGCCAAGTGGGAGAAGTACCGGGCCGACCTGGCCAAGTGGCTGGCCGACGACGCCAGGCGGCGCCTCGAGGCCGCGGCGCGGCCGGGCGCGGCGGCACAGGGGCGGCCGCAGGCCGCGCCCGCGCCGCGGCAGCAGCCGCAGGAGGAGGAGGCGCCGCCGGCGAAGGTCGACCCGATCTCGGGCACCTGGGTGACGACGATCTCCGGCGGGCCGCTGCCGGACCCGCAGCGCGGGGAGCTGGTCCTGCGGCTCGAGCCGGACGGGAGCACGATCCAGGGCCTGGCCCGGACGCCGCAGGCGCCCGGCCAGGACGCGCCGGTCAGCGGCACGCTGACGGGCAAGAAGGTCACGCTCACGGTCGACGTCGAGAGCCCCATGGGGGCGCCGCGGGTCGAGGGCGAGCTCGTGGCCGACGACCACATCAAGGGCAAGGTCCGGCTCGGCCCCTTCGAGCTGGACTTCGAGGCCAACCGCACGACCCGCGACGCGCCGGAGATCCGGGTGCAGGCGCGGCGGCGCGGCGCGGCCGGCGGACGCCCCGTCGCGCCGCCGGTCGACCACGCGCTCGAGCCGCTGCGCCTGGCGTTCGAGAAGCGGGCCGCGCTGGTCCTGCACGTCGACGACCCGCTCCTGGCCCGCACGGTCCTCGATTTCGTCGAGGCGCAGGGCCTGCGGGCCGTGTTCGTCGGCCTGGCGCAGGGGCACCGGATCGCCGAGCGCCTGCGCAAGAGCGACGTCCCGATCATCCTGCGCCCCGACCAGCTCGTGCGCGCGGCGCCGGGCCGCCTCGAGGACCCGACGGCGGCGCTGCTGACGCGCGCGGGGCTACGCGTGGCCTTCATGAGCAACGCCGAGGACGGCGCGGCCGAGCTGCCCCTGCGGGCGGTCCTGGCCGTCCACCGCGGCCTGGGCTGGGCCGACGCCCTGCGCGCGCTGACGATCGACGCCGCGAAGGCCTACGGGATCGACGACCGCGTCGGCTCGCTCGAGCCGGGCAAGGACGGCGACCTCGTCGTGTGGGACGGCCCGCCCCTCGAGGCCACGTCGCGCGTGAAGGCGGTCGTGGTCAACGGGCGGGTGCTCGGGCGGTAGCAGGAGGGATCACCGCAGAGGAGCAGAGACAGCAGAGGGCGTCACGGCGTCTCACCCGCTCCCTGGGGGTCGAGAAGGAATCGCTGCGGCGAACCTGCGATGAGTGATGTGCTCGCGAGGGGGGCGCGATCGGCGCAAGTGCCCGGACGAGGACGTTCGGCCCGCCGCTCGGCGCCTCCCCATCGCTCGCTTTGGCGGGTCGAGTACGGGCGCGGAAAGGAGAGTTCTCGAGCCCTCTGCTCCCTCTGCTCCTCTGATGTGACCTGAGTTCTCCTGGTACATGCGAGACGGGCCGCCGCCCACGAGGCAGCGACCCGTCACGCACGGGAATGGCACGGATCACGGGAAGAGGCTCGATTCGGCCTTCGCGGTCGAAGCGAAGCACCCGGATGACGCGCGGGTCGTGGCGAGGATCAGTCCGCTCGTAAGTGCTTCCAGGCTCGGTGGCCTCGCGCCGCGGTAGACTGGAGCCGGAGGCGCGCGGTGCCCAGCCCGCTCCCTGGCATGGACCCCTGGCTCGAGCACCCGGCGCGCTGGCCGAACGTGCACCAGCGACTGGTCACCTACGCCGGCGACCACCTCGGCGCGCAGGTCGGTGAGGGCTACTACGTCGCGATCGGCGAGCGCATCTACGTCGAGACGCCCTCCCGCACGCTCTACCCCGACGTCTCCGTGATCGACTCGCCGGCCCCTCCGCCCGTGCGCCCGGGCGCCGCGGCCGTCGCCGACGTCCCCACGATCGTCCGGCTCCGGCCCGTCGAGCGCCGCGAGCCGTACCTCGAGCTCCGCACGGCCGACGCCGACGAGCGCGTCGTCACGGTGATCGAGGTGCTCTCGCCGGCCAACAAGCGCCCCGGCGCCGGGCGTGAGCTGTACCTGCGGAAGCAGGCCGAGGTCCTGGCTTCGGACGCCAGCCTGGTCGAGGTCGACCTGCTCAGGACCGGCGAGCCGACGGTCGCCCTGCCCGCCGAGCTCTCGGGCGACGCGACCTACCGGGCGGTCGTCTCCCGGGCGTCCGACCGCGAGGCGCGCGAGCTCTACGCGATCGGCCTCCGGGGGCGCCTGCCGCGCGTCGGCGTCCCGCTGCTCCCGGGCGTCGCCGACGTCGTCCTGAACCTGGGCGCCGTGCTCACCGAGGTCTACGACCGCGGCGGCTTCGGGCGGCGGCTCGACTACCAGGGGACCGAGCCGGTCCCGCCGCTCGACCCGGACGACCTCGCCTGGGCGCGCGGACTCGCGCGAGGGTGACATCCGCACGCGCGCAGGCGAGCGTCAGGGCGGATGGACCAGGTGCGGCGAGAAGGAGCCCGGCGGGGCGCCGCAGAGCGAGAACCGCGGCTCGAACCACCCGTCCGGCCGGCGCACGGGGGAGAGCACGTCGATGCCCTGCCTGCTCCCGTCGACGAGCGGGTCGCCGAGCACCGGGACCACGACGACGATGGTGGTCGACGCCGGGTCGGCCCCCGCGGCGAGCTGCTCCCGGGCTGCGGCCGGCCTCACGTCCGCTCGCGAGGCGAGCAGCCCCTCGATCACCTGCTCGAGCGACCGCTCCGCGGGAGCGGCGCCCAGCCTCGACCGCGAGCCGGGCACCCGGTCAGCCGGGTCGAACACGAACACGGTCAGGACCCTGGTCGGCGGGACCGTGAGCCGGCGCTCCGCGCGGTACCCACAGGCGTAGGTCAGCGTGGCCGTGAGCCCTCGTCGGTCCTCGTCGAGGGTCACCTCGATCGGGCGCTCCGAGTGCAATCCGTGCTGGCCGGGACCGTGGCTGAGGCTCATGGCGCAGCCGGTCATGGCGAGCAGGCCGAGGGCGAGCGGCGCGCGGGACGGCACCCCGACGGCCGCTACTTCCCGCGCATGAGCTCGATGAACTCCGGCTCCTGGCGCACGGCGTCGAAGCCCTTCTCGTTCTTGATGCGCTCGTAGCCCTTGAACTCGCAGCTGAAGGACGTGCGCAGCTCCTCGATCGACTTCTTCTTGCGGGCCACGCGCTCCGCGTCCGGGAGGCCCTCCTCGGTCGACATGACCGACCAGCAGAGCGCCTGCAGGTAGTGGCTGATCCCGGAGACCGGGTCGATGTCCAGGGCGTCGATGTAGTCCTTCATGGCCCGGTCGTACCAGGCCTGCCGGCCGGCGGCCTCGGTCTCGAGGCTGGCCAGCTTGTAGTGCAGGAAGCCGCGGTAGAGCATCGCCGTCACGTGCGTCTCGTTGAGCTGCAGGCAGCGGTTGAAGTCGGCGATCCCCAGGTCGAGGTCGGAGCGCTCGAACTTCTTGAACTCGGTCTTGGCCACGTAGAAGAAGCCGCGCAGGAAGATCACGTACGAGACGTTCGGGTGGTCCGAGACGATCTTGTTCAGCTCGGTGATCACGCGGTTGAGGTCGACGACGTAGGAGATCTGATAGACCTTGTTGTAGACCTGGTCGGCGATGCGCGGGTTCAGCTCGAGCGCGCGCGAGAAGTCGAGGATCCCCGGCACGAAGTTGCCGATCTTCAGGTAGCAGGTGCCGCGCTCGTAGTAGGCGTCGCTGAACTCGGGGTCGAGCTCGATCGCCTTGTCGAAGTGCTTGATCGCGTCCGAGTAGTTCAGGCGGTCACGCAGGAGCTGCCCGTCCTTGAGCTCCTGGCGGGCCGCCTCGCTCGCGGCGCGCCGGACGCCGTCGACCCGCTCCCGGGCCCGCGCGGCCGCCGCCGCGTCGCCCGTCCGGTCGTGCACCTGCGCGAGGAGGTCGAGGTAGGCCATGGACTGGCTGATCCGCCGCGGCTCCGCCTGGCGGAAGTCGGTCGGGATCGCCCGGATCGCCCGCTCGAGGTCCTCGCGCGCGGCCGCCAGGCGCTCCGGCCCGACGTCGCCGCCCGAGAGGCGCGCCAGCGCGCGCCCGTAGCAGGCGTCCGCCGCCTCCTCGACGCCGCCGCCCGACACCTCGACCGCGCGGTCGAAGTGGCCCTCGGCCCGCCGGGCGTCGCGCAGGTGCTCCGGGCGCTTCGTCGTCGCGTCGCGCTCCGCCGGCAGGTCCCGGGCGAAGAGGAACCCGAGCCGCTCGTGCGCCTCGCGCAGGAACGGGTCGGCCTCGATCGCCCGCGTCGCCAGCCGCACGGCCGCGTCCCAGCTCGCCCACTCCGCCGACAGCCGCGCGCGCTCCAGGTCGGCCACGGCGTCGAGCGGGTTCTTGCCGGTGGCGCGCGAGAAGCACTGCCGCGCCTGCTTGAAGTACTCCGGCTTCTTCGAGCGCGACGCCAGCCCCTGGTAGCGCACGCCCTCCTGGTAGAAGAAGTGCGGCTCGTCCTTGCCCTCGACGTCGAGCTTCCGGGCGCGCTCGAAGTAGTCGCGCGCCCGCGCCTGGTCGCCGCCCTTCAGCGCCACGTGGCCGAGGCCGGCCAGCGCCAGCGAGCAGGTCGGGCTGGCCTCGAGCGCCCGCTTGAAGCCCTCCTGCGCCTCCTTGGCCTTGTCCTGGCGCAGGGCCACCAGGCCGCGCAGGGCGTGCGCGTCGGCCAGGGGCACGTCGCCAGGCTGCGCCTCGCCGCCGCGGATGTCGACCGCCTCGTCCCAGCCGTCCTCGTCGCGCGGCCGCGCCTTGACCGCCGGGCCGCCGCCGAGGTCGGCGAAGCGCACCTGCGGGCGGTCCTTCAGGGCGGCGAGCGCCGCCTCGACGTCGGCCGACGCGCGCGCCAGGTCGTCCTGGGCCAGGGCCAGCCGCGCCCGGCCGAGCAGCGCCGGGATCAGCCGCGGCTGCAGCTCGAGCGCCCGCGTGAAGCCCTCCTGCGCCCCGCGCAGCCGCTCGGCGCGCAGGCGCTCGGCCTCGCCCTTGAGCCTGTCGAGCGGCGGCGCCGGGCCCAGCGCCCCGTCGGGCGTGGCCGTCTCCAGACGCGCCTTGTCCTCGGCGTCCTGCGCGCACTCGAGCGGGTCGGCCTGGACGAGCAGCAGGTCGGCCAGCGCCGCGTGCGCCAGCGGCGCGACCTGCGCCGCCTCGCGGTCCCGCGCCTTGAGCACGTCCTCGTACTGCTGCCGCGCGCGGTCGTAGTCGAGCACCCACTCGAGCGCCTGCCCCAGGCCCAGGTAGGCCCGGTGGAAGTCGCGCGCCCGCGAGATCGCGACCTCGTAGTCCTTGATCGCCTCGGCGTGCTTGCGCTGGGCCGAGTAGAGCTCCGCCCGGTGGTAGTAGCCGTCGGGGAGCGACGGGTTGAGGTCGATCGACTCGTTGAGGGCCTCGAGCGCCTCGCCGTGGTGGCCGAGCGCCTGGTTGGCCCGGCCGAGCCAGATGTAGCCCTCGAAGTGGTCGTCCTTGATGTCGACGACCTTCTGGAAGTCCTGCTGCGCCTGCTCGAACTTGCCCAGCGTGAACCAGGTCTGCCCGCGCAGCAGGTAGGCGCGGAAGGGCTTGGTCGCGCGCTCGATCACGTGCGTGTAGCAGTCGAGCGCCTTCCTGTAGTCACCCGCCCGGTCGTGCACGCGGCCCATCTCCAGGCGCGCGTCGACGTGGCTGGCGTCGCCGGCGAGGATCCCCTCGAACGTGCGCAGCGCCGCGGCGAACTTGCCCTGCAGCGCCTCGACCCGGCCGACCTCGAGCAGGACGTCGGGCGACCCGGGCTCGTTCTCCAGCCCGCGCTGGAAGCGGCCCAGCGCGGTCACCAGGCTCTCGGGGTCGCCCTTGTCGACGTAGGCCCGCCCCTGCTCCAGGTAGGTGTCGCGGTAGACCGCCTTGATCTCGGCCTGGCGCTCCTCGAGGTGCCCCTCGAGCGCCTCGGTCGTGTTCCAGGTGGTGAACTCGCGCGTGAGGAGCGGCAGGTCGTCGAGGACGCGGATCGCCTCCTGCAGGTCGACCAGCGCGCTCTCGGGGTTCCTGTCCTTGCGGTGCGCGACGCCCGAGGCGATCTGCGAGCGCGCGCCGAGGATGTGGTTGCCGACGTCGGTGACGAACGTCTCCCACTCGTGGCGCCGGTTGATCTCGGCCTCGAAGTCCTGCGTCTTGCGCCAGCGCCAGTAGAACAGGCCCGCGCCGCTCATGAGCGCCAGCGCCGTGACGCCGCCGACGACGACCACCGGCATGTTCTTGCGGGCCTTCTTGATCGCCCGGCCGATCGGGCCCAGCGGGCGCGCCTTGATCGGGTCGCCGTTGAGGTAGCGCTCGATGTCCTCGGCCAGCTCCAGCGCGTTCTGGTAACGCCGCGCCAGGTCCTTCTCCATGGCCTTGAGGACGATCGTGTTCACGTCGGCGTTGAGGCGCGAGTCGTGCCTGCGCGGCGGGAGCGGCTCCTCCTCGAGGATCTTGTGGTAGACCTCCATCGTCGTCTCCCCGTGGAAGGGGAGCTTGAGCGTGAGGAGCTCGTAGAGGATCACGCCCAGGGCGTAGACGTCGGCCTTCTGGTCGATGTCGACGTCGCCGCGCGCCTGCTCCGGCGGCATGTAGAACGGCGTGCCGACCACCGCGCCCGTGCGCGTGAGCATCGACTTGTGGTCGATGTTCTTCGCCAGGCCGAAGTCGGTGACCTTCGGGTGCCCGTCGGTGTCGAGGAGGATGTTCGCCGGCTTGAGGTCGCGGTGGATGATCCCCTTGCCGTGCGCGTAGTGGATCGCCTGCGCGACCTCCTTCACGAGCTGCAGGACGCGCTCGACCGGCATCTTCTCGCCGCGCTTCACGATCGCGTCGAGGGCCTCGCCCTCGATCAGGTCCATCGTGAAGTAGTGGAAGCCCTCGTGGCAGCCGACCTCGTGGACGGCGACGATGTTCGGGTGCTGCAGCTTGGCGGCCGCCTCGGTCTCGCGCTTGAAGCGGCGGATCTGCTTCTCGGAGGCGTTCTCGCCCTCCTTCATGACCTTCAGCGCGACGATGCGCTTCAGGCTGCGCTGGCGCGCGCGGTAGACGATGCCCATGCCGCCGCGCGCGATCTCGCCGATGATGTCGTACGGCCCGAAGACGGTCTCCACCGAGCCGTCGGCGTTGGTGCGCACGCTCATGGCGTGCGCGATCGGGTCGTCGGGGGCCAGGTTCCCGGGGAGCTCGCCCTGGTAGGCGGCCGGGTCGAAGTTGTTGTCCTTCGGCAGCATCGGCGGCGCGCCGGAGCCCGGCGTGTGCCCGCCGAGGCCCTGCATGTAGCCGCGGTTGGCCTCCTGCAGCGCGAACGCGCCGCCGCCCTGGCGGTGCGTGCCGTGCGGGCCGGCGGGGGCGGCGTAGAAGCCCGAGCCCGAGCCGCTGTCCGTCTGCGCCGCGCCGGGCCGCACCTGCGCGTCGACCACCTGCGTGCGGAAGGTCGCCGGCGCCGCGCCGCGCGGCACCTCGACCGGGCCGGCGCACCCTGGCAGCGTGCACGCGCTGCCCCGCCTGCTCCGGGTAGGCGGTACGCGCGCGCCGCACGCCGGGCAGGCGAGCGCGTGCGCGCCCGGCGCCCCCTGCGGCCACGAGCCGGAGCCGGCCGGCCCGTAGGCGCCGGCGCCGGACCCGGCCGCCGGGTAGCTGCCCGAGCCGACGGGCGCCGCGAACGCGCCCGAGCCCGAGCGGCTCTGCAGCTCCGTCAGGAGCTGCCGCGCGGCGCTCGGGTCGATGTAGCCCTTGCTCACGAGCACCTTGGCCAGGTGGTCGCCCCGCCCCGAGGCGCGCAGGTCGGCGCACTCGCGCACCTGCTCCCGGGTGACGAGGCGCCGCTCGATCGCGAGGCGGCCGTACTCGATCTCGCTCGCGTGCAGGGTCTGGGTCGTCATCGTGGGACCTCGCGGGCCAGGGATGTCTCCGCCTCCTCTTGTTCGCGCGAGGCCCGCCCCGAGGGCAACGGGCATAAGTCGCGCAAGAGCAGAGACATGAGCCAGAGCGCCGGCACGAGGCCACTGTACTTCGCCGGGCCAGCCCTGTCAAAGCGGCCCATGCAGCGCATGGACTTGGAGCGACCCCGTCACAGGTAGCGGTTGGGGTCGAACTGGTCGATCGGGATGACGCGGACCCGGGGGAGGGGCGCCCCGTCGAAGGCGTTGGCGTCGTCCTCGAGGTCGAAGACCTCGAGGCCCGGGACCTCGACGTAGTCGCCGCCCAGGTACTCGCGGAAGGCCAGGACGCCCAGGCGCCGCCCGCCGCCGGCCAGGCCGGCGAGGGCCTCGCGGAAGTCGGCGTCGTGGCTGACGATCGCCACGTCGCCCTTGCGCGCTGCCAGCGCCTCGAGCGTGCGGATCATGGCGATGTCCACGACCTTCTGGTCGGGGGCGCCCGAGAGCGGGATCGGCACGTAGCCGGCGATCCGGAGGGCCTGGATGAACGTCCCCGGCAGCCCGCGCCACGCGTTGAGGAAGAACAGCGCCCGCGCCGGCCGGCCGAAGGTCCGCTCGGCGAAGCCGCGCACGCGCTCCCAGCGCGGACGCTGCTCGGGCTTCGGCTTGGCCTCGAGGATCTGCCCCAGGGTCCGGTCGATGTTCTCGCCGTCGACGAGCAGGTAGACCAGGTCCCCCTCGGGCATCGCGTCCTCCTCCAGGCGCGCGATCGTAGCCACGCGCCCGCCCCCACGCACGTCGAGGTCTGCGACGCGGCGGCGCGCTCCGCGACGCCGCCCCGCCCGCCGCCCCTCGCTTAGGCCCGGCCCGGGCGTTGCTCGGTCCGCGCCCCGGAGAACGACGCGATGAGCACGACGATCCTGCCCCCGGTCTGGCCGCAGGCGCGCCAGGAGCGACCGACGCGCCGCCAGCGCCGCCTGCCCGGGGCCGACCCCCTCCTGGGCGCGCGCCTCGGCGGCCGCTACCGGCTGACGCGCCCGCTCGGGCGCGGCGGCATGGCGCGCGTCTACGAGGCCGAGGACGAGGTGCTCGACCGCCTCGTGGCCGTGAAGGTCCTCGACGCGACCCCCGACGCGCAGGCGCGCGAGCGCTTCCGCCGCGAGGCGCGCGTGGCCGCCGCCTTCTCGCACCGCAGCGCCGTGGCCACCTTCGACCACGGCGAGGCGCCCGGCGGGCTCCTGTGGCTTGCCATGGAGCTCTGCCCCGGGCGGCCCCTGTCCGAGGTCCTGCGCGACGCGGGGCCGCTGCCGCCCGCGCGCGCCGTGTTCGTGGCCGCGCAGGTGCTCGACGCCCTCCACGCGGCGCACGAGCGCGGGATCGTCCACCGCGACGTGAAGGCCGCGAACATCATGGTCGAGCCGCACGGCCGCGCGCGCGTCCTCGACTTCGGCCTGGCCAAGGCCTTCGACCAGTGCGCCCTGCCGGAGTGCGGCACGCTGACCACGGCGGGCGAGATCCTCGGCTCGCCGCTGGTCATGAGCCCCGAGCAGTGCCTCGGCGAGCCGTGCGACGCGCGCACCGACGTCTACGCCGCGGGCGTGCTCCTCTACCAGATGCTCGCCGGCGCGACGCCGTTCCGCGGCGGCGAGGCCCACCGCCTGCTCCTCCTGCACCTGACCGAGCCGCCGCCGCCGCTGCGCGACGTCGCGTTCGGCGTGCCGGCGGCCCTCGACGCGGCCGTCCTGCGGGCGCTGGAGAAGGACCCGGCCGACCGCTGGCCCACGGCGCTGGCGCTCCGCGACGCGCTCGAGGCGGCGCTCGGCGTCGAGCGCGCCCCGCCGCCCGCCGGTCGGCGCTTCACGATCACCATGGCCTGCGGGGTCGAGCGACGGCTCGAGTCGCTCGGCGGCGCGGCCGACGCCTGGCAGGTGCGCCTCGAGGACGGGAGCGTCGCCGCCCTCGACCCCGCGCTGCTCGACCTCACGTCGCTGAGGTGACCCCGGCGCGGTACACTCCTCTCGCGAGGGGGCGCGATGCGCTGGGCGTCGGCACTGGTGCAGGAGCTGGAGCTGCGGCCGGCGCTCGACGCGGTCGAGCGGGCGCTGCGCCCGCGGCTGGGCGACGCGCGGCCCGACCTCGTCGTCGTGTTCGCGTCGCCGCACCTGCGGCCGCACTTCGAGCGGCTGCCGGGCGAGCTGCACGAGCGCCTGTCGCCGCGCGCGCTCGTCGGCTGCGTCGGCGCCGGCGTGATCGGCGACGGGCAGGAGGTCGAGCAGCGGCCGGCGCTCTCGGTCACGGCGGCCGTCCTCCCGCGCGTCGAGCTGCGCACCTTCCACGTGGGCGCGGGCGACCTCCCCGACCTCGACCGCGGACCCGGCCGCTGGCGCGACCTCGTCGGCGTCGCGCCCGCGCCCGCGCCGCACTTCGTGCTCCTCTGCGACGGCGCGAGCTTCGACCCGCGCGACCTGCTCCAGGGGCTCGACTTCGCCTACCCCGGCGGCGTCACGATCGGCGGCCTGGCCTCTGGCCGCCGCGGCGACCCGCTGTTCGTCGACCGCGGCCTCGTGGCCCAGGGCGCGGTCGGCCTGGCCCTCCAGGGCGACGTCGTCGTCGACGCCGTCGTGGCGCAGGGCTGCCGCGGGGTCGGGGCGCCCATGACGGTGACCCGCTGCCGCGACCACGTCCTCGAGGAGGTCGACGGGCGCCCGCCGCTCGAGGTGCTCGCCGAGCTCTACGAGGCGCTCCCGCCCGAGGACCAGGAGCTCCTCCAGCACGCGCTGCACCTCGGGATCGCCTCGACCTCGCTCACGGAGCCGACCGGGCGCGGCGACTACTTGATCCGCAACGTCGTCGGCGCCGACCCCGAGCGCGGCGTCCTGGCCGTGGGCGCGCTCCTGCGCCCGGGGCAGACCGTGCGCTTCTTCCTGCGCGACGCGGCCGCCGCCGACGAGGACCTGCGCGAGCACCTCGACGCCTACCGCGGCCGCCGCCCGGCGCCGCCGGCCGGCGCGCTCCTGTTCTCCTGCACCGGCCGCGGGCGGCACCTGTTCGGTTCCGCCAACCACGACTCGGCCGCCCTCCGCCGCGCCCTGGGCGACGTCCCGCTCGGCGGCTTCTTCTGCGGCGGCGAGATCGGCCCCGTGGGCGACGCCACGCACCTGCACGGCTACACGAGCGCGTTCGGGCTGTTCCGCCCGGGCGGCGGCTAGAGGCCCGGCCGGAAGGGCGAACTTCGCGTGTCTGCGACGGGCCGGCCGGCCCTCTCGCCGCTACCCGCCGACGGCGATCGTCAGCACCGGCGCCGAGCCGTGGACGTTGCCCGCCTGCAGGGCCACGAGCTGCTGCAGCAGCGCGAACGTCGCCTTGGTCGAGACGTCGCGGTCTGACAGGTAGAAGTCGCGGCCGCGGTAGCAGACGCCCACGGCGGCGCCGCCCTCGGGCACCTCGTCGACGCTCACGCGGAACAGCCCGCCCAGGACGTCGTCCCACGCGAAGCGCGCGCCGCTCGGCGCGCGCGTGACCGTGATCAGGTCCAGGTCCTCGTCTGGCACCTGCACGCCCTGCGACAGGTAGAAGAGCGCGCCCATGAGCGAGCGCGTGCCGATCCCCACCCGCCCGGGGGCGCCGCGCGTGAGGCTGGGCACGAGGACGAGGCGGCGCGCGTCGGGGGCCTGGCCGAGGAGGGCGCGCAGCTCCGCCGCGTCCTCGTCGGCGGCGTGCTCGGTGAGGCGCAGGACCAGCTCGCGCTTCCCCTCCTCGCCCTCGAGGCCCAGGTCGAAGCCGCGCGCGAGCTGCAGGCGCCGCAGGAGCGCCGCCAGGCGCTGGAACTCGCGGAACTCGGGCGCGACCGACGGCGTCGGCCCGGCGGCCGTGGGCGCGTTGGGGACGCCGCCCACGTGCTGCACGCACACGCGCAGCACGCGCTCGATGCTCCAGCCGCTGTGGACGAGGAGCAGCAGCGTGTCGAGCGGGATCGGCGTGAGCATCTGCGTGACGAAGCGCTCGCCCTGCAGCGGCTGCATGGTGATCGTCGGCCGCTCGACCCAGCCCACGCGGGCGTTGGCGCCGAACCCGTTGTTCACGCGCACGGCGTTGCGGTCGGAGAGCGAGGCCGACGCGCCCACGCCCGCCTCGAAGGTGTAGTTGGCCGTGACCGACCCGATCTCCAGGAACTGCGGCGTGTCGAGGTAGCGCAGCCGCACGAGGTTCAGCAGGAGCTGCTCGTTCTGCGTCTGCTGGATCGCGAGGTTGTACTCCTGCCGCCCGTCGCGCAGCGCCGTCGGCCCGGTGAGGTTGCAGCCGGCGAGCAGGGTCAGCAAGGTGAGCAGGGCGGCGCGGCGCATGGGCTCCTCCGGTGGGGGGGGGAGTCTACGAGAAGCCCCGCGGCGGTCGAACCCCCGCCGTGCGAACCTGCCCGGGGAGGCGGACCATGCGGGCGATCCTGTGCGACGGGCCGGCGTTGCGCTGGGGCGAGGTCGACGACCCGGCCTACGGCCCGGGCGACCTCGTCGTGCGCGTGCGCGCGACCTCGGTCAACCGGGCCGACCTCCTGCAGCGCGCCGGCCGCTACCCGCCGCCGCCCGGGGCCAGCCCGGTGCTCGGCCTCGAGGCGGCCGGCCTCGTCGAGGCCGTGGGCCGCGACGTCGTCGGCTGGCGCCCCGGCGACGAGGTCATGGCGCTGCTCGCCGGCGGCGGCTACGCCGAGCGGGTCGCCGTCGACGCGCGCCACGCCCTGCCCGTGCCGCGGGCGGTCGGGCTGCCCGCCGCCGGCGGGCTCATGGAGGTGTTCGTCACCGCCTGGCTGAACCTCGTCGAGCTGGGCCGCCTCGCCCCGGGCGAGCGCGTCCTGATCCACGGCGGGGCGGGCGGCGTCGGCACCGCCGCCGTGCAGGTCGCCCGCGCGCTCGGCGCCGACCCCTGGGTGACGGCGGGGAGCGCCCGGAAGCTCGAGGCCTGCGCCGCCCTCGGCGCCGTGGGCCTCGTCGACCACACGCAGGACGACTTCGTCGCGCGCCTGCGCGCCGCGGGCGGCGCCCACCTCGTGCTCGACTGCCTGGGGGCCAGCCACCTGGCGCGCAACCTCGACGCCCTGCGCGACGACGGGCGCCTGGTCGTGATCGGCCTCCAGGGCGGCGCCCGGGGCGAGCTGCCGCTCGCGACGCTCCTGGCGCGCCGCCTGACCGTGATCGGCAGCACGCTGCGCGCCCTGCCCGCCGAGCGCAAGGCGGCCTTGATCGCGCGCTTCCGCGAGCGGGCCTGGCCGCTGTTCGACGACGGGGACCTGCGCGTCGTCGTCGACCGCGTCCTGCCGATCACGGCGGCCGAGGAGGCCCACCGGGTGGTCGAGCGCTCCGAGCACGTGGGGAAGGTCGTCCTCGCCGTCGCGTGACGTGACGCGCTCCGGAACGCGCAGAGGACCGCGGGGCCTCGGCCCCGGCGGTCCTCTGCGCCGCACGGTCGACGGCTCCTGGCGGAGCGGTCGACGATGTGGTGACTCTCAGAACTGGAGGATCAGGCCGGCGTAGAGCCCGTGCACCGTGCCGCGGGCGCCCTCGGTGCGCTCCTCGACCTCGCGCTCGAGGCGCAGGTGGTCGAGGCGGTAGCCGGCGATCACGCCGATCGTCTCCTTGATGACGAACTTCATGCCCAGGTCGATCTCGGCCGTGCGGGCCTCCTTGGCCTTGGCATCGACCGAGCCCCAGTCGTCGCGACGGCTCGGACGGTCGTACTCGAGGTAGCCGACGCGCCCGCGGGCGAAGAGCTCGAACCAGCGCAGGGGCCGGAAGGCGAGCGACGCGCCGACCACGGGCACCGCCGCCTCGATCCGCGAGCGCTCCTCGCGCGACGGGTCGCTGCGGCTGGTGAGCTGCGACTCCCAGAACATGTAGCGGGCGCCGATGTGCAGGCCCATCTCGAACCAGCGGTTGTTCACCGGCTTGAGCACGAGGTCCAGGTCGGCGGTCATGGCCTCGACGCGCGTGCCGATGCGCTCGCCCTCGAGGAACGTCGTCCGGCCGAAGGTGAACGACTGGGTCGAGACGTGGTCCGAGGAGCGGAACACGCCGCGCCAGAACCCGCCCGTGATCGACACGTGGCGGCCGATGTCGAACCACGCCCGGTAGAGCTGGGTGTTCGACGGGTCGAAGTCGGCGACGGCGTCGTTCTTGTCGAGGCGGATCACGCCGCCGCCGCTGAGGCCCTCCCGGTAGGAGAGGCGCACGCTCTGGAGCTGCGCGTAGTAGTGGGCGGCGAACCCGCCCAGGCGCAAGCGCAGGCGGTCGTCGTCGTCCTGCTTGCGCGGACCCGCCGGGGCTGCGTCGCCGAGCGGCGGCGGGGCCGGGTGGTCCTCGTCGAACTCCTGTCGGAGCGACCGGTCGAGCTCGTCGTCGACCTGGTCGTTCGGGACACGGAAGGGTGGGCCGTCGTCCCCTCGTGGGGGCGTCTGGGCCGAGGCGATACCTGGGAGGGCCAACACTCCCACGAGAGCGATGGCCCGCAGGACGAGGTCGCTACGCATGGGTCACCGTCCCTGGGGAACGCGGGGTCTATGCGGGCTATTCACGAGATTCAGCCTAGCAGCGGCGATTCCGCTCGGCCACGCGACACCCCGGCGGAGGCAGCCAACGGAGCGCCTTCTATGGACTTCCGCCGGCGTTGCCCGTAAGATCCGCCGCACTCCAGGAGGACGCGATGGGGGATGAGAAGCCGATCGACGCGGGTCCGACGCCGGACCAGGAGGGCGAGGTCTCCGACTCGATCTTCGGGGAGTTCATCCTCTTCCTGAAGGAGGAGAAGAAGTGGTGGCTCGCCCCGCTCCTCCTCGTCCTGCTGCTGCTCTCGGCGGTGATCATCTTCGCCGAGGGGTCCGCGATCGCGCCGTTCATCTACACGATCTTCTAGCGTTGCGCCGCTCACGCCGCGCCGCGCCATGAGCGCGCGGCGCGGGCGGCTCACGTTCGTACGAGCGCGACCCGGTCCCAGGTGATTCAATAGGGGCTCGGGGCGCCACCCGCGTCCCGGCCCTCGTCTCGGGCGAACGTGGCCCGAGGGGTTCCCTGGGCTCGGAGCCGTCCTGGTAGGGGCGGTGGCCGAGGTGCGAACCGCGATGCGAAAGGAGGTCGATCCAATATGTGTAGTTGCTACCTGTCGATGAGGTGGCTGTCCGCCTGAGCGTCGACGGACCCTCGGGTCCAGACAGCCCAGCCGCGCCGGTTCGACGCGAATGCGGGGGTCGGAAACGCCCAACTCGGGCGTGACGAGCCCCGCCGACGCGCAGGGCCGGCGCGGTTCTCTTTATCGCGGCTGCGGCCGAGGATGGCGGGCGCTTCGGCGCTCAGGCTCGCTCGGCGCCATGAGGCCGCCGTCGCTCGCCTTCGCGCCGACACGCCCGGCCCTCCTCGGCCTCGCCTGACGCTCTTGCTGCGAACGCCCGGCCTGCAAGGCCGGCCGGCGCCGTGGGCAGGGCCCTGCTCGTCACACGCACGGCCTCCCGCTCGACGATGGCGCAGCACCGGGTCCGCTCCGTAGGTCTCGGAGATGCCGTTCCAACTCCCGACCCTGCCTCCAGGCCTCCGGCGGGCCGCGCTCCGCGGCGCGTGCGTGACAGCCCTCAACCTCCTGGCCGTGGGCCTGCTGGTCCTCTGCTGGTTCGGGCGCGAGGCCGTGGCCACGACGGGGCGCTGGGACGCCCTCTTCGTGGCCCTCCTCGGGCTCGTCGCGGCGCCGGTGGAGGTCGTGATCGCGTGGGCCCGCGGCCGCCCGCCGCTCGTGTGGCTCGCGGCCGGGGTGGCGTGCGGGCCCCTGGCGGCGCTCGGGCTCCTCGCCGCGCACGGCCAGGTGAGCTACGCCTTCGCCCTCGGCCGGGGCGTGGACCTCGATGCGGCCATGGGCGTGTCGGGGCGCGGGCTCCTCGCGGTCGCCGGCGAGTGGAGCGAGGCGCGCGCGGCGCTCGTGGCCTTCGCCGCGCCGCACGCCGCCGTCGCGCTCGCGCGCTTGTTCGCGCTCCGCCCCGCGGGCCAGGTCGCCGTGGCCCTGCCCGCGTCGCTCCTGGCCATGGCGCTGGCGCTGCGCGGCTTCGTGGGCCTGCCGCAGGTGGGTTGGCTCGTGAGCACGCCCTGGCTCGGGCCGGTCGTGCAGACGTTCGTCTTTCTCCACCCTTACGCGTTGCCGCTGCTCCTGCCGCCGGTCGACGCCTGGCTGGCGTCGCGGGTCGAGCGCGGCGGCGCGGCGCCGGCCTGAGGCCCGGGCTCAGCCCCGGCGCACCTCGGTCGCGCGCTTGACGATCTCCGGGTCGAAGTAGTTCGACGACATGCCGGCGTCGAGCACGACGCCCTGCGCGTTGATCCCGCTCGAGCGCGGCGAGAGGAGGAAGGCGACCGTCGAGGCGACCTCCTCGGTCTTGAGCGCCTCGTGGCGCAGGGTGGCCATCTCGGCGAACAGGTAGGCGGGTACGTAGTCGGGGATCCCGGCCGACGCCTTGGTCTTGAGCAGGCCCGGCTGCACGGCGTTGAAGCGCACGCGCTGCTCGCCGAAGGCCTTGGCCAGGAACACGATCGACGAGTCGAGCGCCGCCTTGATCGGGGCCATGTAGCCGTAGTTCTGCGCGGCCATGGTCGTGGTCGAGATCGAGATCGTCACGACCGACGCGTCGCGCGCGAACAGCGGCCGCAGGGCGTGCGCGGCGGCGATCAGCGAGAAGCAGGAGATGTTCACCGCCTGGAGGAAGTCCGCGCGGACGGTCGCGTCGAACGCGACCGCGCCCTGCGAGTAGTTGGCGAAGGCCATGGAGTGGACGAGGCCGTGCAGCGCGTCGGTGTGGCCACGGACCTCGGCCGCGAGGCGGTCGATCTCCTCCTGGCGCTCGACGTCGCAGACGAGCACGGGCTCGCCCGGCGCGACGAGCTTCTTCAGCGCCTCGTCGCGGCGCTCGGGCGTGCGCACCGACCAGATGAGCTTCGCCCCGGCCTCGCGCAGCACCTGGCCCGCGTGCCAGGCGACGCTCTTCTTGTTGGCGAGGCCCATGATGAGGACGGTCTTGCCGTCGAGCTGCAGGAAGTCGGCGGGCATCCGGGAGGCTCCTGGGGCAGGCGGCGCAGCGGGCTGCGCCGCTGCTCCCTATTCGGGCTTGGGCGCCAGCGCGCACGCGAACTTCGTGCTCGCCGCCAGCTTGCCGTTCACCTTGGCCTTGCCGGACAGGTGGAACAGCGGCTCGAGGAAGTCGTCGAGCGTGACCTCGACCTCGAGGACGTCGCCGGGCCGGACCATGCTCTTGAAGCGCGCGTCCTGGATCTTGGTCATGACGGGGATCTTGCCCGCGGCGCTCCTCGCCCGCTCCGAGAGCAGGATCGCGCCGGCCTGGAAGATCGCCTCGAGCACGAGCACGCCGGGCGTGATGGGGAAGTCGGGGTAGTGGCCCTGGAAGAAGGGCTCCTCCGGCGCCACGCGCTTGGTCGTGCGGATCGCCGCCTCGGTCTGCTCGACGACCTCGTCGACCCACAGGAACGGCGGCCGGTGCGGGATCGACGCCGTGACGCGCTCCAGCGTCACGCCAGCGACTCCTCGGGGCGGCTGGGCGTGGCCTGGCCGGTGTGCAGGAAGCGGTCGACGTTGTGCGAGGTGATCACGCCGTAGTTCGCCGAGCCGAGCCAGCCCGACATGATGATCCCGACCGAGCCGGCGTGGTACAGGCCGCGCACCTGCTCGGGCAGGCCCATGCTGACCTTGAGGCCCTCGAACTTGGTCCCGAACGAGGCCCCGCCCCAGTGGCGCGTGTAGCGGTGGAACGTGCGCGGCGTGGCCGCCTCCTTCCACTCGATCATGTCGCGGCAGCCGGGCAGGTACTTCTCCAGGATGACGATCGTCTCCTCGACGAGCTCGTCCTTGGCCTTCTCGTACTCCTCGTCCGTGTCGTACTGCCAGTCGTCCCACCAGGCGTTGGTCGACGAGACGATCGCAGTCCGCTCCGGCTCGACGCCCGGGCGGATGTCCGGGTAGTAGATCGAGAACGTGCGCGAGGTGATCGGCTTCTGGATCAGCGCCTCCGACGTGAAGTGCTCGCGCACCGACGTGAACAGGAGGTCGCCGATGAACGGGATCTTCACCCCGTCCTTGAGGCCCAGGTAGACCTGCGTCGACGAGTTGTTCAGCCGCACGGCGTCGACCTGCCGCATGAAGTCGGCGTTGAAGTGCTCGTCGCCCACGAGCTGCTTGATCGTCGGCAGGAGGCCGGCGTTGCTGATCACGGCCTTGGCGCGCACCTCGCGCCCGTTGACGACGACGCCCTTGGCCTCGCCGCCCTCGACGATGATCTTCTCGACGGACGCCATGATGCGCACGTCGACGCCGTTCTTCTTCAGCTCCTCGGACATGAGGCGCAGGAGCTTGTCGGTGCCGCCCTGGTAGATGTAGACGCCCTTCGACATGAAGTTCGAGAACACGATCCCGTAGGTGAGCGCCGGGTCGTCGAGCGTCGAGCCGTTGGCGTAGGTGATCGGCTCCATGAGCAGCCGCACGACGTCGTTGCGGCCCGGGAAGTACTTCTCGAACAGCTCGGCCGTGGTCAGCTCGGGCGGGTCGTAGAAGTCGAACCCGCGCACCTCGTTGAAGAAGGCCTCGACCGTCTCGGGCTTCAGCTTGAACTGCTCCACCAGCAGCCGGGTGAAGTCCTGCCGGTCGAAGGTCGTGTCGAGCGTGAACTGCGGGTTGTCGAAGCGGACGCTCTTGACCTGGACGATGTCCTTGGCGATCTCGTCGTTCCAGTACTTGCGGCAGGTCTTCTTCATGCCGAAGGGGAAGCCGTGGAGCGAGATGTCGAAGATCCGCTTCCCCTTGCGCTTGAAGAACGTCGCCAGCCCGCCGAGCTGGTAGTGGTGCTCGAGCACGAGCACCTTGTGGCCGGCGCGGCCCAGGCGGTTCGCGGCGGTGAGGCCGGCCAGGCCGGAGCCGATGACGATCACGTCGTAGGCGGGCTGGACGTCGGCGAGGTGGTCACGAGGAGGCATGCGAGGCTCCCTGGGCGGCGGGCTGCAGGACGCGGGCGTTCGCGATGGAGATCCCCGAGAGCATGCTCCCGATGATCCCCAGGAAGCCCTGGTCGGTGCCGCAGATGAACAGGCCGTTGAGCGGCGTGAGGCCGGTGCGGACCTTCTTCGGGGCGCCGTAGATCGCGCCCCGCAGGTGCCGCGTGAAGTGGTGCACGGTGCGCGGGGTGAAGCAGTCGGAGAAGACCACGTTCGGGCGCACGTCGGGCACGTAGCGCAGGAGGGCGTCCACCTGCGCGTCGTGCCAGCGCTGCTTGACGCTCGCGTAGGGCTCGGGGCGCGCGAGCGCGCTCCAGCGGTCCCACGAGGCCAGGCTCGTCACGCGCAGGATCCCCTCGGGGAGCGGGTCGGTGACGTGCGCGAAGTTGTTCGATGCGCAGATCACGCCCGAGCGCAGGTCGGCGTAGTCCTCGGCGGCGCGGTAGTGGAACCGCGGCGAGTCGTTGAAGAAGACGATCGTCTGGTCGATCCCCAGGTCGCGCGGCTGGCGGTCGAGGACGAGGATCGTCTCCATGTAGGAGAGCTTGCCGACCGGGAACTCGTCGTCGGTCGGCCGCGTGGCGCCCTCGATCAGGGCCAGGGTCTCGAGGTAGCCGGCCGACGAGATCACCACCGGCGCCTCGAGGACGGCGTCCTCGCCCGGCGGGAGCGCCTCGACGTGGGCGTCGGCGCCCGTGACCTTCTCCACCTCGACGCCCGTGACGCGCCCGTCCTCCTCGAGGATCCGGCGCACGCCGCGCTTCATCTTCAGCTCGCCGCCCAGCTCGAGGTACTTGTCGCGCAGGAGCTTGATGATCGTGCGCACGCCCCCCTCGGGGCGCGCGAAGCCCTCGAGGAAGATGCTCTTGAACATGGTGCAGAACTGCCCAAGCTCCATGTCGTCCTCGACGGCCGAGCCGTAGAGCATGACGGGGCAGAAGAGCATCTCGATGAGCAGCGGGTCGCCGAGCTTCTCCTCGAGCACCGGGCGCGCGGCCACCTGCGGCGCGTCGAGCGAGACGTCGTCGTACTCGCGCACGAAGCGCACGAACGCGTCGAAGCGGTCGGCGGCGTGCGGGAAGGCGGCGTGGACCTGCTGGCGCAGGACCTCGAAGTCGTTGGTGAAGCGCAGCCGCACGTCGGGGAAGCGCACCTCCGAGCCGTGCTGCTCGCACAGGCGCAGGGCGTCCCACGGGATGCGCAGCTGGCGCAGGAGCTTCGTCAAGGGCGCCCCGCGCGCGTTCTTCGGCGCGTAGTTGGTGAGCGCGTGCAGCCCCACGTCGAAGGGGCGGCCCTTCTTGTGGTAGTAGGAGTTCAGCCCGCCGGGGATGTTGTGGCGCTCGAGGATGAGCACCTTCTTGTCGAACATCGCCAGGCGGATGCCGGCCGAGAGGCCGGACATCCCCGCGCCGATGATGATCGCGTCGTACCGCGCCATGGCTGTCCCTGAAACCAGCCGGGGGCGCAGCCGCCGCCGCGGCGCACCGCGTCGGGCTGCACCCCCGTGCGTGGAGACCCCGGGCGGTCGGCTACTTGCCGGCCATGAGGGGGGTCAGGTACTCGACGCAGCTGTCGAGCGTCGCCAGCTTCGGGTAGTCCTCCTCGGGGACCTCGACGCCGTAGCGCTTGCGCAGCTCCATGACGATGTCGAGGAAGTCCATCGAGTCGAGGTCGAGCTGGTCGCGGAGCCGGACGCTCGGCTTCACGTCGCTGAGGTCCTCGTCCGGCGCGATCGACGCGATGATGTCCAGGATCGCCTGGGAGATGTCCGTAGCCTGCACGCGAAAGACTCCTCGCTCGCTAACCAACGAACCGTCGAACGACGACCGCCGAGTTGATGCCGAGCATTCCGAAGCTGTTGTTGAGGATGACGTCGACCTTGCCCACCTCGCGCGGCTGGTTGAGCACGAGGCCGGCCAGCGCGCACTCGGGGTCGAGCTCGTCGACGTTGATCGTGGGGTGGACGACGCCGTCCTCGAACGACGGCAGGTTGCCCGCCAGCTCGAGCGCCCCGGCCGCGCCCATGGCGTGACCGATGAAGCTCTTCGTGTTGTTCACGTAGACGGTGGGGTCGTCCTTCCAGATGGTGCGGACCGCCTCGCACTCCTGCACGTCGCCGCGCGGCGTGGCCGTCGCGTGCGTGTTGACGATGTCCACGTCCTCGGGGTTGAGGCGCGCGCGCTCGAGCGCCTTGCGCATGCACTCGCCCTGGCGCTCCGGGTGCGGGAGCACGAAGTCGAGCGCGTCCGAGTTCATGTGGTAGCCGACGATCTCGCCCAGGATCCGCGCCCCGCGCGCCTTCGCGCGCGCCAGCGTCTCGAGCACGTAGACCGCGCCGCCCTCGGAGACGACGATCCCGTTGCGCGACCGGTCGAACGGCCGGCTGGCCTTGGTCGGGTCGGCGTGGACGGCGAGCGCGCCCTGCGCCTTGAAGCTGGCGAAGATCCCGAAGGTGTGGATCGCCTCGGAGATCCCGCCCGACAGCGCCACGTCGACCTCGCCCAGGCGCAGCATCTGCAGGCCCTGGATGAGGCCCGCGTTGCCGGCCGCGCAGGCGGCGCCGATCGTGTAGTGGGGCCCCGGGATCCCCATGCTGATCGTCACCTCGCCCGCCGGGTTGTTGGCCACGGTGCGCGGGTTGTGGTGGTGCGACCAGTACTTCGTGTCGTAGTCGTACTTCGAGAGCTCGTGGACCTCGTTCTCGGTCTCGACGTTGCCGTGCTCGGTGACGCCGAGGTAGACGCCCACGCGGTGGCGGTCGACCTGGTCGAGGTCGAGGCCGGCGTCGCGCACGGCCTCCTGCGCGCAGTAGATCGCCACCGAGCCCGCCCGCGTGCCGACGCGGAGCATCTTCTTCTTCTGGTACTTCAGCGGGTCGAAGTGGCACACCCCGGCGTGGGTCTTGCCGATGTAGCGGATGTCGTAGTCCTCGACGCCCGAGCGCCCCTCGAGGAGGTTCTTCCTGAACTCCGCGAGCGTGTCGCCGTTGGGGGACGTCAGGCCGACGCCGGTGATGACGACGCGCTGGGCTGGGTCGAGCGTGCTGGACATGCGGTTGTGGCCGGGGTGGGAGGGGCCGGAGTATCTCATCCCGACCGCCCGGGCGGTAGAGGAAACGCACGCCACCGGCCCCGCAGAAGGGCGGCCGGAGGCCGCTTCGCGGCCATCCGCCCGCCCTTCTGCTCTCATCGCTGATGCCGGGGGATCCGTGCGCTCGGCCGCCGCTCCGGCTCGGACCGGAGCATCACGGAGGATGGGCGGCCGAGCGCAGGACCCCCGGCCGGAGTCGGCCCGGATGGCCGATTCCATGGGCCCGTCCGTCCTCAGGCCGGCCCTCCAGGCCGGCGACGCCCCGGCGCCGGGCCTGGCCCGGGGCCTCCGGCGGAGGAAAGGGGGAGGTCGCCCGGGCGGCCCGTGCTAGACTCTGCGGCTTCCGTCCGTGGCCCCCCCGGGCCACCGGGTCAGGTGACGCCCATGCTCTACCGGTCGGTCCGACTCGCCGCGCTCGGCCACGAGCTGCCGCCGAACGTCGTCACGTCGGCGATGCTCGAGGACGCGCTGGCGCCGGTCTACGAGCAGCTCGGCCTGAACCCGGGGCGGATCGAGCTCCTCTCGGGCGTGCGCGAGCGCCGCTTCTGGGACCCGGGCACGGCGCCGTCGAGCGTCAGCGTGCGCTCGGGGCGGGCGGCGATCGAGCGCTCCGGCGTCGACGCCGGGCGGATCGGGGCCGTGATCCACGCGTCGGTGTGCCGCGACTTCCTCGAGCCGGCCACGGCCAACGTCGTCGCCGACGCGCTGGGCGTCTCGCCCGGCGCCATGGTCTTCGACCTGTCGAACGCCTGCCTGGGCTTCATGAACGGGATCACGCTCCTGGCCAACATGATCGAGCTGGGCCAGATCGAGGCCGGCCTCGTCGTGGCCACCGAGGACGGCCGCCCGCTCGTCGACGCGACCGTCGCCGACCTCGTGCGCCGCGTGGAGGACGGGAGCCTCGGCCGGCGCGACCTGCGCCCGGCCTTCGCGTCGCTGACGATCGGCTCGGGCTCGGTCGCCGCCGTCGTGTGCCGGGACGACCTCTCGCCGCGCGGCGGGCGCCTCCTCGGCGGCGCCGTGCAGCAGGCCACCGAGCACCACCGCCTGTGCCGGAGCGCCCCCGACCAGGGCTTCGCCGGCGGCGGCGCGCACCCGCTCATGGAGACCGAGGGCGAGCGGGTCCTCGAGAACGGCTGCGCCCTGGCGCGCCGCACGTGGGACCGCTTCGAGCAGACCCTCGGCTGGACGCGCGAGACGCCGAGCAAGCTCTTCTGCCACCAGGTCGGCGCCAGCTACCGCAAAGCCCTGCTCGCGGCCCTGGCCCTCGACCCGCGCAAGGACCACCCCACGCTCGACCGGCTGGGCAACGTGGGCTCGGTCTCCTGCCCGATCTCGCTCTCGCTGGCCCTCGACGAGGGGCGCGTCGCCGCGGGCGACCGCGTCGCCATGCTCGGGATCGGCAGCGGCCTCAACTGCCTCATGCTCGGCCTGGAGTGGACCTCGTGACCGCGACCCTCGTCAGCCCCTACGCCCTCCTGTCGGACCCCATGGGCCTGGCCCACCTGGCCTCGGACCCGTTCGACCTGGCGCGCCTGGCCTCGGACCCGCTCGACCTCGCGCACCTGGCGCTCGCCGGCGGCGGCGACGACGACGAGGCTGACGACGTCGAGTGAGCTTCGATCCGCGCGAGCTGGGCGACCTCTACCCCTGGACGCCGCGGCGCCTCGAGCTGCCGGGCGGCGTCGGCATGAGCTACCTCGACGAAGGCCCTCGCCAGGGCGGCGAGACCTTCCTCATGCTCCACGGCAACCCGACGTGGTCGTTCTACTACCGCGAGCTCGTGCGGGCCCTCTCGGGCGAGCACCGCTGCGTGGCGCCCGACCACGTCGGCAGCGGCCTGTCGGACAAGCCGCAGGACTACCCCTACACGCTGGGCACGCACGTGGACAACGTCGAGCGCCTGGTCGAGCACCTCGACCTGCGCGACGTGACCCTCGTCGTCCACGACTGGGGCGGCGCCATCGGCATGGGCTGGGCCACGCGGCACCCCGGGCGCGTGCGCCGGCTCGTGGTGCTCAACACCTCCGCGTTCCGCTCGCAGCGGATCCCCATGAGCATCGACCTGTGCCGCGTCCCGGGGCTCGGGGCGCTCCTGATCCGCGGCCTGAACGGCTTCGCGCGCGCGGCCACGATCCGCGCCGTGCAGCGCAAGATGCCCGCGGCGATCAAGCGCGGCTACCTGGGCCCCTACGGCTCGTGGGCCGACCGCGTGGGGAACCTGCGCTTCGTGCAGGACATCCCCATGCACGACCGGATCCCGTCGTGGCCGGTGCTCGTCGAGGTCGAGCGGCGGCTGCCCGACCTGCGCGGCAAGCCCATGCTCGTGTGCTGGGGCGGGCGCGACTTCTGCTTCGACGACACGTTCCTGGCCGGCTGGCGCGAGCGCTTCCCCGAGGCGGAGGTGCACCGCTTCGCCGACGCCGGCCACTACGTGCTCGAAGACGCGGGGCCCGAGGTGCTCGAGCGCCTGCGCGCGTTCCTCGCGCGCACGGGCGCCCCGGCCGCCGCGCCGGCGGGCGGCGACGAGGCGTGAGCGCCGCCGGCGGCGCCACCCTCACCCCGCCGCCCCCGGGCGAGCCCGGCGACGCGGAGCCTCCGTCCGCCCCCGGGGCGCCGGCCGACGACGACCCCCGCCCGCGCTCCGCCCGCCTACCCGTGAACCTCGAGACCGCGCCCGGCCCCGACGACGCCTTCAACACGGCCGACTGGGTGACGCGCCGCGCGGGCGAGGCGCCCTTCCGCCGCGCGATCGTCACGCCGGGCGCGCGCGGCAAGGACGGCCGGCGCACCTACGAGCAGGTGACCTTCGCGCAGCTCGAGCGCATGATCGACCGCCGCGCCCACGCGCTCACGCGCCTCGGCGTGCAGCGGGGCGAGCGCGTGGTCCTGCTCGTGCCCTTCGGCGTCGAGTTCGTGGCGCTCGTCTACGCGCTGTTCAAGGTCGGCGCCGTCCTCGTCCTGATCGACCCCGGCATGGGCGCGCGCGCGATGGTCCGCTGCCTGGAGCAGGTCTCGCCCGCCGGGCTCGTGGCCGTGCCGAAGGCCCACGCGGCGCTGGCGCTCCTCGGGCGCGGGCTGCTGCGCGGGCTGCGCCACCGCGTCCGCGTCGGCCGCGGCCTGTGGCCAGGCGGCGCCTCGCTCGAGCGGGCGCTGGCCGGGACGCCCGACGCGCCCTTCCCCTGCGTGCCGACGCGCGCCGGCGACGAGGCGGCGGTGCTGTTCACGAGCGGGAGCACCGGCCCGGCCAAGGGCGTCGTCTACGAGCACGGCGTGTTCGACGCGCAGGTGCGGCACCTCTCGCGCGTCTACGGGATCGCGCCGGGCGAGGTCGACCTGCCGGCCTTGCCCGCGTTCGCGCTGTTCAGCGTGGCGCTCGGCTGCACGGTGGTCCTCCCCGACATGGACTTCGCCCGCCCGTCGCGGCTCGACCCGGCGCGCTTCGTCGAGGCGATCCAGGACCACGGCGTGACCTACGCCTTCGGCTCGCCGGCCGTGTGGGGGCCCGTGGCCGACCACTGCGTCGCGCGATCCATCCGCCTCTCATCGCTGCGCCGCGTGTTCATGGCCGGCGCGCCCGTGCCGCCGCGGCTGCACGAGGCGCTCCTGGCCCGCGTCCTGTCGGCCGGCGCCGACACGCACACGCCCTACGGCGCGACCGAGGCCCTGCCCGTGGCCACGATCAGCGGGCGCGAGCTGGCCGCGACGTTCGGCGAGGCGCGCGCCGGCGTGGGCACCTGCGTCGGCCGGCCGGTGCCCGGCGTCGACGTGCGGGTGATCCGCATCACCGACGAGCCGATCGCGGCCTGGTCGGACGACCTGCTCGTCGCGCCGGGCGAGGTGGGCGAGGTCGTCGTCCGCGGCGACGTCGTCACGCGCCGCTACGACGCCCTGCCCGAGGCGACCGCCCGGGCCAAGATCCCCGACGGCGAGCGGGTCTGGCACCGCATGGGCGACGTGGGCTTCCTCGACCCCGACGGCCGCCTGTGGTTCTGCGGGCGCAAGGGCCACCGCGTCGAGGCCGAGGGCGGGCGCCTCCTCAGCGCGCTCGAGGCGGTCTTCGACGAGCACCCGCGCGTGCGCCGCTGCGCGCTCGTCGGCGTCGGCCAGCCGCCGGCGCAGCGCCCCGTCCTCGTCGTCGAGCCCCTCCCCGGCCACTTCCCGCGCGGCCGCGCCGCGCGCGAGGCCTTCACCCGCGAGCTCCTCGTCCTCGGCGGCGCCAACCCGCGCACGGCGTCGATCAAGGACGTCCTCTTCCGCCGCGCCCTGCCGGTCGACGTGAGGCACAACGCCAAGATCCGCCGCGAGGTGCTCGCGGCGTGGGCCGCGTCTCGAGTGTGATCGACGGCTGCGGCCGCCGCGTTGCTCCGTTCCTCCCGCTCGTCGAAGAGGTATCGTGTCGCCCCTCATGGCACGCGTCCTCATCACCGGCGGCGGCGGGTTCCTCGGGGCGGAGGTCGCGCGGCAGTGCCTGGCGCAGGGCGACCAGGTGCGGGTGCTCGGCCGCAACCGCTATCCGGAGGTCGAGGCGCTGGGCGCCGAGGGGCACGTGGGCGACGTGGCCGACCTGGAGGCCGTGCGCGCGGCCGTCCGTGGCTGCGACGTCGTGTACCACACGGCGGCGCTCGCGGGCGTGTGGGGCGACCCGCGCGCCTACGAGCGCACCAACGTCCAGGGGACGCGCGCCGTCGTCGACGCCTGCCGCGCCGAGGGCGTCGGCCGGCTGGTCTACACGAGCACGCCGTCGGTCGTCGCCAGCCCGGACCGCACCTCGCACGAGGGGGCGGACGAGTCGCTGCCCTACCCGACGCGCTTCCTGGCCGACTACCCGCGCACGAAGGTCCCGGCCGAGCAGGCGGTGCTCGGGGCCAACGGCCCCGCCCTGCGGACGGTGGCCCTGCGGCCCCACCTGATCTTCGGCCCCGGCGACCCGCACCTCGTGCCGCGGATCCTCGCCCGGGCGCGCCAGGGGCGGCTCCGGATCGTCGGCGACGGCTCGGTGAAGGTGGACATCACCTACGTCGAGAACGCCGCCCGCGCGCACCTGCAGGCCGCGCGCGCCCTCGACGAGGAGCGGAGCCCGGCGGCCGGGCGCGCCTACTTCCTCTCGCAGGGCGAGCCGGTGGCCCTCTGGCCGTGGATCAACGACCTCCTGACCGCGCTCGGGCTGCCGCCGGTCACGCGCCGCGTCTCGCTCGGCACGGCCTACCGCGTCGGCGCCGTGCTCGAGGCCACGTGGCGGCTGCTGCGCTTCAAGAGCGAGCCGCCCATGACGCGCTTCGTGGCGACCATGCTCGGCACGTCGCACTGGTTCGACATCTCGGCGGCGCGCCGCGACCTGGGCTACGACCCCGAGCGGATCCCCACCGCCGAGGCCACCGAGCGGGTCAAGCGCTACTACCTCGAGGGTCCGGGGCGGGCCTACCTGACGGCGCCGTAGAGCCTCGTCGCGGATGCCGGGGGATCCGTGTGCTCGGCCGCTGCGATCTCACATTTCGAGGACTGACGGGTGGATCGGCGGCCGAGCACAGGGACCCCCGGCCGGAGTCGGCCCGGCCCGGCCCGTCCGAGGCAGCGGCCTGGCGCATTTCCGGCCGGGCCTCCAGGCCGGTCTACCTCGAACGCGCCGAGAGCAGGCCGCCGACGAGCGCGAGGGTGATCAGCACGAGCCCGAGCGCTCGCCCCCAGCCCTCGACCCACAGGAGCGGCAAGAAGGCGGCCACCTCGACGGCGCTCATCACGCAGGGCCGCCGCAGTCGGAGGCCCTGCCAGCCGAGGATCAGCCGCTGGAGCCCGCGCACCGCGCGCCTGGACTGCTCGCTGGCCTCGACCTCCCAGGCCGCGGAGACGGCGTCGTCGTCAGGAGCGACGAGCCTGAAGGCCCCGCCACAGGTCGCGCAGCGGCCGCCCTCGTCCCAGCACGCGGCGTGGTGGCGCGCGAGGCAGCCCTGGCAGGCGACGCTCCCCGCGGCGCTCGCCTCGTCATGGCAGAAGGGGCAGCGGGTGGGCGACGCGGCGACGTGGACGTCGCTCCGCGGCGCGACGTCGGGCGGGGGCGCCGGCCGCCCCCGCTCGCCGGCGCCCGGCTTCACGCCAGGCCCGCCTCGTCGGCCGCCTCGTGCTCCATCGTCCGCCCGAGCCCGACCTTGACCCGCTTGCGCCAGGCCTCGAGGACGTGGCGGTCGGCCGGCGTGTTGAGGCGCATCATGTCGGGCACGACGATGTCCTCGATCGCGCGGCGCGCCGCCTCGGCCGTCTCGAAGCGGTCCTCGGGCCGCTTGGCCATGAGGCGCTCGAGGATCCCGGGCAGGTCCTGCGGCAGGTCGCGCGCGCCCGCCTCGAGCGGCCGCGGCGCCTCGCGCAGGTGGCTGAGCACGTAGGCGCCGGGCCCCTGCCCGCGCGTGGCGTAGGGGTACTCGCCCGTGAGCATCTCGTAGAGGAGCACGCCCAGCGAGTAGAGGTCGGAGCGCGGGTCGGCCGGCGCCTCGCGGATCTCGTCGGGCGCCATGTAGCGCGTCGAGCGCACGGCGAAGCCGGTCGCCCGCTTGCTCTTCTCCAGCTCCTGCTGCGAGGTCTTCTCGCCCACGAAGGCGATCCGCGACAGGTCGAACAGCCGCAGGTGCGGCTTGGCGTTCCTGGCCGGGACGAGGATCCGCTCCGGGTCGAAGGCGCGCAGGACCACGCCGTGGCGGTGCAGGTCGCACAGGGCGTCGAGGAGCTGCATGCCGATCGCCAGCAGGTCGGGCACGCTCATCGTCGCCGTCTGCTCGATCACCGCGCGCAGGTTCGGCCCGTCCGACCACTCCTGCGTCATGTAGGCCAGCTCGCCCGCGACGCCCGCGTCGAGCAGCCGCAGCATGGCCCCGTGGCGCGACGTCGCCGCGACCTGCGCCTCGCGCCGCAGGGCGGGCGGGATCCCCTCGGGCGCGGCCGGGTCGCGGTCGGTGATCTTGAGGAAGCAGGGCCGGTCCATGAGCATGTGGACGACCCGGTAGATGTGCGACACCGAGGTGCGGCCCAGGTAGCGCACGACCGCGAAGCGGCCGGCGACGTTCGAGCCGAACAGGTTCAGCGGGTCGCTCGCGCTCGCGCCGGCCCGGAAGACGGACGACCCGGACGACCCGGACGGCGCCGGAGCGCTCGAGGCGCTCGACGCGCTCGACGTCGCAGGGGCCGCGGTGCGCTCCGCCGACGAGGTCTGCTCGGCCACGTGCTCCCCCCCGCCGGGCCCGCCCCGGAGGCGGGGCGATGCTCGCCGCTCCGGCGGCCGGGCGCAAGGCGCCGGGGGCAAACGGGGCCGCCCGCGGCGGCGTAGGTTGGGGCGCACCGGAGGTCGTCCCATGCGCCGCGGCGCCTCGCTCGTCCTGGGCCTCGTCCTCCTCCTCCCCGGGATCGCGGCGGCGCAGCCGCTCACCCCGCGGCGCGGCCTCCCCGACGACGCGGGCTACGCCCAGCGGCAGCTCGACCTGCTCGGGCCGGAGCACCTCCTGCGCGAGGCGCTGCGCGTGACGCGCGCGCGCTGGTACGACCGCCCCGCCCGCGACGACGCCGCCCGCTGGGAGGCCCTGCGCGCGCGCTGGTCGCCCGAGGCCGCGGCCGCGCGCACGCCGGCGGCGCTGCACGAGGTCGTCAACCGCATGCTGGGCGAGCTGGGCGTGTCGCACCTGGCGCTCGTCGAGCGCGACGTCTACGAGCGCGAGCTGGCGGGCGAGTTCCGCGCCGCGCCGAGCCTGCGCCTGGGCGCCGAGCTGATCCTGCTCGACGGGCGGCTGTTCCTCGACGGCGTGAACCACGGCGGCCCGGCCGACGCGGCCGGCCTGCGCGAGGGCGACGAGGTGGTCACGATCGACGGCGCGCCGGCGCTCGGCGGCGCGCCGGCCAGGCCGGAGGTCCACGTGGCGCTCGACCCCGCCGGCCACGACCCGGGCCTCCCCGGGCCGCCGGGCTACTTCCTCCGGCCGCCGGGCGACACCGTCACCCTGGGCGTGCGCCGCGCCGCCGGCGGGCCGGTCGAGGCCGTCGTGGTGCCCCTGCGCGCATCGTCCATGGTCGAGGCCGTGAGCGCCTCGGCGCGCGTGGTCGAGGTCGACGGGCGGCGCGTCGGCGTGATCCGCCTCTGGCACTTCATGACCATGCAGGTGGCGCAGCGGCTCGAGGAGGCCCTCGACGGCCCGCTCGCCGCGGCCGACGCGCTGGTCCTCGACGTGCGCGGGCGCGGGGGCCAGGACGCCGTCGTGCGCCGCGTCCTGGCCCTGTTCCACGGCCGCCGCGCGCGCTGGGACCGGCCGGTGGTCGTCCTCACGAGCGAGGGCACCCGCAGCGCCAAGGAGATCTTCGCCTACCACTGGAAGCGCGCCGAGCGCGGCCCCGTCGTCGGCGAGCGGACGCAGGGCGCCTGCCTCGGCTGCACGTTCACGCAGCTCTCGGACGGCTCGATCCTCATGGTGCCGGTGGTCGACGTTCGGCGGCTCACGGGCGGCGAGCAGCTCGAGGGGCGCGGCGTCGAGCCCGACGTCGCCGTCGGGCAGCTCCCGCTGCCCTACCGCGCCGGCCGCGACGCGATCCTCGAGGCCGGCCTGCGCGAGGCCGCGGCGCGCGCCGCGCCCGAGCCCGCGCGCAGCTTCTAGCTGCGGGTCATCGACGGCTGCGGCCGTCGATCACACCAGGGCCTGTCTTCGTGGAGGTAAACGTGCCCTCGACCCGCTCGAGCCACGGGTGGAGTGGAACCACGAGTGAGGCGAGGGCGCGGAGGCCGAGGCGAGGGGGGTGCGCGCGCGGGTCGTATCGATCGCCGGATCCTACGACCCGCGCGCGCCCCCCCTCGCCCGGCATCCGCGGCCGCAGCCGTCGATCACACATCAGTCGCCTTCGTAGGACTGCACGGCCTCGTCGAGGCCCTTGAACGTGCGCAGCACCTGCGAGAAGCCGAGCAGCGAGACGACGTTGTCGATCTTGGGCGGGAGCTGGGCCAGGCGGATGTCGCCCTGCTTGCCGCGGAACTCGCGGGTCATCTTCTTCAGGACGCCGAGGCCGGCGCTGCTGATGTAGTCGAGGCTCGAGCAGTCGAGGACGACGCGCGGCGTGTCGTCGTCCAGCCGGGCCTCGAGCTCGCGCTGCAGCTCGGGGAACGTGTGCGCGTCGAGCTGACCCTTGAGGTTCAGGACGCGGACGCGCCGGCCCCTGGCGTCGCGCGTCGACTGGTCGATCTTGAAGTCGGGCACGCGGAACCCCCTTCCGAGGGCGCGATCCTACCACGCCGCCGCCTCCCCCCCGGGCGCCGCCGCCGCCCCTCCGACCGGTCGATGACGCGGGGGTGACCGCGATCGGTCCGAATGGGCGCCGGTGCGCTACCCTGGCTGCCCGGAGTGCCCGCGCGTTGTCGAGTTCGCCCCGCCGCCCCCTGCTCCTCGTCCTCCTGGCCCTCCCGGGCCTGGCGGGCTGCTGGGCCAGCGGGGAGCGTCGGCCGCTGTTCGGCGGGGGGCCCGACGCGCCGGGTGGGCAGGCCGCCGCCGGCACGCCCGCTCGCCCCGTGACGCCGCAGCCGCCGCAGGCGCCGCCGCCCGTGCGCCAGCGCCAGCAGGACGCGCCCGAGGCGGCGCTCCTGCGCGACCTGCGCCTGGCGGAGACCGACGTCGAGCGGCGCCGCCTCGCCGCCGACCTGGTCCGGCGCGGGGCCCCGGCGCGCCCGCTCGTCGAGCGCGCGCGCGACGAGGAGGCCCTGCTCCTCGACGTGCTCGACGACGTCCTGCGCCGGCTCGATGAGGCCGGGGCCCCGGCGCCGCCGCGCGGGCGGGCGGTCAAGACGCCCTGGGTGGAGGAGAAGTACGCCCTGGCCCTCGACCGCTACCTGTCGGGGGACACGTGGGGCGCCCTGCGCCTCGTCGACGCGGTCCTGGCCCTCGAGCCGGGCGCCGAGCAGCGGCCCAAGCTCCTGCGCCTGCGCCGGCGGGCCCGCGACCGCGTCCTGCGCGAGAGCGTGCTCCTGGCCGACCTCGTGCCGGGCGCGGGGCGGCTCGCGCCGTCCGAGCCGCTGCGCGTGCGCGTGCGCCTGACCAACGTCGGGCGCGAGCCGATCTCGATCCGGGTGGCCGACGGCGCGCTGGGCCTCGTGTCGGTCGACTACGAGGAGCTCGGGCACGACGGGCGCCGCACGCGCACGCGGACCGAGCGGCCCCTGCCGGCGCCGGCGCGGATCGACCTGGCGCCGGGGCGCAGCGCCGAGCTGCCGGTCGAGCTGCCCGCGCCCCACGCGACGCTCGAGCGCCACCTCGTCGGCCGCTTCCAGCTCGGCGGCCGCCTGCGCGCCCACACGCTCCTGATCGGCGACGCGCCCTACCCGTTCTTCGTCCCGCTCCTCCCCTGCGACGTCCTCGTCCTGCACCCCGCCGACGCGGAGCTCGGCCGTGACGCGCGCGCGGCCTTCCACGCCGCGGTCAACGCGGGCAACCAGGTCTCGGCCGAGGCGCAGCGCGAGCCGGCGCGGCGCGCGTTCGTCGCCGCCCTGCTCGTCGGGCGCGACGAGCCCGAGGCGGGCGTGACGCTCGTCGCCGCCGCGCTCGAGGGCGTCGCCGGCCCGGGGCACCTCGAGGACGCCCTGTGCGCGGCCATGGCCCGCCTCACGGGCGAGCCGCTGGGCTTCACGCGCGCCGAGTGGCTGGCCTGGTGGCGCCTCCAGCGCTCGCGGCCCGAGCGGCTGCGCGAGGCGCGCGAGCCGGCCGACGACCCCGCCGACCCCGCCGACGGCGCCGACGACGAGGCGCCGCCGCAGGAGCAGAAGCGGCCGCGGCGGGGCGCGCGGCGGGGCCCATGAGCGACGACTGGGAGTTCTACCCGTGCCGCGTCGACGACCGGCCGGCGTCGATCTCCTTCGACGACGGGCTGTTCCCGGACACGCCGCAGGCGGCACGCCCGTGGCTGCTGACGGTGCGCCTGCCCCTGCGCTCGCCGCGGCCCGACGGGCTCCCCGACGGCACCGAGGAGGCGACCCTCGGACCGTGGGAGGAGCGGCTCCTGGTCGCCCTGGCGGCGAGCTGCGACGCGGTCCACGTCGGCCGGCTCCAGACCGACGGCGCGCGCGAGCTGTTCTTCTACGCGCCGGCCGCCGACGGGTTCGAGGCGGCGGTCGACGCGCTCGCCCCCGCGCCGGCCGGCTACGCCTCGTCGCTGCAGGCGGACCACGACCCCGGCTGGCGCCAGTACCGCGAGTTCCTCTACCCCGGCCCCGCCTACCGGCGGTGGATCGAGGACCGGCGGATCGTCGACGTGCTCGTCGACGAGGGCGACCCGCTCGACCGCCCGCGGCCGGTCGACCACTGGGCCTACTTCCCCACGGCGGCACAGCGCGACGCGTTCGCGGCCGCGGCCGGGGCGCTCGGGTTCGCGTGGCGCCCGACGCAGGTCGACGCCGACGCCGCGCCCGGAGCGCACCTCACGCGCGACGACCCGGTCCACCTGGCGCACATCCACGGGGTGAGCTCCGCGCTCGTGCGCCTCGCCGAGGCGCACGGGGGCGAGTACGACGGCTGGGAGACGCCGATCGTGTCCTGACCCCTCGGGGGCGGCGCCGTCACGCTGCCAAACGACGGCACCGCGGCGCTGACGCGCGCCGTCACCCGTGACCGTCAACAGCCCGCAGGCCCGCCACCTGCGCGCGCGCGGCGCGTGGCCGCGGGCTTGCTCTCGCGCCGGCCGTGACGCGACCTCGCCGCTACGTGCCCTTCTTCCCCATGCTCGGCGTCGTCCTCGCCATGCTCCTCTACGGGCAGGTCCACGACGGCCGCCTCCGCCTGGCCGACCTGCGCGCGCCCGTGGGCCTCGTCGTGGGCGCCTGGCTGGGCTGGCGCGCCCTGGCCTCGCTCCCTGACGGGCTCCGCGTCGCGCGCCACCGGGCGCGCGTCGATGGGCTGACCGCCTTCGCCCGCGGCCTGCACGACGGCCGGATCGAGGGCGCCGGCTTCTACGAGGCGGGCGCGGCGGTCGTCTCTGGCGCGCGCCGCGGGCGGCGCGTGCGCCTCGTCGTGCAGCGCGAGCGCGTCACGCTCGAGGTCCGGGTCGAGCACCCGGTCGCCGCGTTCGACCTGACGCGGCCCGCCCTCCCCGCCCGGCTCGGCCGCGCCGTGCGCGGCGCCTCGCGGCCCTGGGCGCTCGGCCGCCACGAGGGGCTCGCGCCGGGCGCGCTGGAGCGCGTCGAGGTCGAGCGCGCGCTCGAGCGCCTGTTCCGCGACCACCGCGTCACGCGGCTGACGCTCGGCCCGACGCTCCGCGCGGAGCGCCCGCTGGGCGACCTCGACCCCGACGCGCTCGAGGCGGCCTTCGACCTGCTGGCGGAGGTGGCGGCGCCCTTCGAGCGCCGCGCCGTGGCCGTGCGCGCGGTCCCCGGGGACCACTTCGCCTGCAGCGGCGGCGGGCGCCTGCGCTGCCCCTACTGCCGCGACGACCTGTCGCTGGACGACGAGCGGCTGGCCCCCTGCGGGGCCTGCCGGACGCTGCACCACGTCGACTGCCTCGACGAGGCGGGTGGCTGCACGGTCATGGGGTGCGAGGGCGGGCCGGCTCGGAGCGAGCGGCGGAGGAGGGTCGGGGCGTGACGATGACGGGGCGGGGTCTCCTCGAGGCCCATCGTGGCAAGCTGGTGTGGGCGGCGGTGCTCCTGGCGTTCGTCGCCGCGGGGACGGCGCTCAAGCGCTGGGGGCGCGACGGGTTCGTGCGCGCCCTCTTCGGGCGCGGGCACATCGCCTGGGTCACGCCCGAGTGGCGGGCGAAGCAGGCGGCGATCGACCTGCGCCGTCCGCTGGCGCGCGTGATCGTCGACCCGCGCCACGCCGACGCGATGCGCCTCGAGGCGCTGGCGCGCGAGCGCCGCGTCGAGCTCCTGCTCGAGCGCTTCGTGTGGTTCCGCGAGGTCTCCGCCGACGTGTCCAGCCCGCCGGCGCCGCCGCGCGTCGACGTCTTCACGCCCGAGGGCGAGCGCGTGCTCGCCGGCCCCTGGACGATCGACGCCGCGCTCTCTCCCGACGCGCTGGCCGCCCTGATCGAGGCGGCGACGGCGCCCGGCTGGGACGATGGGATCCCGGGGGCGGGCCGCCGGCCCTGAGGGCCGACCCGAGCTACAGTCGGCGGGGTGAAGCTCCACGACCTGGCCGCCCGCGGGGACCTCGCCGGCGTCGAACGCGCGCTCGCGGCCGGCGTCCCCGTTGACGTCCGTGACCCGGAGTCGGGCGAGAACCCGCTCGCGGCGGCGGTGCAGAGCGCGTTCGCCGGGCGCGCCGTCGTGGCGCGGCTGCTCGAGCGGGGGGCCGACCCGAACGCGGTCTGCGGCGAGGACGGTCAGACCCCGCTCATCTTCGCGGTCCGGGGCGAGCGGGCCTGGGACGTCGACCGTCTCGACCTCGCGACCCGCACGTGGCGGCGCGCGGAGCGCTGACCCGTGCCAAGGGCAGCCCTTGCCCGGCCGCGGGACGCACGCGAGCGCCCGCGCTGGACCTGCGCCGGACCCTCGCGTGCGTGGCAGGCCCGGCGCAGGGGGCTACGATGGACCGCGCGTGGAGGAGCCGATGCAGGGGCTGCGATCGGGACCGGGGCTCGAGGCGGCGCCGCCGCTCGAGAGCGGCGACCACCTCGAGCGCGCGGAGTTCGAGCGCCGCTACGCCGCCCGGGGCGACGACCTCAAGTGCGAGCTGATCGGGGGCGTCGTCTTCGTGGCGAGCCCCGTCCGTCAGCCCCACTCGCACCACACCGCCCTCCTGGCGTACTGGCTCGGCGCCTACGCCGAGCGCACGCCGGGCGTGCAGGTGCTCCTCGACCCGAGCCTGCCCCTCGGCCCCCGCGACGTGCCCCAGCCCGACCTGGCCGCGCGCCTCGAGCAGGGCGGCCGCTCGACGATCGACGCCGAGGGCTACGTCGCGGGTCCGGTCGAGCTCGTGGTCGAGGTCGCCCACAGCTCGGTCGCCAACGACCTCCACGGCAAGAAGGCCTGCTACGCGCGCCACGGCTGCGCCGAGTATCTCGTCGTCCTCGTCGACGAGCAGGAGGCGCGCTGGTTCGCGCACGACGGCGCGGGCTACGCGCCCGTGGCCCCGGACGCCGACGGGACGCTCGCCTCCCGCGTGCTCCCGGGCCTGCGCCTCGATCCGCGCGCGCTGTTCGCGGGCGATCGCCGGGCCCTGATCGCCGCGCTCGGGCGATGAGGCGTTGCGAGCGAGGGCCGGGCGGACCACACTCCGCGCGTGGACGAGACCCGGTCGTTCGACGTGGTCAAGACGCTCCCGCACGACGCGCCGGCGGGCGGCGACACCACGCGCCGGACGACCGAGGTCCTCCCGCTGCCGGGGGGCGGCAAGCTCGAGCGGATCGGCGGCTACCGCGTCCTGCGCGAGCTCGGCCGGGGCGGCATGGGGGTCGTCTACCTGGCGGAGAGCCTGGCGCTCCGCCGGCAGGTGGCGCTCAAGGTGCTCACGGCCGGCGGCGACGTCGAGGCGGTCGAGCGCTTCCAGCTCGAGGCGCGCGCGGCGGCGCGGCTCAAGCACCCGAACGTCGTCGGCGTGCACGAGGTCGGGCGCGACGGCCCGCGCTGGTTCCTGGCCATGGACCTCGTCGACGGCGAGTCGCTGCGCGCGCGGGTGCAGCGCGACGGCCCGCTCGCGCCCGAGGACGCCGCGCGCCTGCTCGAGCCGATCGCGCGCGCGCTGCACCACGCCCACGGCGCCGGCCTCCTGCACCGCGACGTCAAGCCGCACAACGTCCTCGTCGCGCGCGACGGCACGCCGCTCCTGGCCGACTTCGGCCTGGCCAAGGACGTGGGCGCCGACGGCGTGACCGTCACGGGCGAGGTCATGGGCACGCCGGCCTACATGGCGCCCGAGCAGGCGACGGCCGACCACGCGCGGGTGGACCGCCGCGCCGACGTCTACGCGCTCGGCGCGACGCTCTACGAGGCGCTCGCCGGCCGCCCGCCCTTCGCCGGGGGCTCGGCGATCAACGTGCTCCGCCAGGTCGTCGAGGACCCGCCGGTCCCGCCCTCGCGCCTGCGCCCGGGCCTCCCGCGGGACCTGGAGACGATCTGCCTCACGTGCCTCGAGAAGGCGCCCGGCGCCCGCTACGACACGGCCGGCGCCCTGGCCGACGACCTGGCGCGCTGGCTCCGCCACGAGCCGGTCTCGGTCCGCCCGCCGGGCCTGGCGGGCCGCGCGCTCCGCTGGGCGCGCCGGCCAGCGGTGGCGGCGGCGGCGGCGCTGGCCCTGCTCGCGGTCCTCGGCGCGAGCAGCGCCGCGGCAAAAGCCGTGCGCCTCGACCGCGCGCCGGGCCGACGTCGCGCGGCGAAGCCGCCGATGCGGCCCGCGCGGAGGCCGACGCGACGCCCGCCCGCGACCCGCTCGCGCGGCTCTCGGCCACGCAGCGCGCCCTCGAGGCGGCGCGCCGCTGGCGCGACGAGGCGCCGGGGAGCGCCGACGCCCAGGAGGCGCTCGTCCAGGCCGCCATCGCGGCGGGGGAGGCCGCGCGCCGGGTCCCCATGTACTGGGCCGCCCTGCAGGCCTACGAGGCCGCGGCGGCGGTCCGGCCCGACGACCCGGAGTTGGCGCGCTCGGCCGAGGCCTGCCGCCTCCTGAACGAGGCCGAGGGCCACCTCCAGACGGCCGGCCGTGACGAGGCCCGGGATCGTTGTGACGAGGCCCTGGCGCGCCGCCCCGGGTGGAGCGACGCCCTCCTCCTGCGCGCGCTCGTGCGCGCCGCCTCCGAGGACGGGCCAGGGGCCCTGGCGGACCTGGACCGCGCCTTGGCGCTCGACCCCGACCTGACGGCGGCGTTGCACGTGCGGGCGGGTCTCCGCGTGCGGTCCGGTGACAACGCCGGCGCGTGCGCCGACCTGGATCGCTTCCTCGCGCTGCGACCCGAGCACGCGTCGGCGTGGTCGGACCGGGCCAAGGTCCGTGACGCGCTCGGTGACCGCGACGGCGCGCGCGCCGACCTGGACCGCGCGCTGGACCTGCGGCCGGGCTCGGCGTGGGCGCTCGTCGCGCGCTCCGGGGCGCGGGCCAGGGCAGGCGACCTCGCCGGCGCCCTCGCCGATGCCGAGGCGGCGGTCGGCGAGGCGCCGCGGAGCGGCGCCGCGTGGGGGAAGCTCGCGGCCCTCCGCCAGCGGCTCCAGGGTCCCGCCGCGGCCCTCGAGGCCTGGGATCGGGCGGTGGGCCTCGACCCCGACGCGCAGGAGGTGCGCCTCGCCCGCGCCCAGGCGCGCGAGGCGGCGGGCGACCTCCGCGGCGCGCTCGAGGACCTCGATCGGGTCCTCGGCCAGCGGCGCGACCCAACCGTGCTCAAGCTCCGCGGGAGCCTGCGGGGGATGGTCGGGGACCTGGCCGGCGCCCAGGAGGACTTCGACCAGGCGGTCGCGGCCGCCCGCGTCGTCCCGGCGCTCCTCGGGCGGGCCGACGCGCGCCGGCTGCGGGGCGACCCGGCCGGCGCGACGGGCGACGCGGTGGCCGTCATGCTCCTGGAGCCGAGGAACCCCGACGCCTACCGCATCCGGGGGCTCTCGGCGCTGGCGCTGGGGCATGACGCCACGTCCGACCTCGAGCGCTTCCTCGCCCTCGCCCCGCCGACCCACCCCGGCGTCGCCGAGGTGCGCGCCGCGCTCGAGCGCCTGCGCGGCCGGCGCTGACCCGTCAGGCCGCCAGCGACGGCGTCCGCGCCCAGGCGGCCACCGCCCCGCGCAGGGCGGCGAGCAGCGGCGCCGCCGGCGCGCACGGGCGCACCGAGCCGCGGGCGAGGTAGTAGGGCAGGTCGTCGCCGAGGGCCAGGCTGGCGCAGCGTGCGGCGGCCTCGGCGACGAGGCGCACCGAGGTGAGCGGGCCGGTCGTCCCCCAGGGCGCCGGCGCCCAGGCGGCGGCGGCGACGACGAACCAGGCGCCCACGACCGGCCAGGCCTCGGGGCCGTGCGGGACGTCGGCCCACAGCGCCTCGGCCTGCGCCCGGCAGGCGAGCGCGGCCGGCTGCCCGGGCGTGGCCAGCCACGCGTCGATCGCGGCGACGGCCTCGCGCGGGCGCAGGTCGGGCTGGCGCGCCTCCCACAGGGGCAGGGCCAGTCGGGCCGCCGCCGCCGCCGCGCGCACGCACGCCTCGGCCCCCCACGGCTCGAGCCCCAGGACCCAGGCCTTCGGGTCGCGGGGCGGCGGCGGCGCGCCGTCCAGGGCCAGCGCCGCCGCGGCGTCGCCGGCGTAGGCGAGGAGGCCCAGGCGGGCCGCGTCGAGGGCGCCCAGGCGCACCTGGGAGCGGAGCAGGCCCGCGGCCGCCTCGAGGTCGCCGCGGGTCGCCTCGCGCTCGAGCGCGCGCAGCCGGACGTCGGTCACGCGATACCCCCCTGGCACGGTGAGCACCATACTGGCGCGAACTCACGCCCGACCGCCAGAGCCAGCGCTGGGACGGCGGAACGGATCCGCCCCGGGGCTCGTGCTCACCCGCCAGAGCGAGCGATGGGGACGGGCGGAGCGGGACGTTTCGTGCCAGCCCGGGGCTTGCACCATTCGCCCGCCCCTCGCGAGCGCATCACTCATCCCAGGTCCGCGGTAGACTCGCCCGCCACCCACAGGAGTCGCTGCATGCACCGGACCGCGCTGAACGCCAAGCACAGGGCCCTCGGGGCCCGCATGGTCGAGTTCGCGGGCTGGGAGATGCCGGTCCAGTACGAGGGCATCGTCAGCGAGCACGCCTGCGTGCGCGAGCGCGTGGGGCTGTTCGACCTGCAGCACATGGGCCGCCTGCGCCTCACCGGCCCCGACCGCGCGCGGGCGCTCGACCGCTTCGTCACCAACGACGTGGCCGGGACGCCCGTGGGCCGGGCGCGCTACGCGGTGATCACGGGCGAGGACGGCAACGCGCTCGACGACGCGATCTACTACGTGCTCCCCGAGGCGATCATCCTGGTCGTCAACGCGTCGAACCGCGACCGCGTCCTCGAGTGGATGCGCCCGCGCATCGAGGGCGACGTCACGCTCACCGACGAGACGCACCGCCTGGCCATGATCGCCGTGCAGGGGCCGCGCTCGCGCGACGTGCTCCAGCCGCTGTGCGACACCGACCTCGCCGAGGTGAAGTACTACCGCTGCAAGGGCGGCATGGTCCTGGGCGAGCCCTGCTTCATCGCGCGCACCGGCTACACGGGCGAGGTCGGCTACGAGCTCGTGTTCGACGCCACGCAGGCCGAGTGGATGTGGGACTCGCTCACCCGGCACGGCGCGCCCTACGGGATCAAGCCGATCGGCCTGGGCGCGCGCGACACGCTGCGCCTCGAGGCCGGCATGGCCCTCTACGGCCACGAGCTCGACACCGACACCAACCCGCTCGAGGCGGGGCTCGACTTCGCGGTCAAGCTCGAGGGGCAGGGCTTCTACGGGCGCGACGCCCTGCGGAAGGTCCGCGACGAGGGGCCGCGGCGCAAGCTCCTCGGCTTCGACGTCCCCGGCGGCCGGATCCCGCGCCAGGGGGCCACGATCTGCCACGGCGGCGAGGCCGTGGGCAAGGTCACCAGCGGGACCAAGAGCCCGACCCTCGGCAAGGTGATCTGCATGGGCTACGTGCCCCGCCCGCTGGCCGAGCAGGGCGAGGGCTGGGAGGTCGAGGTCGGCGGTAAGCGCTGGCCCATGACGCCCGCGCCCTTGCCCTTCTACAGCAACACGCGGAAGTAGCGGTCAGGGGGCGCGACGGCCTCGAGGGCCGGCGCCGCGACCCGCACGGCGGACCGATCGTGAAGGCCTGGATGCGCCCCTTCCTCCAGCGCGACGGCCTGAGCGCCGCGCTCGGGCGGCTGGGCGCCTGACCGTCAGTGTGAGCGCGCGCCGCCGCCGAGCAGGACCGTGAGCCCGACCGCGATCCCGATCTGCACCAGGAGCACGCCGATCGACTGCAGGATCCCCAGGTCGTAGTAGCGCGAGCACACCATGAAGAACACGACCAGGCCGAGCACACCGCCGAGGAGCGGCATGAGGCCGGCGAGCGCGAGCATGAACGCCCAGCCGACGGCGGCCACGAAGGTGTTCTGCGTGTTGTGACGGTCGACCACTTTAATCGACGCCCAGAGGAGCAGGCCGCCGACCAGCAGCCGCGCGACGAGCCCGACGACGATGGCCATGGCGACCTCCCACGGCCCACGATGCGCGTGAGCCGCGGAGATCGCAAGGGGTCACTTCGTCGTGGCGGCCGGCTCCGGCTCGGCGCGCCGCGCCGCCTCGAAGGTCAGGGCGTCGCCCGCGAGGTCGACGCGGATCGTCGTCCCCTCGGCGAAGCGGCCCTCGAGGACGCCCAGCGCGATCTTGTCCTGCACCTGCTTCTGCAGGACGCGCTTGAGCGGCCGCGCGCCGAAGGCCGGGTCGTAGCCGAGCTTCGCCAGGTGCGCCCTGGCGGCGTCGGTGACCTCGACCTCGAGCTTGCGGTCGGCGAGGCGCCGGCGCAGGCGGTCGAGCTGGATGTCGAGGACCCGCTTCACGTCCTCGAGCGACAGGGCGTGGAAGATCACGGTCTCGTCGATCCGGTTCAGGAACTCCGGCCGGAACGAGCGCCGCAGGAGCGCCGTCACCTGCGCCCGCGTGCCCTCGTCGACGGCGCCCGTCGCGTCGGTCCGCGCCTGCTGGATCAGGTCGGTGCCCAGGTTCGAGGTCATGATCACGACCGTGTTGCGGAAGTTGACCGTCCGCCCCTGGCCGTCGGTCAGCCGGCCGTCGTCGAGGAGCTGCAGGAGCACGTTGAACACCTCGGGGTGCGCCTTCTCGATCTCGTCGAAGAGCACGACCGAGTAGCTGCGCCGCCGCACGGCCTCGGTCAGCGCGCCGCCCTCCTCGTAGCCCACGTAGCCCGGGGGCGCGCCGATCAGCCGCGACACGGCGTGCTTCTCCATGTACTCGCTCATGTCGATGCGCACGACGGCGTCGTCCGAGTCGAACAGGAACTCGGCCAGCGCCTTCGCCAGCTCGGTCTTGCCCACGCCGGTGGGCCCGAGGAACAGGAACGAGCCGATCGGCCGGTTCGGGTCCTGCAGCTCGGCCCGGGCGCGCCGCACGGCGGCCGACACGCTCTCGACCGCCTCGCGCTGGCCGACCACGCGCTTCGCCAGCCGGTCCTCCATCTTCAGCAGCTTCTCGCGCTCGCTCTCGAGCATGCGCTCGACCGGGATCCCGGTCCACTTGGCCACGACCTTGGCGATGTCCTCCTCGGTGACCTCCTCGCGCAGGAGGCGGCTCTCCTTGGCGGCCGCCCGCCGGTTGAGCTCCTCGAGCTCCTTCTCCAGGCGCGGCAGCGTCGAGTAGCGCAGCTCGGCGACCTTCTGCAGCTCGCCCTGCCGCTGGAGCTGCTCCTCCTGCTTCCGGCCCTCCTCGAGCCGCTCCTTGAGCTTGCGGATCTCCTGCACCTGGCCCTTCTCGTTCTCCCACCGGGCGCGCAGGCGCTTGGCCTCGTCCTTGCGGTCGGCCAGCTCGCGCTGGATCCGCTCCAGGCGCGCCTTGCTGTCCGCGTCCTTCTCCTTCTGCAGGGCCGCCGCCTCGACCTCGAGCGAGAGGATCCGGCGCTCGAGCTGGTCGATCTCGACCGGCACCGAGTCGAGCTGGATCCTCAGGCCGCTGGCCGCCTCGTCGACGAGGTCGATCGCCTTGTCGGGGAGGAACCGCTCCGAGATGTAGCGGTGCGAGAGGCGCGCCGCCGAGACGAGCGCGGCGTCGCGGATCCGGACGCCGTGGTAGACCTCGTAGCGCTCCTTGAGGCCGCGCAGGATCGTCAGCGTGTCCTCGACCGACGGCTCGCCCACGAACACGGGCTGGAAGCGCCGCTCGAGCGCCTTGTCCTTCTCGACGTACTTGCGGTACTCGTCGAGCGTCGTCGCGCCCACGCAGCGCAGCTCGCCGCGGGCCAGCGCCGGCTTGAGCAGCTGCCCGGCGTCCTGGCTCCCCTCGGCCTTGCCGGCGCCGACGACCGTGTGCAGCTCGTCGATGAACAGGATGATCCGGCCCTCGCTGTCCTGGATCTCGCGCAGGAGCGCCTTGAGGCGGTCCTCGAACTGGCCGCGGTACTGGGTGCCCGCGATCAGCGCGCCCATGTCGAGCGCCATGACCTGCTTGTCGCGCAGCCCCTCCGGGACGTCGCCGGCGATGATCCGCAGGGCCAGGCCCTCCGCGATGGCCGTCTTGCCGACGCCCGGCTCGCCGATCAGCACGGGGTTGTTCTTCGTGCGCCGCGAGAGGACCTGCATGACGCGGCGGATCTCGTTGTCGCGGCCGATCACCGGGTCGAGCTTGCCCGTGCGCGCCAGCGCCGTGAGGTCGCGGCAGTACTTGGCGAGCGCCTGGTACTTGCCCTCGGGGTCCTTGTCGACGACGCGCGCGCTGCCGCGGAGCTTCTTCAGCGCCTGGAGCACCTTGTCCTTGCTGACGCCCGACTCCTTCAGCGGCTGGGCCGTGCTCTTGCCGTCGAGGGCCGCCAGCAGCAGGTGCTCGGTCGAGATGAACTCGTCGCCGAGGTCGCCGGCCGCCTTCTCGGCCGCGTCGACGAGGTCGTTGACCTCGGGCAGCATGCCCACCTGCCCGCCGGTCGCGCGCGGGGTCTTGTCGACCGCGCTCACCAGGCGCGCGGCGAGCGCCTGCGGCGAGACGCCGGCCGCCTCGAGCACCGGCCGCACGACGCCGTCCTCCTGCTGCACGATCTGCAGGAGCACGTGGAGCGGGCCGAAGTAGGAGTGCTTGCTCTTGCGGGCCAGGTCCTGGGCCGCGACCAGGGCCTCGTGCGTCTTCGTCGTCAGGCGATCGGGCTGCATGGGGGGTCTCCCTTCGCCCGATGGTCGTGCGAACTCCGTGCCGGAGCCGGCCGGTGGGCGGTTTCGCGCAGCCGCCGCATGTTCCGGAGACACGGGGACATCGGGCGTCCTGCCGCTATGACAGAGGCCGCCACGCGGACGCGACGGTCAGCGCGGGCAGGCCAGGCGGAGGACGCCGCCGTCGCGCGTCCCGGCGAACAGCTCGGCCTCGACGAGGTCGAACGCGGCGCAGGTGACGCCCTCGTCGACCTGCCCCAGGAGGGCGCCCGTGGCGACGGCCCACAAGCCCAGGCGACCCTCGCGGTCCACGGTCGCCAGCCAGACGCCGAGGGGGTCCAGGGCCACGCCCCGGGCCGGCGCGCCGAGCGTCACGCGGGTCAAACGCTCGCGGCGCGCCACGTCCCACACCGCCACCACCCCGTCCTCGCCCGCCGACGCCACGCGCCCCCGCGCCGCCGCCAGGGCGATCACGGGCCCCGCGTGCGCCTCCAGGCGGAAGCTCGCCGCGGGCTCGGCGGGCGGCGTCACCAGGAGCCTCCCGTCCGCCCCGCCGAGGACCACGAGGAGGGCGTCGTCGACCTCGAGCAGGGTCGCGCAGGCGCGTCCGAAGCCCATCGGGGCGCCCAGGCCGTGCTCGGCCGTCCACTTCCCCTGCTCCTCGACCCGCCGGTCGAGGTCCCACACCGCGGCCACCCCGTCCTCGTCGGCGGTGAGCAGCCAGCGGAACGCCACGGCGACGATCGAGTGCACCGGCGCCCGCCCGACGGTCAGCTGCGCGTCGGGCACCTCCCCGGGCGGGCCCGAGAGGCCGGGTACGAACACGACGTGGTCGGCGGAAGCGAGCGCCCCGCCGGCGGCGCGCACCGGCCCCGCGAGCCGCTCCAGGTCGTGGCGGACGACGCCCGCGTCGGTCGCCCAGAGGAGCCGTCGTCCGTCGGCGCCGCCGGTGAGCACCAGCCCCGGGCCCGCCGCGCTGATCACGGTGACGGGCCCCTCGTGCCCGGCGCCCGGCCAGCGCTCGGCGGCGTCGGCGTCCAGGGTCCACAGGCCCACGCGCGCCTCGTCCGCCCCGTCCTCGCGCCCGCCGAGCAGCGCGGCCGCGCCCCCGTCGGGCGAGAGCGCCAGCGCGCGGACCGCACGCCGCGCCCGCACGCGGCGCTCGAGCCGCACCTGCGGCGCGACGCGGAAGACCGCGAGCGTGCCATCGCCGAGCGCCGCGACCAGGCGGTCTCCCTCGGCGGTCCAGGCCACGCGGCTCCCCTCGGCCGGGAGCCGGGCGGCGCCGAAGGGCCGGCCGTCGCGCGGGTCCCAGAGCTGGAGGCCGCCCTCGTCGTGCAGCGACGCGACGACGAGCCCGTCGGGGCGCACGGCGAGGTCGCGCGCCGGCGACGGCCGCGGCGTGATCACGCGCGGCGTCGTCGGCCGCGCAGGGTCGACGATCTCCACCTCCGGCGCGCCGTCGAGGCGCGCCGCGGCCAGGACCTCGTTGCCCTGGCCCAGGGCGCGCAGCGGCCCGGAGAAGGTCACGGCCGTGAGCTGCCCGCGGTCGACGTCCCACAGGCGCAGGGTGCCGTCGAGGGAGACGCTCACGATCCGGGCCAGCGCGCCCGAGAAGCCCAGCCGCGTGACCTCGCCCTCGTGCCCCGCGAGGGTCGTCCGGACGCGCCCATCGCGCTCCCACACGACGACGCGCCCGTCGGCCGCGCCGGCGGCGACCAGGGCGCCGTCGGGCGAGGCCGCCACGCTGCCGAACGTCGCCGCCGCCGGCGGCTCGAGCGCGCCCGCGGTGCGACCGTCGTCGACGCGCCAGAGCCGCACCGACCGTCTTCCGCCGTCCCGCGAGCAGGAGACGGCACGGCGGCGCGCGCGGCACGACCGCCAGGGCGCAGCGGGCGCGGGTGGCGCCGCCGGTCGGGCCCCAGCAGATCTGAGGAGCCGGGCCGCCAGCGGGCCTGCGGTGCCGGCGGGCGGCTGGCGTGGCCACGGCCGGCGCGGCGATCGGACGGCGTCGACACCAGGTCGGACGACGCGCCGACGGCGCCACCGGCCAGGTCCGTCGTCGCCGGAGCGGACCGCGACTGACAGCCGCGCCCACGCGAGGGCGCGGGCCCCGCGGCCAGGGCCGCCGCGCGGCCAGGGCGGCGGCGCGCCGCTCCGGCCCGCCCGCGGGCGAGGAGCCGGGCCAGGGCCTCACCGTCCGCCGGGCGGGCGGCCGGGTCGGGCGCCAGGCCCGGGCGTCGACGGCCGCCGCCAGCCAGCCCGGACAGCCGCGCAGCGGCTCGCGGAGGCCCTGCGCCGCGCGCGCCAGCACCTCCACGGCGCTCGCGCCCTCGAAGGCGGGGCGCCCGGCGAGCGCCTCGTGCAGGACGGCGCCGAGGGCGAAGACGTCGACCGGCGGCCCGACCGCCCGCGGGTCGGCGAGCTGCTCCGGGGCCATGTAGCCGGCCGTGCCCCGCAGCTCGCCCGTGCGCGACAGGCGCGCCGACGGCGGCGCGCCGAGGTGCAGGGCCACGCCGAGGTCGGCGATCCAGGGGCGCCCCTCGGCGTCGAAGAGCACGTTCTCGGGCTTCACGTCGCGGTGCACGACGCCCGTCCGGTGCGCGCGCCCGAGCGCGCGCGCGAGCGTCGTCACCAGCTCGACCGCGTCGCCGGCCGGGAGCGGCCCGTGGCGCAGGCGGTCGCGCAGGGTGCCGCCGCGCAGGAGCGGCATGACCAGGTAGGCGCCCTCGGGCGCGCGGCCCGCGTCGAGCAGCGGCACGAACCCGCTCGCGCCCGTCGCCAGGAGCCGGGCCTCGCGCGCGAAGCGCTCCAGCGCCGCGGGGCTGGCCCCGTCGCGCAGCACCTTGACGGCCACGTCGCGCCCGTCGGCCCCCGTGCCGCGGAAGACCACGGCGGCGCCGCCCTGGCCGAGCGGCTCGTGCAGACGGTAGGGCCCGAGCTGGCGCACGCGCGCTCCCTCGGGACCAGCATAGGTCAGCGCGAGGCGGCGCGGACGACCCGGCGGCTCGTGACGAGGTCCTCGAGCTCGAGGCGCAGGCGGCCGCCGCGGTCGGTCCAGCAGCGCAAGAGGAGGCCCGGCTTGGCCCGCTCCTCGCGGGCCGGGGCCGCCGCCTGGCCGCCGCCCGGTGCGGCGTCGCCGCCCTCCGCGGGCGGCTCGCGCAGCCAGGGCGGCACCGCCTCCTCGTCGATCGAGAGGCGCGCGAAGCGCTGGCGACGCACCTCGTGCTCGAGCGAGCGCGTGAGCGCGCCGACGTCGGCGCCGGTGCGCCCGAGGTCCTCGACCTCCGCCACGCGCAGGAGCGGCAGCTCGGGGAAGTCGCGCGAGCGCGGCAGGTGCGCCGGCCAGGGGACGACGTCGCGGCGCACCGCCTCGGCGAGGTCGCGCACCGCCGACGTGACGACCTCCGGGTCCCGCAGGCCCGAGCCGTGGCGCAGGGGCGGGTCGGCCGGACGGTCGTGGACCTTGCAGGCGGAGAGCCCCAGCGTCGCGGCGAGCAGGAACAGGCGGATCACCCTTCGATTGTCCACGGCGCCGCACCGGGCCGGAAGGAGCGCCCGCGCTACTCCTTGGGGGACAAGCGCTCGCGCAGCTCGCGCGCGAGCTCGCCCCCGTCCAGTGCCCGGAAGGCCGGCGGCCTCGGCCGCCGCGGCGGCCCGGGCGGCGTGGTCGTCGACCTCGAGCTGGGCGTTGACCTCGCTGAACCATCGACAGCGCCGTGAGCAGGGACAGCTCGCCCCTGAGCTCGGCCGGGGTCACCAGCCGCGGCGGCGGGCGGCCTCGAGCGCCTCGTCCTTGCGCCGCAGCAGCTCGGACACGGCCAGGCGCAGGTCGCCCTCCCACGGGTCGACCCAGCGCACGCGGCCGGTGTGGTCGACGAGCACGCCCGCCGGGACCGTCTCGACCTGCCAGGCGCGCGCATCGCGGCTCAGGAGGCCCTCGCCGGTGAACACCTGCCGCCAGGCGATCCCCTGCTGGTGCAGCCACTCCGACGCCGCGCCGCCCGGCTCGTCGAGGCACACGCCCAGGACCTCGAAGCCGCGCGGGCCCAGGTCGCGCAGGACCCGGTCGACCTCGACGAGGACGTCCTCGGGGTCGAGCGACAGCGACCAGAAGACGACGAGCAGCACCTTGCCGCGGTAGGCGCCGAGCTCGACCGCCTGGCCGGCCGCGTCGAGCTGCCCGAGCGGCCGCGGCTCGCGGCCGAGGCGGTCGAGCGCGCGCAGGTGCTGGCGGCGCGCCCGCTCCTGCGCCAGCACCGCGCCGGCGCCCTGCTCGCCGCCGGCGGCGGCGAGCAGCGTCTGGCGGCGGCGCGAGAGCTCCGCCTGGCGCCCGGTGAGGAACGCCGCGGCCGCGTCGCCCTCGAGGGCGCGGGCGCGCGCGAGCGTGTGCTCGTGCGCGGCGAGGAAGGCCAGGCCCAGGGCCTGGGCGCGGCGTTCGGCCAGCTCGGGGCCGACCTCGAGCGGGTCGAGCCCGGCGCGCGCGCGGTCCTGGTTCACGGCGCCGAGCCGCAGCCGCGCGCCCTCCTCCTCGACGTGCATGCGCTCGAGGGCGCGCTCCGCCGCGGTCAGCGCCTCGGAGGCGCGCCCGAGCGCGAGCAGCACGCGCGCCAGCTCGACCTGGGCGGCCGGGTCGTCCTTGGCCTGCTCCGCGCGCCGCTCGAGGAGCGCGCGCGCCCGCTCGAGACGGTCGGCCCCGGGGTCATCGGCCCAGCGGTCGAGGAGCGCGTCGACCTGCGCGCGCCAGTCCTGCTGCGGCTGCGCGCGCGCCGACCCCGCGAGCAGCGCCACGCCGAGGGCGGCGACGAGAACGGACGACTTCATGGACCTCTCCGCCTCAGGGGTAGAACCGCTGGCGCAGGTTGCGCTGGTCCTCCACCTTGAGCTCCATCGCGCGCTGGAAGTGCCGCCGGCCCTCGGCCGGGTCGACCTGGGTCAGCGTGAAGGCGAGCGCGTAGTGCGCCATGCCGTAGGTGTCGTCGGCCTGGACGGCGCGGCGGTAGCTGCGGAGCGCCGGCTCGAGCTGGAAGCCCTGGTCGATGTAGGTGTAGCCGTGGATGCGCCAGGCCGGCGCGAAGTCGCGCTCGAGCAGCGGGGCGACGAGGGCGCGGGCCCGGTCGCCGTCGCGCCTGGCCTTGTCCATGTGGAACGTGAGCACGTAGGCCTGCTGGAAGGCCGCCCGGAGCTCCGGGTCGTCGATCGCCGCCGCCTCGGCCTGGAGCTGCTGCGCCGAGTTGTGCCCCGTGGGCGGCAGGCCCTCGACCGCGGGTCCGTGGTCGCAGTCCTCGCCGTGGGCGTGGCCGTGCCCGCCCGCGGGCGCCGCGGCCGGGCGACTCGTCGGCGTGCCGGGCGGGGGCACGGGCTGGAGGATCGGGGTCTGCCCGGGCTTCACACGCGGCGGGCAGCCGAGCAGGCAGAGCGCAAGGGGCGCCATGAGGGCGAGGCGGCGGAGCACGGGGTCCTCCCGGGGCGACGAGCATACCTCGGCGGCGCGCGGCGTGGAGCGACCGGACCTGGCGAACGAGTCCGTGCTGACGAGCCCGTGACCGGCTGATGGCCTCAGAGCGCCCACCGCTCGTCGTGATGAGCGAGGACGGTCACCGAGGACACCGAGGTGGCACCGAGGGCGCCGAGAGTTCCTTCAAGACAAGGCTCTCGGCGCCCTCGGTGTCCTCGGTGACCGTCTTCTACTCGTCAGATCGAGCGGTTGCCGCGGTCAGAGCGCCTGGAGGAATCGGCCCAACTCGCCAGTCTTTGGTGACCAGCCTTCGAACGGAGCAGCACGTGAGGCGAGGGCGACGAGGCTGAGCCGCGGCGGCGAGGCGCGCGGGCGACGACGTAGCGACCTACTTCGAGCCCGCGCGCGCGCCGCCGCGGCCAGCATCGTCGCCCGCAGCCGTCGAGCACACCACTCAGCCGCGGGCCGTGACCTCGCGGTAGGCCGTGACGAAGCGCCGCAGGTCGTCCTCGTGGCGCGAGCCGAAGCCCATGACGAGGAGGCGCGTGATCAGCTCCTCGGGCGTGCTCAGCTCGAACGACGTACCCCCGCCCAGGCGCGTGAGCTCCTCGAAGAAGGGGCCCGGGCCCCAGCGCTCGGCGTACTTGGCGGGCGGCTGCGTGACCAGGGCGTTGACGACGAAGCCGGCCGCGGCCGCCTGCTGGGCCAGCTCCTTGGCCTTGACCGGGTCCTGCGCCGGGGCGTCGGCCAGGAACAGGATCGTGCGCCAGGCCTTCGGCCGCCAGCCGAGCGGGTTGTCGCGGCGGAGCGTGTACTCGAGCGCGACCTCGACCGCCTCGGGGACGGTCGTGTTGCGCGGGTCCTGCTCGAGGGCGATCCCCTCGACGGCCTGGGCGAAGCGCTCCAGGCGGTTGGTGAGCGCGCACGTGGCCACGACGCCGTAGCCGTAGGTGACGAAGCCCAGGCGCGTCTTGCCGGGGAGGAGCAGGTCCATGAACGAGGTGATCTCGCCCACCTGCCCCTTCACGCGCGCCAGCTCGTCGGCCATGGAGCTCGTGACGTCGATCACGAACACGACCTCGAGCCCGCGCTCGCGGAGCTGGCTCAGGTGCGTGGTCAGGGCCCGCGTGCGCGTCGTGAGCTCGTCGCCGCTGGCGGGGGCGTCGCGGCCACCGGCGGCCGGGGTCGGCGGCGGTGGGCCCGCGCGCGCGGCCTCGACGAACAGGGTCTCGCCCGCCTCCGCCCACCAGCGGCGCCAGCCGGCCTTGTCGCGCCGCTCGCGGTCGCCGGCCAGGCGCGCGAGGAGCGCGCCCCCGGCGCGCGCGACGAACTCCTCGCGGCTGTCGAGGGTGTCGACGAGCGCGTCGAACAGGCCCTGGCTGCCGACCGCCCGCAGGAGGCGGTCGTCGGCGCGCAGGAGCCCGCGGAGCGCGAAGGCGCGGTTGAGCTCCTTGCGGTCCGAGAGCGCGAGGCGCAGCCCGCGCGTCGTGTAGGGCGAGGGCGTCCCGTCGGCGAGCGAGTTGATGATGAACGCCCGCTTGACCCAGCCGTCCTGGTCGCGCTCGGCGAGCTCCGGGTAGGCGCGCGCGTCGTCCGCGCCCCGGTCGAGGGCCACCGGCGCGGGGGCGGCGGCGGGCGGCGGCGCGGGGGCCGGGTCGGGGGCGGCGCGGGCGTCGAGGCCGGCTCCGGCGCGCGTCGGCCGCGGCTCGCTCGGGCCTGGCCCGGCTCGGGCTCGGGTTCCAGCGGACGCCGGCGGACCTGCCGGGGCGGGCTCGGCCCGGCCCGGCTCGACGACCACCGAGGGCGGCGGCGGCGCCGGCCGGCGGCTTCACCGGCGGGGCCGGCGCGCGACCGGGGCCGGCGGCGGCGGCGCGACCGGCCGCGCGTCGGCGACGGGCGCGGCGGGTCGTCGCGCAGGCCGAAAGCCCACGAGGAGCTCCAGGAGCAGCACGCCCGCGAGGGCGCCGCCGACGAGGGCCGGGCTCACGCCGCCGGGCGCCGCCTGCACGGCGGCCATGCTGCGCGTCGTCGGCCGCGGCCGGGCGTGGGCGCCCGTGCGCCGCTTGCGGTCGGTCTTCGTGCCGGGCGGCGGCGCGTCGCCCGAGAGCGCGGCCTGGATCGCGGCGCGCATCTCCGCCGCCGTCTGAAAGCGGTCGTCGGCGCGCTTCTCGAGCGCCCGGTGCACGACCGCGGCCAGCGCCGGCGGCACGGGGCTCTTGCCCGAGCCGTCGACGGTCATCTCCAGGATCGGGCGCGGCGCCTCGGTGAGGATCTTCTTGTAGACCTCGGCCTTCTGCTTCGACTCGAAGGGCCGCTTCCCGCACAGGAGCTCGTAGAAGATCACGCCCAGGGCGAAGATGTCCGCCCGCGCGTCGGCCTCGCTCGAGCGCCCCTGGATCTGCTCGGGCGACAGGTAGTTCGGCGTGCCGACGATCGCCCCGCCCTGCGTCAGCGCCGAGTCGGCGCCCAGGTCCTTGGCCAGGCCGAAGTCGATGATCCGCGGCCGCCCGGTCTCGGCCTCGACGAGGATGTTGTTCGTCTTCAGGTCGCGGTGGATGATCCCCAGGCCGTGCGCGTGCTCGATCCCGTCGAGCACCTGCACCATCATCTCGGCCGCCTCACGCCAGGGCAGCGACCCGCGCGCGCGCACGACGTTTCGCAGCGGGTCGCCGCGAACGTACTCCATCGACATGGCGAACAGGTCGCGCTGCCGGCCGATGTCGTAGACGGTGACGATGTTCGGGTGCTTGAGGCGCGACACGGCGCGCCCCTCGCGCACGAAGCGCTCGAGGCTCACCGGCGGCAGGTCGGCCCCGGCCCGCAGGACCTTCAGCGCCACCTCGCGCTCGAGGTCCTTCTGCACGGCCTTGAACACGACGCCGTAGCCGCCGCGCCCCAGCTCCTCGTGCACCTCGTAGCGGTCGAGGTCGATCTCCGACAGGGCGCTGGCGCTCGACTCGCTGACGCTGTGGAGCGGGACGCTCAGGTCGAGCGGGTCGCGGCTGGCGAGCACCTCGAGCCGCGACAGCTCGGCGCGCTCGAGCTCGAGCGGCCGCTTGCAGCCCTTGCAGGCGAAGCGCTGGCGCTGCTTCTTCGGCAGGTCGGCGCGCGCGTGGCGGTGGCGGCAGTGCGGGCACTCGTAGAGGCGGGCCTCCTGCCCGTCCTGCAGGCGCAGCAGGTCGGCGCACGAGATGAGCCGCTCGCGCACGAGCGCCTGCGCGGCGTGGAGCCGCACGCCCTGCTTCTGCGCGTCGGCGACGAGGCGGTCGACGCGCTGCTTGTCGGCGGCCGTGATCAAGCCCTCGTCGAGGGCGCGCTGCGCCACGTCCAGGTCGAGCTGACGCACGGGGAGGAGCATAGCATGTCCCCCCGGCCAGCCTCCCACTCCCTGAGCCGCCGACCGCCCAGTCGGGCCGGATCCTATCGGCCGCGCGCGCCCCCCCTCGCCCGGCATCCGCGGCCGCAGCCGTCGATCATCTAGGACGGCTGCTGAACGGCGGGCGGACGAGGACGAAGTTCGACGAGTCGCCGTCCCACACCCGCAGGAGGACGCCGCGGGCGGGCTCGATCGCCGTGATCGCCGCCGTCAGGTCGTCCAGCGTGCGCACGGGGCGCCGGTCGACCTCCTGCAGGACCATGCCGGGGCGCACGCCGGCCTGGGCGGCCGAGGAGCCGGGGTCGACGCCGGTGATCACGACCCCCTGCGCGCCGCGCTCGTAGCCGAAGGCCTCGGCCAGCTCCGGCGTGAGCTCGCGCGCGCGGATCCCGACGCCCTGCGGCGGCTCGGGCTCCTCGGCGCGCGCGGTCGGCGCGTCGGCCGACGGACGCTCGATCACGTCGACCGACACCACGTGCTCGGCGCCGTCGCGCACGATCCCCAGCTCGACCGGGCGCCCCAGCGGCGCCCGGCCGATCTGGTGGCGCAGGCGCGTCGAGTCCTCGACCGGGCGCCCGCCGGCCGCGACGATCAGGTCGCCGGCGCGCAGGCCCGCCTGCTCGGCGGGGCTGCCGGGGAGGACGCCCGAGATCAGGGCGCCGCCGCGGCGGCCGAGCCCCAGCCGCTCGGCGAGCTCGGGCGACGCGTCCTGGATCGACACGCCCAGCCAGCCGCGCACGACGCGCCCGTGGACGAGGATGTCCTCGATCACGTCGCGGGTCATCGTCACCGGGATCGCGAAGCCCACGCCCTGGTAGCCGCCCGAGCGGGTGGCGATCGCCGTGGTCACGCCGACGACGCGCCCGTCGAGGCTCACCAGCGGCCCGCCCGAGTTGCCCGGGTTGATCGCGGCGTCGGTCTGGATGAAGTCCTCGTAGGCGGCGATCCCCACGCGCGAGCGCCCCTTGGCCGAGACGATCCCGGCCGTGACCGTCTGGTCGAGGCCGAACGGGTTGCCGATCGCGATCACCCAGTCGCCGACGTCGAGCGCGTCCGAGTCGCCCAGCTCCACCGGCACGTAGGGCGCGCCGTCGGGGCGCGGCTCGAGCCGCAGGACGGCCACGTCGGACAGCGGGTCGGTGCCGACGACGCGCGCCTCGACCTCGGTGCCGTCGTCGAGGCGCGCGAGCACGCGCTTGGCCTGGGCGACGACGTGGTCGTTGGTCACGGCGATCCCGTCGGCGCGCACGACGAAGCCGGTGCCCGACGAGCGCTCCATGCGCACGCCGCGCCCGCCGCCGCCCCCCTCCATGAACTGCTCCATGAGCTGCATGACGGGGTTGTCGGCGCGCCGGATCCAGCGCTCGGTGGTGATGTTCAGCACCGACGGGCGCAGGCGGCGCGACACGTCGCGGAAGGCCTGCGACAGGCCGAGCGCCGCCTGGCGCGCGTCGGGCGCCACGAGCCCGGCCTGGGCGGGCGGCGCGTCGGCCGGCGCGCGGCGCCGCTCGAGCCCGGCGATCAGCACCGTGAGCGCGGCGGCCGCGAGCAGCGCCACGGCGGCGAGGAGGGGGTCGAGTCGGCGCATGCGAGCTCCTGCGGGCAGCGATTGTAGGGCCCGCCGCGCCGGCCGGGAGATACAGTCGCTCGCATGGCCACGAGCCGCGAGGTCGTCGACCGGCTGCGCTGGGACGCGCGCTTCGACGCGCGCCGCTTCGTGGTCGGCTACCGCGAGGGCGACGGCGTGCGGGAGGCCCCGCTGCCGGCCTGGGACGGGACCGTCCCCTGGCACCGCGTGCTCCACGTGGCCCGCGACGACGGCCTGGTCGTGTGGGACCGCGCGCGCGGCGTGGACCTCGTCACGTCGGGCGAGGCGCTCGACCAGCCGGCGGGCCCCGCCCCGGACGACGCCTTCGAGGACGACGCCTTCGAGCCCGTCACCACCCACCGCTTCGTCGACGGGGCGTGGTCCCCCTGCCCGCCCGAGGACGCGGCGCCGGGGCCGCTGCGGGTAGCCTTCTGGAACGTCCTCTCCGACCGCCACGACCCCGAGGCCACGCGGCTCGAGCCGCGCCTGCCCGGGCTCCTGGCGGCGCTGCGGGCGCAGGAGGCCGACGTCCTGGCGCTGGTCGAGGTCACGCGCCGCACGCTGGCCGCGCTCCTGGCCGACCCGTGGGTGAGGGCGACCTACCGGGTGAGCGACGTCACGGGCGACACGCTCGGCCCCGAGGGGCCGCTCCTCCTCTGCCGGCGGCCGTTCACGGCGGCCGTGCGGCGCTTCGACAACGGCAAGCGCGCCCTCGTCGGCCGGCTGGCCGGCCCGCAGGGGCCGCTGGCCATCGCGGTGGTGCATCTGACGAGCGACCAGGCGCGCGACGCCGCCGCCAAGCGCGCGGCCGAGCTGGCGGCCGTGGCCGACCACCTCGCGGCGCGCGCCGGCGCCGAGGACGCCCTGCTCGCGGGCGACCTCAACACGCACCACGACGACCCGGGGGGCCTCCTCGCCGCGGGCTGGGTCGACTGCTGGCGCGCCGGGCGCCCGGCCGAGCCGGGCGACACGTTCCGCCCGCAACACAACACACTGGCCGCGCGCACGAGCCGGCGGCTCCTCCCGGCGCGCTTCGACCGGCTGCTCCTGCGCGGCGGGCTCGAGGCGCGGCGCGTCGACCGCTTCGCCGCCGAGCCGCCGGCCTCCGACCACGACGGCCTCGTCGTCGACCTCGACCGCCCGGCGCGCGTCGACGCGCCGCCCTCGCCCCGCGCGGCGCTGGCGCTCCTGCCGCCGCGCGCGCTGTGGCCCGCCCTCGACGCCCTGCGCGCGGAGCACGACCCGGCGTTCGGCCGCTGGCCGCCGCACGTGAACCTGCTCTTCGGCTTCGTGCCCCCCCCCGACGCTGACGACGCCGACGACGCCCGCGCCCTCGTCGAGCGCGCGACCGCCCGGCACGCGCCGTTCCGCGTGGTCCTGCGCCGCCTGGACGTGCTCGAGCACGGGCGCGGCGCCACGGTGCACCTCGTGCCCGAGTGCGACCCGCCGGGCGCGCTGACGCGGCTGTGGGGCGACCTCGCCGCGCGCTTCCCCGCCTGCGCGACGCGCGACGGCTTCACGCCGCACCTGACCCTCGGCCGGGCCGCGTCGGCCGGCGAGGCGCGCGCGCTGGCGGCGCGCCTCCAGGCCGCCTGGACGCCCGTGGCGTTCGAGGCGCGCGCGCTGACGCTGCTGGCCCGCGCGGGCGACGCCCCGTTCGCCGTCGTCGCCGAGGTCCCGCGCGGCGGCGCGCTCGAGCGCTGGCTCGCCGAGCGCGGCGACCTCGCGGCCGACCCGGCGCGCCGCGAGGCGGTCCGCGCCAGGGTCGAGGCCGCCTGCCGCGAGGCCTTCGGCCCGGTCGCGGTCGAGGTCACCGGCAGCGCAAGGCTGGGGACGGCGCTGGCGTG
>JAHBXY010000139.1 GCA_019636275.1 Planctomycetota bacterium | reverse complement strand
GGCCGCGACGCGGCCCTGCGCCGGCAAGGCGCGGCGCAGCAGGCGGCCCAGGACCTCGGCCGCGCCCGGCCCGTCGACGGCCAGGAGCGCCACCCCCCCGCGCCCCGGCGGCGTGAGGCGCCGCACGCGCGCGCTCACGGGCCGGCCTGCTCGAGCAAGGCGTGGTGCAGCCCGCGCAGGGTCACGTCGGCGACCACGCGGTCGACCCGCGGGCAGTCCGGCGCCAGCGCCGCGGCGTCACCGCCCGTTGCCACGACCAGCGGCCGCTCGCCCAGGGCGCGCTCGACCTGCTCCGCGTAGGCGGTGATCAGCCCCACGGCGCCCCAGCGCAGCGCCGCGCGGATGCACGCCGTCGTGTCGCGCCCGAGCACCGCGTCGCCGGGCGCGATCGGCGGGTCGACGAACGGCAGGCGCGCCGTGCGCTCGGCCAGCGCCCAGGCCTGCGTGCGCAGGCCGGGGCCGATCGCGCCGCCCACGAACGCGCCGGCGCGCGACACGACGTTGAGCGTGAGCGCCGTGCCGAGGTCCGCCACGAGCACCGCCCGGCCGGGGTGCGCGCGCGCCGCCCACACCGCGTCGGCCACGCGGTCCGGCCCCACCTGCCCGGGCGCGTCGACGAGCAGCGGGATCGGCGCGCGCAGCGTCTCCCCCAGCGCCAGCGCCGCGAGCCCCCGCCCCGCCAGCCAGGCCTCGAGCGCCGGGCGCAGACGCGGGCACACCGCGAGCAGCGCCGCCCGCCGCGGCGCCCCGCCGCGGGCCACGAGCGCGTCGAGCGCCGGCGCCAGGGCGCCCGGGTCGTCGTTGGGGACGTCGGCCCGCTCGCCCGGGCCGTCGGGGCCGGCCAGCGCCAGGTGCCCGCGCGTGTTGCCGAGGTCCGCCAGCAGGTCCATCGTCAGCGACCGTCAGCGACGGTTGGCCCGCGGCTCCTCGCCCACGTAGGTCTCGGCGCGCAGCGCGTCGAGCGCGCGCTGCAGGCAGCGCGCGCGCGCCTGCCCGGCGCGCGACAGCGTGGCGAACCACTCCGCCACCTGGTCGAAGCCCTCCTCGCGCGCCGTGCGGGCGAAGCCGGCGAAGAGGATCTCGGCCGCGTAGGTCTCGCGCTCGATCGCCGAGAGCAGGTTCTGCTCGGACCCGCCGATCGGCAGCCCCGTCTGCGGGTCGGCCACGGCGCGCAGGAACTCCAGGTGGCCCAGCAGCACCGTCTCGCCGGCCCGCGCCGCGCTGCGGAACACGTGGCCCACCTCGTCGTGCCCCTCGATGTCGGCGCGCGAGGCGAAGAAGGCGCAGCGGCCGAGCGCCTGGGCGTCGGCGGCGAAGGCGGCCTTGAGGTTCTCGAACGTGCGCGACTCCTTCAGGTCCGGGGCCTGCGGGTCGTCGTGCTCCGATGCCATGCGTCCTCCCGCCGACGGCGCGGGCCCGGCGTCGCCGCCGGGCCCTCTGCGCGTCGGAGGCCTCGTCCCCGACTGCTGGCGATGCTAGCCGCGCCCGCGACCGGGGCAAGCGCAACCGCCCGGGCGCAGATCGAGGCGCGCCCTTGACCGACCTGGAGCGATCCCGTAAAGCATCTCGGCCCGCCGGCCCCCCGGCGGCCGGAGCGCCCCATGCAGGTCCTCGTGGTCGGCGGCGGCGGGCGCGAGCACGCGCTCTGCTGGAAGCTCGCCCAGTCGCCCCTCGTCAAGAAGCTCTACGTGGCCCCGGGCAACGCCGGCTGCGCCGCGGTCGCCGAGCGCGTGGCCATCCAGCCCACGCAGATCGACGTCCTCACCGACTTCGTCCACTCGCGCCGGATCGACCTGACCGTCGTCGGCCCCGAGGTGGCCCTCGTCGGCGGCCTCGTCGACCGGCTGACGAAGCTCGGCCTCAAGGCGTTCGGCCCCACGAAGGAGGCCGCGCGCCTCGAGGGCAGCAAGAGCTACGCCAAGGCCCTGGCCCGCACGCACAACATCCCCTCGCCCGACTTCCGCGTCTTCCAGTCGCTGCCGCCGGCGCTGACCTACCTGGAGCGCGCCGCCCACTACCCGCTCGTGATCAAGGCCGACGGCCTGGCGTCGGGCAAGGGCGTGCGTGTGTGCAGCGACGAGGCGGAGGCGAAGGAGCACCTCCTCGACTGCTTCGAGCGCGGCCGCTTCGGCGAGGCCGGCGCGCGCGTCGTCATCGAGGACTTCGTCAAGGGGACCGAGGCCAGCGTCCTCGTCGTCACCTGCGGCAAGACCCTCCTCGTCCTCGAGCCGGCGCGCGACTACAAGACCGCCCTCGACGGCGACCGCGGGCCGAACACCGGCGGCATGGGGGCCGTCTCGCCCGCCTCGCTGCCGCCGGAGACCATGACGCGCATCGAGGAGAAGATCCTCATCCCGACGGTCCACGCCATGGCCCGCGAGGGGCACCCGTTCAAGGGCGTGCTCTACGCCGGGCTCATGCTCACGCCGGCCGGCCCGCGCCTGCTCGAGTACAACGTGCGCTTCGGCGACCCCGAGGCCCAGCCGACGCTCGCCCGCCTGAAGAGCGACCTCGTGCCGCTCCTCCTCGGCGCCGTCGACGGCTCGCTCGACCAGGTCACGCCCGTGTGGGACGAGCGCAAGGCCGTGTGCGTCGTCCTCACCTCGGGCGGCTACCCGGGCGAGTTCAAGCGCGGCTTCGCCATCCACGGCCTCGAGGCGGCCGCCGAGGACCCCGACGTGCGGGTCTTCCACGCCGGCACCGAGCGCAAGGGCGAGCGGATCGTGACCGACGGCGGGCGCGTGCTCAACGTCGTCGGCCTGGGCGCGACCGTGGCCCAGGCGCGCGAGCGCGCCTACGCGGCGGTCAAGAAGATCCACTTCGAGGGCATGCACTACCGCACCGACATCGGCGCGGGCCTGTAGGCGGCGCGTCGTCGGCCAGGGCCGAGCGCGACGCCGCGAACAGGCGCAGATCGGACACGAAGGCCACGAACGTCGACGAAGGGCACGGAGGCGTTGGAGAGCACCTCCGTGCTCTCCGTTGCCTTCGTTGCCTTCGTGTCCCATGTCGAGTCGACACGGTGCTGGGCCTGGTCACGGCCGATCAGATCGACTTGAACGTCCCGCCGGTCAGGTTCGCCAGGTCGCGCATGAAGCCGGACAGGATCGCCAGCCACTCCGACTCCGTCGGCAGCGTCACCGGCCGCGGCAGGCCCCACTTGTGGTGCCAGACGCCGGCCCCGTCCATGCCGAACGTGTAGATGCGCAGGCCGCGGAAGCGGTTCTCGCGGCGCACGAAGTCGAGGATCCGGCGCACCTCGTCGCGCGCGAACAGGCGCATCTGCTCGCCCGGGTTGCCGACCTTGACCATCGGCGCCCCGTCCGAGAGCAGGTAGATCGTGTCGACGAGCGGGTCGCGGAAGGCCGCCTCGAGCGCGTCGTAGGTGTTGGTCCCGCCGTCGTCGCGCAGGCCCTCGATGAACTTGATGGCGTCGGCTCGGTTGGCGTCGGTCGCCTCGACCGTGGCCGCCTTCCACATGCGGTTGTTCGTCGAGAAGGCGATGATGTTGAAGCGCTGCGTCGGCTGCAGGCCGCGCACGGCCTCCGCCAGCGCCTTCTTGGCCCGCTCCATGCGCCGGTAGGGCTTCACCTCCGGCGAGTCGGGGTCGAGCTTGGCGAACTCGTCATCCGAGAGCACGTGCTCCACCGGCCGGTCGGTCATGCACATGCTGCCCGACACGTCGATGATGAAGCACATGCGGTTCGACGCGATCTCCGAGCCGAAGAAGGTCGGCACCTTCTCCTGCGGTCCGCGCTCGCGCGTGGACGCCTCGCGCGCGTCGCCGCGCCGGTCGAAGTCGAAGGTGGCCTCGTTGGCGCCCCACCAGCCGGCCCAGCGCTCCTGGGTGAGGAAGTCCTCGCCGGTCAGGTCGACGAGCGCCTGGCGCACCTGGTAGTACTCCCACCCGCCCTGCCGCTCGACGCGCCCGAGGAGGGAGATCAGCGCGGGGAGCACGCGCTTGTCGCGCTTGCGCGTGGCCGCCTTCACGCACGCGTTGACGACCTGCGGCGAGGTCCCCTTCTCGATCTGCGCGGCGATCGGCGGCACGGTCGCCGGGCTGCCGAGCCCCTCGAAGGCGCGGGCGATCAGCACCTGCGCCTTCCAGGCGTCGTCGCCGCCGCGCCGCCCGGCGCCGCCGCGGCCCCGCTGGCGCTTGTCCTCCTCGAGGACGCCCGCGCCGAGCGTCGAGGCCATCCAGCCGATCGCGCCCGCGTCGTCGAGCCGCGCCAGCTCGGAGAGCGCGCGCTCGTAGAGGTCGTTGCTGGCCGTGGCCACGGCGAAGCCGACCAGGAGCTCCGCCGCGTCGTCGTTGTCGGCCGCCGCGATGCTCGCGATGACCTCGCCGCCCGCGTCGCGGAGCTGCACGATCTCCTGCTCGACGGCGCGCTGCCGCGCCTCGTCGAGCTTCGGCGCCCCGAGCACCTGCTCGAGCTGCTGCTGCTTCTGGGCCAGCGCCTGGTCGACGCTCGCCAGCCGCTTGGCGTTCTTCTTCAGGTCCTTGCGGGCGCGGGCCTGGTCCTCGGCCGCGCCGGCGCCGGCGACGGCGACCAGGGCGACGAGCGCGGCCTGCAGCCCGAGCGCCAGGCGGCGCGAGACGGTCGTGGGCATGGGCGACCTCCGGGCGCGCGATTCTAAGCAGACCGGCGGCCCGGCGCGAGACGTCCTCAGGTGTGCTCGACGGCTGCGGCCGGCGGGGCGGCGCGCGCGCCGCCGCGGCCAGCATCGTCGCCCGCGGCCGTCGAGCACGCCTCAGCGCCCACTGCCATAGATCGGCGCTAACACGTCTCGCTGGTGACCAGCCTCGATCGGAGCAGCACGTGAGGCGAGGGCGACGAGGCTGAGCCGCGGCGGCGAGGCGCGCGGGCGACGACGTAGCGACCTACTTCGAGCCCGCGCGCGCGCCGCCGCGGCCAGCATCGTCGCCCGCAGCCGTCGAGCACACCTACCTGACCTTGGCGCGGGCCTCCCAGTAGCGGAAGTCCTCCCAGCCGGCGCTCGTGGCGCGGCAGTGGAGCCACAGGAGCACGATCGCCTCGCGGAAGTAGTCGCGGCCGACGACCTTGGCCAGCCGGGTCCCCTGCCGCGCGCGCCGGCGCAGCTCGCCCGAGAGCATGCGGCGCAGCGACAGGACGATGCGCTTCATCCGGTCGCGGTCGCGGCGGGCCAGGCTGTGGCGGCGCGCGATCGGGAACAGGAGCCCGTCGGCGACCTCCTCGCTCGACGGCTGCGCCTTGTTGCCGCGGGCGCGCAGCGCCTCCTCGAGGCGGGTCAGGAGGACCGGCGCGAAGAGCACGGCGAGCTGGATCGCGGGCGTGAGCGGCACGCCGCGGGCGGTCAGGCGGTCGAGCCCCTCGAGGTAGCCGAGGAGCAGCGGCTGCCGCTCGAGGCCCAGGAGCGAGCCGACCATCGGCGCCTCCTCGCCCTGGCTCTCCCCGCCGGCCGCTCCGCCGGCCGGGGCCCGCTCGGCCCGCGCCGCGCCACCCTCGCGCCGCCCGCCCCGCGCCGGCTCGCGCCGACGACGACGCCGCCGCGACGAGCGGCTCTCCTCCTCCTCGGGGAACGAGGCGACGATCTGCTCGAGCCGCCCGTTCCAGCGCAGGACGCGCAGGAGCGCGCCGGCGCGCTCCCGCTCGGCCGCCAGGGCCGCCCGGTCGGCGTGGCCCGTCTCCTGGAGGACGGTGTCGCGCGCGAACGCGGCCGCCTCGAAGATCCCGTCCATCAGGTAGACGTGCGGGTCCTCGACCCAGTCGTTGGCGCCTTCGAGCGGCGGCCGCTCCCAGGTGACGCGCAGGTAGGCGTCGACCATGCGCTGGTCGGGCTCCCAGTCGTCGCGCGGGAACAGGACGACGCCCGTCTCAGCCACCGGCACCGGCGCGCCCCACTCGTCGGTCGGGTCCTGCGCCGGCGCAGGACCGGCGTCCTCTTCGTCGTCGCCAGCGTCCTCGCCGCCGGCGCCCGGGCTCGCCTCGGCGACCGGCTCGGCCGCGGTGGGCTCGGGCGACGCGGCGGATGCCTCGGACGGCTCGCCGGGCAGGGCCGCGACCTCGGCCGAGCTGGCCTCGACCGCCGGGGCAGGCGCGGGCGCCGTCGCCAGGGCCGGCGGCGGGCCCTCGCCCAGCCAGCGAGCGACGTCCGGCAGGAACTCCTCGATGAGCCCCGTCGAGATGAGCAGCTCCACGCAGCGCGAGGCGTAGCCGCCCTTGAGGATCTTCAGCACCTCCTCCAGCAGGCGCCGCTGCGAGCACTCGGCGAGGATGCCGCGGTGGCGGGCGATGGCCGCCATGGCGCCGTCCTCGATCGTGAAGCCGAGCTTCGCGGCGAAGCGCGCGGCCCGGATCATGCGCACCGGGTCCTCGACGAACGCCACCTCGGGGTCGCGGATCGGGTTGACGAGGCGCCGCTCCAGGTCCTCGAGGCCGCCCGTGTAGTCGATCAGCTCGCCCCGGTCGGGGTCGTAGAACAGCGCGTTGATGGTGAAGTCGCGCCGGCGCGCGTCCTGCTCCGGATCGCCGAACAGGTTGTTGGCGTCGAGGTCCTCGTCGCGCGGCGCCGGACCGCGCAGAGGGGCCTCGTCGTCGAGCGCCTCGACGTCGTCCTCGGCCTCCACCGCGTCGACGTCCGGCTCGAGCTCGGCCCGGGGCCCCGGGTCGTCGGGGTCGAGGGGGTCGTGCACCGTCTCGACGAGCTGCCCCAGCTCCGAGAGGCTCACGGGGACGTCGCCGCCCGGAACGACCTCGTCGTCTTCAGCGTCTTCGACGACGTCGTCGTCCGGATCGCCGACCCCGTCGTCGACCTCGAGGTCCAGGTCGGCCTCGACCTCCGGGTCCGCCTCGACCTCCAGGTCGGCCGGCGGCCCGAGCGGCGCCGCGGCCGCCACCTCGCCCAGGGCGCTGGCGGCGGCCTCCTGCTCGGCCGCGAACTGCGTCGGGTCGGCGCGGAACGTCGAGACCTCGACGACGTTGTCGCCGAAGATCACGTGCACCAGCCGGAAGCGCCGGCCGATCACGCGGCTGTTCGAGAACAGCCTTCGCACCTGCCGCGGGCGCGCCGACGTGATCACGTCGAAGTCCTTGGGCTGCACGCCGAGGAGCAGGTCGCGCACGCACCCGCCGACGAGGTATGCCTCGTGGCCGTAGCGGCGGAGGCGGCGGATGACCTTGAGCGCGTCGGGGTCGATCGCGGCCTCGGGGATGCGGTCGGTCGTGACGATCTTCGGCTGACCCGAGCTCGGCTGGCCTGCGTTCATGGGTGCCCGTCTGGTGTGGTGCGCCGGGAGGCGTGAGCGCCCAAGGTTACCACCGAGCGCGGACCGCGCCCGGGCGACGCGGCGCGCGCGGCCCGCCGTTTCAGGACCGGGCCAGGCCGGGTAAGATCCTCGGCGGCAAGGAGTCCGCGGTGCCCACCCCGGCCGACCGGCTGCTCATCGAGCTGGCCGTGAAGAACCACCTGATCACGCAGCCCGAGGGCGACGCGTGCCTGGCGGAGCTCCCGCCGGGGGTGGACGCCGGCGCGCACCTCGTCGCGCGCAGCCTGCTCAAGGACCGGCACGTCGCGTCGCTGCAGAAGAAGGTGCAGAAGCTCCTCGAGGAGGGCGCCCAGCCGACGCGCCCGGCCCCCGTCTCCGACCCCGGCGCGCCCACGGTCGGGCCGACCGTCGCGGGGAGCGGCGAGGGCGCCGACGACGCCACCTTCGTCGCCCCCGACCCCGCCAGCTCGCCCCTGGCCTCGGCCGAGGGCGCCGTGGTCCTGTTCGGCCAGATCGCCCTGCGCCTGGGCATGCTCGCCGCCGGCGCGCAGCGCCACGGCATGACGCCGGAGGCGCTCCTCGAGCTCGGCCTGAAGAAGCAGGAGGAGCTGGCCCAGAAGGGCTCCGCCCTGCGGATCGGCGCGATCCTGACCAAGGCGGGCGTGCTCACCAACGAGCAGGTGCACGAGGTCCTGCGCTACCAGGAGAAGTGGATCGTCACCTGCTCCGCCTGCCACAAGCGCTACAACGTGTCCGGCACGGCGGGCCGCTCGAGCGCGGGCCTGAGCTGCATCGCCTGCGGCGGGCAGCTCGTGGCCTCGGGCGCCTCGGGGATCACGGTCTTCCAGACGCACCCTGGCCAGGGCGGCCCCGCCCTGGCGCCGATGCCCGCGCCGGCCGCGCCGACGCGGTCGACCGCCCGCCACGAGGCCACCCCCGACGACCCGGCGGGCCTCGTGGGCGTCGAGTGGAAGGGGCACCGCGTCGAGAAGGTGCTCGGGCGCGGCGGCATGGGCGCCGTCTACAAGGCCACGCAGCTCGAGCTGCGCCGCCCGGTGGCGCTCAAGGTGATGCTGCGCGCCGGCGCGCAGGCGGCCCAGGGCGAGCGCGAGCGCTTCGAGCGCGAGGCGCGGCTCGTCGGCAAGCTGAACCACCCGAACATCGTGCAGATCTACAACGCCGAGTGGAACGACGACCTCTGCTGGTTCACGATGGAGTTCGTCAAGGGCCAGGACTTCAAGGTCGTGCTCCGCTCCGGCCAGTCGCCGATCCGCAAGGGGGCCGAGGTCGTGGCCAAGGTGGCGCGCGCGATGGACTTCGCGCACCGCCGCCAGGTGATTCACCGCGACCTCAAGCCGCAGAACATCATGGTCGTCGAGGAGACCGGCGAGCCCAAGGTCCTCGACTTCGGCCTGGCCAAGAGCGTGAGCAAGGAGGAGCAGGAGAAGCTCACCCAGATGGGGTCGTTCCTGGGCACGCCCTCCTACATGGCGCCCGAGCAGGCCGGCGGCGACCCCGACGCGATCGACGCGCGGGCCGACGTCTACGCGCTGGGCGCGATCCTCTACGAGGTCCTCACCGGCCGTCCGCCGTTCACGGGCAAGAAGGCCATCCAGGTGATCAAGGCCGTCCTCAAGGAGGACCCGGTGCCCTGCCGGCAGATCTTCCCGCAGGCGCCGGCGGAGCTCGAGGCGGTGGCCCTCAAGGCGCTGCGCAAGGACCCGGCGGAGCGCTTCCAGACCGCCGGCGCGCTGGCCGACGCCATCGAGGACGTCATCGGCAAGGTGAGCCGGACGCTCGGCACGCCGGAGTCGGGCGAGCACCCGACGGCGTCGTCGTCGGGCGGGACGGGGTCCGAGGGCGGCGAGAAGAAGAAGGGCTTCTTCAGCCGGATCTTCGGCGGGGGCTGAGCGGCTGCATGGCGTACTGGCTGACGGTCCGCGGGTCGCCGCCGTTCGAGCTCCGCGAGGGGGTCGACGTCACGATCGGCCGCGGGCAGAGCTGCGACCTGTGCCTCTACTCGAGCATGCTCTCGCGCGAGCACGCGCGCGTGCGCTGGGAGAACGGGCGCCCGGTGCTGTTCGACCTCGAGTCGCTCAACGGCACGTTCGTGGGGCTCGACCGGATCGCGCGCCACTCGCTGCGCGACGGCGACGTCGTGCGCCTGGGCGACATCACGCTCCTCGTGCGCGTCTCCGACGGGCCGCCCGCCGCGGCGGCGTCGGAGCAGGCGAGCCGCGACGAAGACACGAACCCCGCCGCGCCGGCGCCGGAGTTCGAGCCGACCAACGAGACGCGCATCTACTCGCGGACCGCGGTGCTGCACCAGAAGGTCTTCGAGTACGACGAGATCGGCTGGCTGCGCCAGCGGCTCGGGCCGCGCGAGGAGCTCCTCGGCCTGCCGTCGGCCGGCGCCGACGACCTGGCGGCGTGGTTCCGTGAGGCCGGCCGCGACGAGGCGCTCCTGTGGGAGCTCCTGCAGCTCGGCATCCTGCGCCCGATCGACGCCCGGCGCGGGCTGCGCGGCCTGCCGCTCGACGAGGTGCTCCGCGGCTGCGCGCTCACCAAGCGGGCGGAGAAGCTGCGCCTGCAGCTCTCCGGCCAGCGCGCGATCTGGAACGAGATGGCCGCGCTGCGCTACCAGGTGCGGCAGGGCAAGCTCTTCAAGCCGCTGCGCATGATCGCCCGCGCCTACCGCCCCGGCCGGGGCCTGGCGGAGGTCGACCTCGCGCGCATGGTCTACGAGCTGACCTCGATCTACGCGCCCGACGTGTCGCGGGCGGCGCTCGACGCCGAGCTGCGCCGGCTGCAGGCGCTGGGCTTCGTCGGCCCGCGCCCGGGCGCCAGGGCCGAGGCGTGGTTCCCCGACGACTGGTCGGGCGGCGCGTGTGACCTGACCCCGCGCGGGCGGGCCATGCTCGAGGGGTTCCGGCTGGAGGAATGAGCCGGCGGAAACCATCCGCCCGCCTCGCCGGTAGACCCCTGCATGTCCCTGACCCGCCGCGACCTGCTGCGCCTGGCCGCCGTGACCCTCGCCGGCGCGCGGGCGGCCCGGGCCGACGACGCGCCGGCCGTGCGCCCCGGGCCGGCGCTCATCGTCGTGCGCCTGGAGGGGGGCCCGAGCCAGCTCGAGACGTTCGACCCGCACCCGGGGGGCCGCACCGGCGGGCCGACGCAGGCGATTGCCACGTCGCTGGCCGGCGTGCAGGTGGCCGCGGGCTACCCGCGCCTGGCCGAGCGCCTGCACCGGGTGGCGCTCGTGCGCTCGCTCGTCACGAGCGAGGGCGAGCACCAGCGCGGGACCTACCTGCTGCGCACCGGGCACCCGATGTCGCCCTCGGTCACGCACCCGGCGCTCACGGCCGTTGCCGCGCACGACCTGGTCCCGGCCGGGCTGCTAGTCCCGCCGCACGTGGCGCTCCTCGGACGCGACCCGCCGCGCGGCGGCCTCCTCGGCGCCCGCTGGGACGCCTTCGCCACCGGCGACCCGGCCGCGCCGCTCGAGGACCTCGCGGCGCCGGTCGGCCTGGCGCGGCTCGACCGGCGGCTCGCCGACCTCGCGCGCCTCGAGGCGGGCTTCGCCGCCGGCCGGCCGCGGGGCGGGCAGGCGGCCCGGCGCGCGGAGCTGACCGGCCGCGCGCGGGCGATGATGGACTCGGCCCAGCTCGCCGCCTTCTCGCTCGAGGGCGAGCCTGCCGCGTCGCGCGAGGCCTACGGCCACACGCCCTTCGGGCGCGGCTGCCTCGTCGCCCGGCGCCTCGTCGAGGCGGGCGTCCCCGCGGTCGAGGTGACCCTCGGCGGCTGGGACACGCACGTCGACAACTTCACCCTGCACGCGCGGCTGGCCGAGGTCCTCGATCGGGGCCTCGCCGCCCTGCTCGACGACCTGGCCGCGCGCGACCTCCTGCGGCGCGTGGTCGTCGTGTGCGGGGGCGAGTTCGGCCGCACGCCCCGGATCAACCCGCTCGACGGGCGCGACCACTGGACGCGCGGCTTCTCGCTGCTCCTCGCCGGCCGCGGGCTGCGCCCGGGCGTCGTCGTCGGCGCGACCGACCCCGACGGCGAGCGCCCGCCCGCCGACCCCGTCACGCCGCAGGACCTCTTCGCCACGCTCTACCGCGCCCTGGGCCTCGACGGCGCGCGCGAGCTCGTCACGCCGGAGGGGCGGCCGGTGCGGCTGGTCGAGGGCCGGCCGCTCGAGCGCCTGCTGGCCTGATCGCAGCCGTGCGAAGCGGCCTCGCACCGGCGCCAGGCGCGCGGGCGCAGGCGCTTGCCCGACGGCGACTTGAGCCTCGGCGCGCCCGTTGCTCGCCCGGGCCGCCAGGAGGTGCCTGGTGGTGGGGCGGCGTGAGGGGCGCGGGTGGGGGCGGGCGTGCTGCCTGGCGGTCGTCGCCGTGGGGCTCGCGGCGGGCGAGGTCGGCGCGTGGGACGGGGGCGGTGCGTCGGGCGCGGGGGCGGCCCGTGGCCGCTTCGCCGACGCGCCCGAGGTCCACGAGCCGCTCCTGTTCGACCTCGTGCGGCCGCTCGCCGCGCAGCGGGGGGAGTTCGAGGTCAACACGCTCACCGAGATCCGCCTGCGCCACCGCGGGCGCCCGGTCGCCTGGGCGCCCGAGCTGGAGTACGCCTTCCTCGACGGCTACGCCGTCGAGCTCGAGCTGCCGATGCTCGACCGAGAGCTCGCCGCCGTGAAGGTGGCGCTCCAGGGGACCTTCGACGTGCTCATCCCCGAGCGCCTCGTGCACGGGTTCCAGCTCATCGCCGAGTGGCGCCTCGACGACCGGCTGTGCGAGCTCACCGCCCTGCACCTCACGGCGGCGCGCTTCGACGCGCGCTGGAGCGCGATGCTCATGGCGGGCGTGCGCACCGACCACCGCGGGCGCGAGGTCGAGCTGCTGCTCAACCCGACGCTGTTCTTCGACGTGACCGAGTGGCTCGTCGCGGGCATCGAGCACAACGTCACCTGGGAGCTCGGGCGCTCGTGGCCCGAGGCGCTCATCCTCCCCCAGGTGAGCCTGCACTTCGCCTCGATCGCCCTGCAGGTCGGCTGCGGCCTGCGCACCGGCGAGCGGGGCGAGGAGGGGGTCGTCGCCACGCGCATCACGATCGTCCTCTGAATCGACGGCTGCGGCCGACGATGCTGGCCGCGGCGGCGCGCGCGCGGGCTCGAAGTAGGTCGCTACGTCGTCGCCCGCGCGCCTCGCCGCCGCGGCTCAGCCTCGTCGCCCTCGCCTCACGTGTTGCTCCGATCGAGGCTGGTCAGGGGCCGCCACTCACACGTCGGGGCGCTCGAGCTTGCGGTAGAGCGAGCTCAGGTCGATCCCCAGCGCCTCGGCGGCCCGGGGCTTGTTGCCGCCGTGGCGCTCGAGCACGCGGCGGATGTGCGCGCGCTCGAAGGCGGCGCGCGCCGCGCGCAGGTCCTCGACCTCGCCCACCTCCGCGGCGACGGGCGCGCCGGGGCCGTCGGGCAGGCGCAGGTGCTCGGGGTCGACGACGCCGTCGGTGGCCAGGAGCGCCCCGCGGGCGGCGACGTTCTCCAGCTCGCGCACGTTGCCCGGCCAGGCGTGCGCCTCGATGCGCGCCACGGCGGCGGGCGACGGCGCCGGGGCCGGCCGGCCGAGGGCCGCCGCGTGGCGGGCCAGGAAGTGCTCGAACAGCGGGACCACGTCCTCGCGTCGCTCGCGCAGCGGCGGCACCCACAGCTCGAACACCGAGAGCCGGTAGTAGAGGTCCTCGCGGAAGCGCCGCTCGGCCACGAGCGCCCGCAGGTCGCGGTTGGTGGCGGCGACGATGCGCACGTCGACGCGGCGGCTCTCGGTCCCGCCGACGCGGCGGACCTCCTTGAGCTCGACCGCCCGCAGGAGCTTCACCTGCGCCGCCTGGTCGAGCTCGCCCACCTCGTCGAGGAACAGCGTCCCGCCGCTGGCCACCTCGAACAGGCCGCGCTTGGCCGCCGCCGCGCCGGAGAAGGCGCCGCGCTCGTGGCCGAAGAGCTCGCTCTCGACGAGCGCCTGCGGCAGGGCGCCGCAGTTGACGGCCACGAACGGCTCGGCCACCCGCGGGCTGCGGTCGTGCACGGCGCGCGCGAGGACCTCCTTGCCCACGCCGCTCTCGCCCGTGATCAGCAGGGTGAAGTGGCTCTTGGCCGCCTCGGTCGCCAGCCGCAGCAGGTGGCGCATGGCCTCGCTCCGGGCCACGAGGCCGGGGAAGCGCTCGTCGAAGGGGCCGGGGCCCTCGGCGCGGCTGACGGCGGCCAGGGCGGTGAGCCGCGCCGCGACCGCGGCGAGGTCGAACGGCTTGAGCAGGTAGTCGCGCGCGCCGCGGCGCAGGGCGGCGACGGCCGTGTCGACGCTGGCGTAGGCCGTCATGAGGACGACCTGCACCGGGTGCGCGCCGGCGGTGACGTGGTCGAGGACGTCGAGCCCCGAGCCGTCCGGGAGGCGCAGGTCGACGAGGGCCAGGTCGATCGCCGGCGCGTCGGCGTCGGCGAGGCGGGCGATCGCCGCCCGGGCGCCGGCCGCCTGCTCGACCTCGAAGCCGCGCAGGGCGAGGAAGCGGGCCAGGTTCGCCCGGAGGTCCTCCTCGTCGTCGACGACCAGGACGCGGGCGGCGGTCACGCGGCCGTCTCCTGCCAGGGGAGGCGCACCGTCACGCGCGTGCCCCGCCCCGGCGCGGAGTCGACGGCGATCTCGCCGCCGTGCTCGCGGACGATGCTCCGCGCGATGGGCAGGCCGAGGCCGGTGCCGCGGCTCGGCGGCTTGGTCGTGAAGAAGGGCACGAACAGGCGCGCGGCGGGCTCGGCGCCGAGGCCCGGGCCGCCGTCCTCGACCTCGACCACGGCGGCGTCCGGCTCGGCGCGGACGCGCAGGGTCACGGGGCCCCTGCCGTCGGTGGCGTCGATCGCGTTGGTGAGCAGGTTCTTCAGCGCCGTGCTCATGGCGGCGTCGGCCATGACGACGGTCGGCCCGCCGGGCGGCGCGTCGACGGCGACCTCCGCCGCGCCGGGCCGCTCGTCCCGCGCCTGCTCGATCGCCTGCCGGCAGACCTCGACGAGCGGGGTGGGCGCCCCGCGGGCGCCCGGCGGGCGCGCCAGGTCGGCGACGCTGCGCACGACCTCGGCGAGCTGGGCGATCCTCCGGCGGGCCTGCCGCAGCGGGGCGTCGATCGGCTCGGCGCCGCCGGCGGCCTCCTGCGCGAGCTGCACGCTCGAGGCCACCGAGGCCAGCGGGTTCAGGACCTCGTGCGCCAGCCCCGCCGCCAGGACGCCCAGGTCCATGAGGCGGCGCTCGGTCTCGGCGCGGGCCTGCGCCTCGCGGCGGTCGGTGACGTCCTCGACGACCCAGGCCACGCCGCCCGGCGCCCGCGAGAGGCCGCAGGCCAGGACGCGCCCGTCGGCCGCCGCCTCGAAGGTCTCGTGGCGCGCCCCGGCCGCGAGCCGCCCGAGCGCCTCGGTCAGCGGGTCGCGGAGCGCCGCCGGGGCGCGCTCGAGGAGGAGGCGCGCCCCGGGGCTCGCCGGGACGAGCCGGTCGAAGGCGGCGTTGGCCAGCACGAGCCGCCCGTCGTGGCCGAAGAACGCCACGCCCTCGCCGAGCGCGCGCAGGACCGCCTCGATGCGGTCGCGCGACGCGGCGAGCTCCTGCTCCTGCGCGCGGAGCCGCTCCGCGACCTGCGTCGTCAGGTAGGTGGCCACGAGCAGCGTCGAGAGGAGCACGCAGGCGGCCCCGAGCAGGTAGCCCGCGTCCTCGAACTGGTCGGGGCCGTGCCCGGCCGGGGTCGCCCGCCAGAAGGGGAGCGGGCCCACGTCGTGGTGCGGCAGGACTCCGGCGTACTCGAGCAGGCCCATGGCCAGATACAGGCCGCTGGCGAGGCCGGCGACGCCGTAGGCCGCCGAGCGCGGGAGGACGATCCCCGAGATGATCGTGGGGAAGATGTAATAGACCTGGAAGGGGTTCTCGACCCCGCCCATGAGGTGCAGGGCGACCGTGATCGCCGCCACGTCGAGGCCGAGCTGGCCGAAGAGCGACGAGTCGCTCACGTTGCCGCGGCGGAGCTGGTGGTCGAGGGCCAGGTTGGCGGCGGCGAGGATCGCCAGCACGAGCGCGCACAGCCACGGGCTGCGGACGAGACCGGTCCCGGCGCTGAGGAGGACCAGCACGGCCGTGGCCAGGACGATCCCCCGCCAGCGCAGGCGCACGAGCCAGCGGGCGAAGTGCTCGCTCTTGCCGTCGGGGTCGTAGGCCATCGCGCCCAGGGTAGCGCGGCCGGAGCAAGTCGGATGCCTGACCGGCCCGGCAGGAGTTACCGCGGGGGCGTTCGCACGGCTGCGAAGCGGTTCGCGGGGACGCGGCGGGTCCGGGGCGGAGGGAATCACCGCAGAGAAGCAGAGGGAGCAGAGGGCGTGTGGGGTCACCTCCCGCCTCGACCGGGTCGAACAGCGCAGCGCGCCGGCGCAGACTCGCGGCCTGATCGGTCCCGCCGGGCGCCGAGGGGAGGAGGCCCCTCCCGCCGGATCACGGTCGTCGGCCGCGCGGTAGGATCCCCGCCCTCATGATCCGCGTCGCGGGCCTCACCAAGCACTACCGCACCCCGAAGAAGGCGCCCGGCCTGCTCGGGTCGATCAAGTCGCTGGTCCGGCGCGAGTACGAGACGGTCAAGGCCGTCGAGGACGTGTCGTTCACGATCGCCCCGGGCGAGCGGGTGGGCTTCCTCGGCCCCAACGGCGCGGGCAAGACGACCACGCTCAAGATGCTCTCCGGCCTCCTCGTGCCGACGGCGGGCGAGGTCGAGGTCCTGGGCCATCGCCCGTCCGACCGGCTCCCGGGCTACCTGTCGCGGATCACGCTGGTCATGGGCCAGAAGCAGCAGCTCCTGTGGGACCTGCCGGCGCGCGAGACGTTCGAGCTCAACCGGGCGCTCTTCGGCGTGGCCCGCGACGAGGCGAGGCGCACCGTCGACGAGCTGACGGAGCTCCTCGAGCTGAAGGCGCTCCTCGACCGGCCCGTGCGCAACCTGTCGCTCGGCGAGCGCATGAAGTGCGAGCTGGTGGCGGCGCTGCTGCACCGGCCGGAGGTGCTGTTCCTCGACGAGCCCACGATCGGGCTCGACGTGCGCATGCAGGTCGTCGTGCGCCGCTTCGTCGAGGAGTGGAATCGCCGGACCGGCGCGACGATCCTGCTCACGAGCCACTACATGGCCGACATCGCGGCCCTCTGCCCGCGCGTGATCGTCATCTCCGCCGGGCGGCTGCGCTTCGACGGGCCGCTCCAGGACCTCGTGCGCAGGCACGGCACCGACCGCCGCGTCGTCGTCGCGCCGGTGCGCGAGCCGACGCCCGAGGAGCTCGCGCTCGCCGACCGCTTCCAGCGGACCGACGACGGCAAGCTCGTGGCCACCGTCCCGGCGGCCGACGTGAAGGCGGCCGTCGACCAGGCGCTGCGCGCCCTGCCCATCCAGGACCTCGCCGTCGAGGAGCCGCCGCTCGAGGACGTGATCGCGCGGCTCTTCGCCGAGCAGGAGCCCGCGGCGTGAGCGCGCCGCTCGGCACCCTCCGCCACGCGGCCGCCGCGTTCCCGGACCTGCTCCGGGTGAGCTGGGCCGACATGGTCGCCTACCGGGCCGAGATCGTGATCTGGTTCCTGACCGGGACCCTGCCGATCATCATGATGCTCGTGTGGGACCGCGTGGCCGAGGCGGGCGACATCGGCCGCTTCGACCAGCCCGCGTTCGCCGCCTACTTCACGGCCACCCTCGCCTGCCGTCAGCTCACGGGCTCGTGGGTCGTCTGGGAGATCAACCAGCTCATCCGCACGGGCAGCCTCTCGCCGGCGCTCCTCAAGCCGCTCAACCCGCTCTTGTTCCTGTCGGCCGAGAGCCTGGCCGAGAAGCCGCTGCGCGCGGCGATCCTCGTGCCGCTCGTCGCCCTCCTGTTCCTCTGGCGCCCCGACATGCCCCTGCCGCTCTCGCCCGTGCAGCTCTCGCTCGCCGTCGTGGCGATCGGCCTCGGGTGGCTGCTCAACGTGGCCATCCAGGTGTGCTTCGGCTGCCTGGCCTTCCGCCTCGAGCAGACCATGGGCCTCTACATGGTCTGGTTCGGCCTGTGGGCGCTGCTCTCGGGCTACCTGTTCCCGCTCGAGCTCATGCCGCCCGTCGCGCGCGCCGTGGTGCAGGTGCTCCCCTTCCGCGCGACGCTCGGGATCCCGGTCGAGGTGCTCACGGGCGCGCTCAGCGGCTGGGACGCCGTGGGCGGGCTCGGGCTCCAGGTCGCGTGGGTGCTCGCGGTGGGCCTCCTGGCGCGGCTCCTCTGGCGCCGGGGCGTGCGCCGCTACGAGGCCTACGGCGCATGAGCGCGACGGCGGTCCTGCGGGCGGTGGTGGCCGAGCTGCGCGTGGCCGGGATGCTGGCCATGCGCTACCGGGCGAGCTTCCTCGCCGAGACGGTCATGTCCTTCGGCTGGGTGGCCTGGACGGTGATCCCGCTGCTGGTGGTCTACGAGTACCGCGCCGACGTCCAGGGCTGGACGCGCGACCAGGCGCTGCTGGTCGTCGGCCTGTTCATCACGCTCGAGGGGCTGCTGGGCGCCCTCGTCGAGCCGAACCTGCGCGCCGTGGTCGAGCAGGTGCGCGACGGCACGTTCGACTACACGCTGCTCAAGCCGATCGACACGCAGCTCCTGGTGAGCATCCACCGCATCCAGCCGACCGAGCTGCCGCACGCGCTGTCGGGGCTCGTCGTCGTCGGCGTCGCGGCCAGCCGCCTCGACCCGCTCCCCGGCCTCGGCGACGTCGCCGCCGCCGCGCTGCTCCTCGTGGCCGGGCTCATGCTCCTGCACGGCCTGTGGACGATCGTCGTGGCGACGTCGTTCTGGTTCGTGCGCGTCGACAACCTCTCCGTGCTCCTGCGCAGCCTCCTCGACGCCGGCCGCTGGCCCGTCGGCTACTACCGCGGGATCGTGCGCTTCGTCCTCACCTGGATCGTCCCGGTCGGGCTCATCACGACCTTCCCGGCCATGGCCCTGCGCGGGCAGCTCCAGCCGCAGCTCCTCCTGGCCACCTGCGGCGTGAGCCTGGGCTTCAGCCTGCTCGCGCGCGCCGTGTGGCGCTTCGCCCTGCGGCACTACACCTCGGCCTCGAGCTAACTGCAGCCGACACAACGCCGGGAATGGCGACCCGGCCGCGGCGGTTCGTCTTGTCGGCGCCCCGCTCGGGCCCGAAGATGTGTGTCCCGCGAGGTCCCGGATGCCACGACCGCCCGCCCTGCTCGCCCTCGTCCTCCTCCCCGTCCTGGCCCTCGGGGCCGCGGCGCAGGACGCGGCGCACGTCGACGTGCGCTTCGAGGCGGAGGGCGAGGCCAGGCCCGGCGGCACGGTCGAGGTGCGGGCGGTCGCCACGATCGACCTCGGCTGGCACATCTACGCCACGCGCACGGACAACGGCCTGCCGACCGCCCTGGCCCTGACCCTGCCGCCGGGCGTGACGCTCGAGGGCGGCCTGCGCGAGCCCGCGCCGCACCGCGAGGAGATCGAGTTCGTCGGGCCGGTCTCGATCCACAACGGCACCGTCGCCTTCAAACAGACCCTGCGCCTGGCCGATGACGTGACCGGGGGCGTGACCGGGCCCCTGCGCATCCCGGCCGTGCTCACCTGGCAGGCCTGCGACGACGCCAACACGATGTGCGTCGAGGGCCGGGCCGAGGGGACGATCGAGGTCGCCCTGAGCCCGGGCGACGCGGCAGCGGACGACGACGCGCCCGAGGCCCAGGTCCGCGTGACGCTCGAGCGGCGCGCCGGCGGCGCCGCCGACCTCGTGGTCACGCTGCGCATCCGGCCCGGCTTCCACGTCTACGCGACCGAGACGCCCAACGGCCAGCCGACCACGCTCACGCTCGACCTGCCGCCGGGCGTGGCCGTCGCCGGGCCCCTGCAGGAGCCGGCGCCGAAGGAGAAGGAGGTCGAGTTCTTCGGCCCCGTGCGCGTCCACGAGGGCACCGTGCGCCTCGTGCAGCCCCTGCGCGTCGAGGCGGGCGCCGAGGGCACCGTCGCCGGGGCGGTCGCCTGGCAGGTGTGCGACGACTCGGTCTGCCTCCAGGGCGAGGAGCGCTTCGCCCTGGCGCTCACGGGCGAGGCGCAGCCGCTGCCCTCGCCGACGACGTCGACGTCGACGTCTTCGGCGCCGCCCACGCCGCCGGCCGCCGCGCCCGCCGCGCAGTCCGACCTCCTGACCCTGTTCGTGGCCGCCGTGGGGCTCGGGCTGCTCATGCTCTTCCAGCCCTGCACCTACCCGATGATCCCCATCACGGTGTCGATCTTCTCCAAGGGCACGGCCCTGCCGCGGCGCACGGCGATCTTCCGCGCCGGCGTCTACGCCGTCGGGATCGTGGCCTCGTTCGTCCTCGTCGGCGCCGTGGTGCAGGTCCTCTTCGGCGCTGCCGGCCAGGGCAGCCTCACGGCCCTGGCCACGAACCCGTTCGTGAACCTGGGCATCGGGCTCATCTTCATCTACTTCGCCTTCAGCTTCTTCGGCTACTACGAGCTGGGCCTGCCCGCGCCGCTGCAGCGCCTCATGCAGCTCGGCAACGCCACGCGCACGAGCGACGGGACCGTGCCCACGTGGTCGCTGTTCCTCATGGGCTTCTTCTTCGTCCTCACCTCCTACACCTGCGGCGCGCCGATCGTCCTGGCGCTGTTCGCCACGTCGGCGCAGGACCCGCACCCCATGGCCGTGATCTTCGCCACGGGCGTGTTCGCCGCGACCGTGGCCACCCCGTTCTTCGCCCTGTCGCTCGTCCCCGGCGCGGTGCGCTCGCTGCCGAAGAGCGGCTCGTGGTTCTCGGCCTTCAAGGTCGTGATCGGCTTCCTCGAGCTGGGCTTCGCGCTCAAGTTCCTCCGCGGCGCCGACGTGATCTGGGGCCTCGAGGTCCTGCGCCGCCCGGTGCTCCTGGCCCTGTGGGCCCTCCTGTGCCTGCTCGCCGCCGTCTACCTGCTGGGCCGGCTGCCCCTTCGCTTCCCGCACGACCCCGACCTGCGCCAGCCGAGCACGGCGCGCGGCTTCTGGGCCGCCGTGCTCCTGGTCGCCGCCGGCTACTTCGGCGCCGGCGTCGCCGGCCGGCCGCTGCTCGAGGAGCTCGAGGCGTTCATCCTCGCCGAGCACGAGGCGGCGACCGACGGCGACGGCCCCGCGATCAAGTTCGGCCCGCTGGCCTACCGCACCGACCTCGCCGCCCTCGAGCAGGGCAAGGCCCGCGCGCGGCGCACGAAGAAGCCCGTGTTCCTCATGTTCACGGGGCACAACTGCGTCAACTGCGCGCTGATGGAGGCCAAGGTCCTCCCGCAGCCCGAGGTCGTGGCCCGCCTCGAGGCGATCCCGCGCGTGGCGCTGTTCACCGACCGCGGCGAGGAGGAGAAGCGCCACCTGGAGTTCATGCAGGCGCGCTTCCGCACGACGGTCCTGCCGTCGTTCTACCTCCTCGACGCGGACGGCAACGTCCTCGCCGCCCAGAACGGCGGCAGCGACCAGGCCGCCTTCCTGGGCTTCCTCGCCAAGGGCGGCCTCTAGCCGGGGTTACTCACGAGCACCGCAAAGCTCTGGCAGAAGGAGAAGAATTGAACCGCCAAGACGCCACGCGCGCACGCGGGGACCCGCTTCGCGGGTCCCCGCGTGCGCGCGCGCCAAGGAAGGAAAGTAGGTAAGAACGAAGAGCTTGTGGCGGAGCATCTCTCACCCCCTTGGCGCTCGGTCGCTGGCCCGGGGCCCGCGAAGCGGGTCCCGGGCCAGCGACCGAGTGGCGTCTTGGCGGTTCAATTCTTCGCCTTGGCGGTGTCGCGGCGCGGACGTTCGTGAAAACGAAGGCCCGTCCACGATTCAGGCCTATTGTCGGCCGTTCTTGGCGGTTGCATGGCCTCGCTCATTTATGATCCAGGCTAGTCGGCCCGCCGCGCCTTCACGGCCAGGACGTGGTTCTCGAGGTGGACGTGCCGCAGGACGTCGTCCTCGAGGTGCTCGAGCTCGGCCAGGAGCGTGCGGTAGGTGCCGCAGGCCCACTCGGGGGGCGAGAAGTCGTCGGTCAGGGCCCGCGCGCGCTCGAGCAGGGCGCCCACCTGCCGGTGCTCCGCCTCCATGGCCGCCAGGCCGTCCCGCACCACCTCCGGCGCGGTGTTGCGCGCCATGAGCGCCGGGAAGAGCTGCTGCTCCTCCTCGTCGAGGTGGTCGAGGAGCAGCGGCCGCAGGTTGGCGACGAGCCGGCCCAGGTCGGCGAGGCGCGGGTCGTGCTCGCCGTGGACGCGCGCCACCTTGGCGGCCATGGCCTCGATCCAGGGCAGCGCCTCGCGCAGCCAGCCGTGGTGACGGTCGATGATCAGGGCCACGAGCGCGGGCACGGACAGGCGCCGGGGGTCGACCGCCTCGGTCTGCCCCGCGCGGGCGGCCAGCGCCGCCTCGAGGTCGCCGAGGACGGCCTCGAGGTCCTGGCCACCCTGGGCGCAGGCCTCCTGCAGGGGCTGGCGCCCCTTGCAGCAGAAGTCGATGCGGTGCTCCTTCAGGACGCGCGCGCACTCCGGGTGCGCGGTGACGATGTCCGCCACGAGGGCGGCGGGGTCGATGGTCGTGGCGGGCATGGGGTCGTTCCTCCTGCCCCTGCCTGAGCAGGCCGCGTGCCGACGCCCGCGAGCGCGAGCCACGAGGCTTGTGCGAACACGCGCTCCGGCGTATGTTCCATGTTGGAACGTCGCGGAACGTTCCGCTGGGAGGTCGGGTGGCCAGGCGGTGCACGACGCCGTTCGAGCGCGAGGCGCGGCTGTGCCGCGTGTGCCGCCTCGACCCCGAGGTCGAGGGGCTGCGCCGCTGCTCGCGGCTCGTGGCCGAGAGCCCGCCCATGCAGGAGGTCCTGGTCCGCGCGGCGCGGTTCGCCCGGTCCGACGCCTCGGTCGTCATCCTGGGCGAGAGCGGCGCGGGCAAGGAGGTCCTGGCCCGGGCGCTCCACGCCAACGGGCCGCGGCGCGCCGGCCCGTTCGTCCCGGTGAACGTCGCCGCGCTCCCGGCCGAGCTGCTCGAGTCGGAGCTCTTCGGCCACGTCAAGGGCGCGTTCACCGGCGCCGTGGCCGACAAGCGCGGCCTCATGGAGGCGGCCGGCGGCGGGACGCTGTTCCTCGACGAGGTGGCCGAGATGCCCGCCCCGCTGCAGGCCAAGCTCCTCCGCGCCCTGCAGGACGGCGAGGTGCGCCGCGTCGGCGACGTGCGGGCGTTCACGGCCGACGCGCGGATCATCTGCGCCACCCACCGCGACCTGGCGCGGCGCGTCGAGCAGGGCCTGTTCCGCGAGGACCTCTACTACCGCCTGAAGGTGTTCACGCTGCGCGTCCCGCCCCTGCGCGAGCGGCGCGAGGACGTGCTGCCGCTGGCCGCCCAGCTCCTCGACGCGGCCGGGCGGCCGGAGGTGCGCTTCACCCGCGCGGCCGCCCGCGCCCTCGAGGCGCACCGCTGGCCGGGCAACGTGCGCGAGCTGCAGAACGCGATCACGCACGCCCTGGCCCTGGCCGACGGCGACGAGGTCGACGTCGAGCACCTGCCCGAGGAGGTCACCGGCCGCGCGCCGGCGCGCCCGGCGGCCGACGGCGAGCTGTGCACCCTGGCCGAGGCCGAGCGCGCCCACATCCTGCGCGCGCTCGAGGCCTGCGGCGGGCGGCAGGCCGAGGCCGCGCGGCTGCTCGGGATCGGCCGCACGACCCTCTGGCGCAAGCTCCGCGACCACGGGGTCGGCTGACGCCGGGCTTCCCCGCGGGCGCCGGACCGTCCATCATCCGCCGCGTGGCCGGACACGACGACGCGCAGCGAGGGGTCAGCGGGCGGCTCACCCGTCTCCGCGAGGGGGCCGAGCGCCTCGAGCTCCTCTGCTCGGCGATCGCTCTGTGGCTGGGCGGGGCCGGCCTCCTGGCGCTCGCCGCCTGCGCCGGCCTGGCCCTGCTCCCCGAGGACCGCTGGCCCGACGCCCTCGACCCGCGGCGCCTGCCCGTCTACGCGGCGGTCAGCCTCCTGGCCGCCAGCCTCGTCGGCTGGGGGATCGTGCAGCAAGGGATGGTCCGCCTGCGCCAGGGGCTCGGGCCGCTCGTCGGCGGGCTCGTGTTCGTGGCCCTGCCGCTCCTGTGCGAGGGGACGACCGCCCTCGCCGCGCGCGACGTGCTCGACCCGCTGACCTGGCCCGGCGGCCCGGTCCTCGCGCCCGTGATGCGCTGGTACTCCCCCGTCCTCGTCGCCCTGACGCTCGTCGCCTACGGCACGTGGAAGGCGCGCCCGCGCCAGCCCGGGCGGCTCGGCCGCGGCGTGGGGCTGGCGCTCGTCGTCACGCCCTACGCCCTGCTCATGGCGTCGCTGACCTTCGGCGTGAGCGCGCCGTGGCTCCAGGGTCCGCTGGGCGAGGCGCTCGAGGCGCTCGGCGGCGGCGCCCTCGCCGCGCAGCTCGTCCTTGCCTTCCTCGTCGCGGCCTGACGCGCATCAGGCCAGCGGCAGGCGCAGGGCAAAGGAGGCGCCGGGGCCCGCGGCCGCCTCGAGCTCGAGGTCGCCGCCCATGGCGCGCGCCAGCGCGCGGGCGATCGCCAGCCCCAGGCCGGCGCCGCCCACCTCCCGCGGCGCGCTGCCGCGGTAGAAGCGCTCGAACACGCGCTCGCGCTCGGCCGCCGGCACTCCGGGGCCCCGGTCGCGCACGGCGACGCGCAGCCAGCGGCGCGCGCCGTCCGCCACGGGCCCGGCCTCGAGCCGCACGACCCGCTCCGCGCCGCGCCCGTACTTGGCCGCGTTGTCGAGCAGGTTGGCGACGACGTGGGCGAAGGCCTCGCGGTCGGCGACCGTCTCGGGCAGGTCGGCGGCGAGGTCGACCTCGAGCCCGAAGCCCTCCGACTCGAGGCGCGGCCGGAACCGCCCGGCGGCCTCCTCGAGCAGCGGGCGCGGGTCGAGCGGCGCGGGCGCCACGCCGAGCGCCCCGCGCTCCAACCGCGATGCGTCGAGCACGTTCTGCACCAGGCGCGACAGCCGCTCCGACTCGGCCAGCATCGACGCGTAGTACTCCTGCCGCCGGGCCTCGTCAGGCACGAGCCCCTCGTGCAGCAGCTCGGTCAGGGCGCGGAAGCCCGTGATCGGCGCCTTGAGCTCGTGCGTGAGCGCGGCCACGAAGTCCGACCGCTGCTGCGCCAGGCGCCGCTCGCTGCGGGCGGCCAGGAGCAGGATCGACCCGCCCACGACGACGACCCCCAGCGCCAGCGCCAGCGCGCCGTCGAGCAGCGCCCGGCTGCTCCGCAGCGCCTCGCGCGGGTCGGCCGCGGGCGCGTCGTCGA
>JAHBXY010000138.1 GCA_019636275.1 Planctomycetota bacterium | reverse complement strand
CCGGCGCCGGCGTGCGCGTCCCGGCCCTGCCCGGGCGCTGCTGCGGGCTGCCGTTCCTGGCCAAGGGCTTCCCCGAGGCCGCCGGCGACGCGCTCGCCCGGCTCGTGCGCGACCTCCACCGCGCCACCGACGGCGGGCGGCTGCCCGTCGTCGTCGACGCGAGCTCCTGCGCGCAGGCCCTGCGCGCGGGCGGCGGCGCGCTCACGCGCCCGGACGACCGCGCCCGCTGGCGCGCCCTGCGCGTGCGGCACCCCGCCGAGGCCCTGCGCGACCTCCTGCCGCGCCTGCCGCTGCGCCGCCTCGAGCGGCGCGTCGCGGTGCACCCCACCTGCGGCGCGCGCAAGCTCGGCGCCGAGGGGGCGCTCCTCGACGTCGCGCGCGCCTGCGCCGCGCAGGTCGTCGTGCCGGCAACCCTCTCCTGCTGCGGCTCGGCCGGCGACCGCGGCCTGCTCGCGCCCGAGCTCCCCCGCTCTGCCCTGGCGCTCGAGCGGGCCGAGCTGGCCCGCGGCGGCTTCGAGGCCTTCTACGCCGACAACCCCGCCTGCGAGGCCGGCCTGCGCGCGGCCTCCGGGCTGCCGTTCCGGTCGTTCCTGGACCTCGTCGACGAGGCGAGCGCGCCCTCGGGTCAGGCGAGGGCGGCCGCGTACACCCGCCGGTAGACGTCGAGGAACGCCGACCGGGCCAGCCGCGCGCGGGCGAGCACGGCGACGGCGCGCCGCGACGGCGCCTCGTCCATGAGCCTGCGCAGGGCGCGCTCGAGCGCCACGGGGTCGTCGACGTCGCGCAGGACCTCGCCCGCGCGCCCCTCGCGCACCAGGGCGCTGGCGTCGCCGATCCCGTCGCTGACGATCACGGGCAGGCCGCAGGCCAGGTACTCGGCCAGCTTCGTCGGGCTGGCGACCGCGTTGACGGGGTCGCGCCGGCGCAGGAGCAGGCCCACGTCGGCCGCGTTGAGCAGGGCCGGGACCTCGTCGTGCGCGGCCGCGACCACGGTGGCCGCATCGGGGCCGAGGCCGGCGGCCGCGACGAGCGCGCGCCCGCGCTCGACCTCGGGCGTGACGAGGAGCAGGTGCGCGTCGGGCCGCACGCGGCGGGCGACGGCGCCCGCGCGGACCACCTGCTCGGGCAGGTGGTAGGGGCCGAGGGCGCCGGCGTAGCAGACGACGAAGCGCTCGCCGAGGCCGAGGCGCCGGCGCGCCTCGGCGCGGGCGGCCGGGTCGGGGCGGAAGCGCAGGTCGTCGACGCCGCAGGGGATCACGTCGGCCCTGGCCGCCGTCCCGGGGTGGCGCGCCTCGAGCACGTCGCGCAGGGCGCTCGACACGCACAGGGCGCGCGCCGCGCGGGCGCACACGATCGCCTCGGCCCGGCGGATCCGCGCCAGGCCCGGGCGGACGCGGGGGTCGCGAGCGTCGCCGCGGCCGGCGACGTGGAAGGCGTGCTCGGCCTCGTGGTCGCCGCGCGCGTCGTAGACCACGCGCACCTGCCCCGGCGGCAGGCGGCGCGCGCGGCGCCGAGCGCGGCGAGTCGCCTACCAGGCCGCGCGCACGAGCGCGGGCCCGCTGCCGCGCAGGTGGCGCCGCAGGAGCAGGCGCGCGATCGGGGCGCCGGCGCGGTCCTCGAAGGGCACGTAGGGGCGCAGGACCAGGCGCCCGGGCAGGGCGGCCGCGAGGCGGCGCAGGCGCGCCCGGCCGGCGCGGCCGAGGAGCGTGCGCGGCAGGAGCGGGTCCATGAGCAGCAGGTCGAAGCGCAGGCCCACCCGGTCCAGCGCGCGCAGGAGGTCGAGCACCTGCCCGTCGTGCACGGTCGGCGCGAAGCCCTCGGTGCTGAGGAACAGGAGCCGCGTCCCCGCCGGGACCGCCGGGCCCTCGGGGGCCAGGGCCGAGGCGCGCTCGCGCGCAACGTCGCGCGCCGCGGTGCGGGTCACTCGCCGAACTCGAGCACGCCGAAGAACTGCGGGCGGTGGAAGCTGTCGCCCGGGTCCCAGGTCGGCGACCAGGCCTGGTGCTCGGCCCGCTCCATGGCCGCGCGCACGTTGATCCGCGCGGCGTCGAAGCGCCCCTCGGCGTCGACCTTCAGGTCGCCGCCCTTCACCAGCGCGTCGAGGCGCGCCGGCTCGACGCCCAGCCGGGCCAGCGCCTCGGCGCGGTCGAGCGTCGCCGGCGCCCCCTCGGGCAGCGGGCGCGGGCGGGGGCGCTCGATCCGGTAGAGGCCCAGGCGCCAGCGGTCGCCGACGCGCGGCGGCACCGGCCGGTGCGGCTCGGTCGGCCGGCTCGTGACCCACAGCGCGCTCCACGGCAGGGCGATCTCGACCGTGTAGCCCTCGTCCTCGTCCGCGGGCACGACGGGGAGCTGCCCCGAGGCGACGAGGTCGAGCGTGCCGCGCACGTGGACCGCGGTCTCGAGGCCCAGGCCGCCGAGCGAGGGGTTGGGCCGCGCGTCCCACTGGGGCAGGCCCATGACCGGCATGTCGGGGTTGAAGTCGACGGGCGCCGAGGCCACGAAGCAGAACAGGTCGTAGACCACGTTGGCGGGCGAGACCTCGACCTCGTAGTAGGTGACCTCGTCGCCGCCGTCGTCGAGGAACACCTCGACGACCTCGTCGTTGGGCAGCCACACGTCGTCGCGGTGCGTGTCGCGCGCCCACACGTCGCGGTCCTGCACCTCGAAGGCGAAGTAGATGCGCTGGTCGTCCCACAGGACGCGCGCGTAGGTCTCCTGGCCGCTCGGCGAGGGCGCGCCGCTGCGGTTGAGCCGGAACGGCCCCAGCCGCTCGGCCGTGGCCCAGGCCGGCTCGTCGAGGCGGCCGTCGACCACGATCGGCGTCGTCGCGCGGCGCGCGACCGTGCGCGGCACGTCCTCGCGCACGGGGGTGCCCTTCTTGCGCGAGGGCGGGTCGATCGACACGGCCCACAGGAGCGCCAGGACCATCACCCCGCGCTGCGAGAGCGCGGCGCGGCCGGGCTCGAGGAGCGTCGCCAGGACCAGGACGACGCCCAGGACCAGCGGCACGCCCTCGCGCGGCCCGGGCCAGTGGGTCGGCTTATCGTTCGTGTATTCGCCCCAGTGCGGGTGATGGCGGTAGTGACCGAGGAGCCGGGTCGTCGCCTGCGGCGGCAGGAGCAGGAGCGGCAGCGTCAGGGCCGCCGCGCCGAGGACGACGCGCCACGTCGTGGCGCGCGTGTCGGGGAGCGCGCGCCCCTCGAGGCGCGCCAGGGTCACGAGCGGCAGGATCCCCGCCGTGGCGCCCAGGGCGTCGAGGACGATGTCGCTCCAGTCCATCCAGTGATACGGGTCGCCCCAGGCCAGGACGTAGTGCTGCCAGACCTCGTCGAGGGCGGCGAGGCCGACGGTCAGCAGGAACGCCGCCGCCGGCCGGCGGCCGCCGTCGAGCGCCTTGGCCACGAGGAAGCCCACCAGCGCGTACTGGCCGAAGTGGACCAGCTCGGTCGCGTAGACGATGTAGGTCTTCCACACCCCGTAGAGGATCGCGGCCCACGCCACCCAGGGCACGAGGGCCTCGAGCGCCTCCGCGCGCGACCTGCCCCGCAGGGCGAAGGCGACGCGCGCCAGCACCAGGATCGCGACCGCCGCGAAGAACACGGCCAGGCCGCGCTCCGCCACGCGCATGCCCGCCTGGCCGCCCTCGCGGCTCAGCGTGCCGGGCTCGCGCGCCCAGGCGAAGAAGGCGGCGGCCACCTGCAGCCCGAGCTTGTGCCCGAAGGTCAGCGCCGCCCACACGGCCAGGGCGGCGGCCGCGTACAGGCGCGCGCGGGTCCGGTCCGGCGCGTGGCTCTCGTTCAGGGGCTCCTCCACGGCGCCGTCACGGTACCGTTGCCCTGCGGCCCGGACAAGGCAGCGTCACGCGCGGGTGCGCGCGCGCTCGGGCGCCTGGCCGCCGCAGCCGAGGACCGGGCAGCCGCCGTGCTGCTCCCAGCAGTCGGCGTGCAGCGCCGTGCGGCAGCGCTCGCAGGCGACCAGGTCGTCCTCGTCGCCGGTGAGGCCGTCGCGGCAGTAGACGCAGCGCGTCCGGCCTTCGGCGTCGCGGGCCAGGCCGCGCTCCCCCTCGAGCACGCGGATCCGCGCCGGCCTGATGTCGACGAGCGTGGCCGCCTCCTCGAGGAGCTCGACGAGCTCCTGCCAGCGGTCCGGGGGGCAGTCGTCCACGTCGGCCTCGACGGACAGCTCGCCCGGGCGCAGCTCGAGGCGGTCGACGTCGAAGCGGGTGAACGCCTTCTTGATCGACCGGCGCACGTCGTCGGTGAGGACCTCGGCGCCCTCGTCGGGCCGGGCGGACTCGAGGTAGAAGCGCGCGTCGAAGACGTCGTCGCCGGTGACGACGTCCTCGGGCTTGAACCGCTTTCGCAGCCGGTCGAGGACCCCCTCCAGGCGCACGCGGAGCGGCGGGGTGTCTCGCCCCACCGACACCGCCGCGCGCACCCGCCCTGCGGCGCCGAAGAAGGTGACCTGCACGCGGCGGCCCTGCTCGAGCGTCCCCTTGTAGCCGAGCGTGGGGGCCCGCCGACGATCGGGCTGCGCGAGCGCGCGCTCCGCCGCGGCCACGAACCCCTCCAGGGATCGGAGCAGGTCGCCGCGGTGCAGCGGGGCCTCGGCCCCCTTGCGGCCCAGGAGCGACCAGCCGAGCGCGCAGGCGACGAGCACCAGGATCGGGATGATCGGCTCCGCGCCGCTCACGGACCCGCGCCGCCGCGGGTCCTGCGCTCGACCGGAGGGGTCGGCTCCGTCGCTTCGCGCTCGTCCCGGGGCTCGTGCACGCGAGCGTCATCGTACGCTCGCCCGCGGCCGGGACAAGGCGCTCGAGGGCGCGTCACGCCCGGAGCCGCGGCCGCTCGGGCGCGCGCCCGTCGCAGCCGAGGACCGGGCAGCCGCCGTGCTCCTCCCAGCACTCCGCGTGCACCGCCGTGCGGCAGCGCTCGCAGGCGACGAGGTCGTCCTCGTCGCCGGCGAGCCCGTCGCGGCAGTAGACGCAGCGCGTCCGGCCTTCGGCGTCGCCGGCCACCTCTCGCTCCCCGTCGAGCCCCCGGATGCGCAGCGGCTTGACCTCGACCAGCGCGGCCGCGTGGTCGAGGAGCCGGATGAGCTCGCGCCAGCGCGCGGGCGGGCAGGCGGCCAGGTCCGCCTCGACGCCGAGCTCGCCCGGGCGCAGCTGCAGCCCGTCGGCGCCGAAGCGGCGGAACGCCTCGTCGATCGACCGGCGCAGCTCGCGCCCGAGCGCCCGCCGGCCGTCCAGCGGGCGGCTGGACTCGAGGAAGAAGCGCTCGTCGAACGCGTCGTCCCCCGTCTGGATGTCCTCGCGCCTCCCGAGCCGCTTCCCCAGGCGCTCCAGCGCGCCCTCCAGGCGGACGCGCAGCGGGGGGACCTCGCGGCAGGTCGCCACGGCGACACGGACGCGCGCGGGCCCGCGCCCAGGGCGCTCGAAGCGGATCCAGACGCGCCGTCCGTTGCGCAGGGCGCTCTGGTAGGCGAGGTCGGTGAGCCGCTCGTCGTCCGCCCGCGCGCGCTCGACCGAGCGGACGAACGCGCCCAGCCGCCGGTGCAAGCGGAAGCCCCGCCGCCGCGCGCCCCCGACGCTGCCGGCCAGCGCCACCCCCAGCCCGGCGAGCACCACCAAGAGGAGCAGCCCTGACATCAGGCCGCCGGCTCGCCCGGCGGCGGCGCCGGCAGGGCGCCGGCCTCGCGGAGCGCCAGCTCGCGCAGGTGGGTCAGGCTCTCCTCCTGCAGGCGCCGCGTCACGGCCAGGAGGTCGGCCAGGAGCGCGAACAGGAACAGCTGCACGGCCAGGAGCGCGCCGGCGCCGGCGACCCACGGCAGCGCGAGCAGGAGCGCCGCCGGCAGCACGGCCGGGGCCGCCAGCCACAGCCCCAGCGCGCCGGCGCCGAGGAGGGCCGAGAGGAGGGCCAGGAGGGCGAAGGCGCGGAACCCGTCGTAGATCAGGTAGATGCGGAAGATCGTGCTCGCCGAGCGCAGGACGTAGCGCGGGATGCTGCGGAACAGCCGCGACGGGCGCAGGACCGGGTTGACGCCGACCTTCACCGAGGCGACCGGGATGTCCTTGCGGCCGGCCTGGATCAGCGTCTCGTGCGTGTAGGTGTAGCCCGAGTGCACCGAGAGCTGCAGGACCGCCCGGCGCGAGAGCGCCCGGAAGCCGCTCGTCGTGTCCGGGATGTCCGTGCGCGACGCCATGCGCACGACGGCGCTGCCCACGCGCTGGAGCTTCTTCTTGATCCACGAGAAGTGCGGCAGGTCCTCGACGCTCCGGTCGCCGATCACGTAGTCGGCCTCGCCCGAGAGGATCGGCGCGACGAGGCGCGGGATGTCGTCGGCCGCGTACTGGTTGTCCGCGTCGGTGTTGACGACCACGTCCGCGCCGCGGCGCAGGCACTCGAGCAGCCCCCGCTCGAAGGCGCGCGCGAGCCCCTGGTGCGTGACGAGCCGCACGACGTGGTCGATGCCGAGCGACCGCGCGACCTCGACGGTCCGGTCGGTGCTGCCGTCGTCGATGACCAGCGTCTCGACGACGTCCACGCCCGGGATCGTCCGCGGCAGGGCGGCGAAGGTCACCGGGAGCGACCGTTCTTCGTTCCAGCAGGGAATCTGGATGATGACCTTCACCGCCGCACAGTGTACGTGGTTGGCGACGGCCGCGCGCGCCTGGTAAGCCATCTACTCGGAGCGCCCTCGTGCCGGACGACCCCACGACGAAGACCGGCGATCGCGCCGCGCTCGTGCTGCCGGCGCTCGCGCTCGGCCTCGGCGGGCTCGTCGTCGGTGGCTTCGCGATGGCCGTGGGCACCGTCCTGCGCCCGGCGGTGGTGTTCCCGATCGTGACGGGCCTCGCGGTCGGCCTGGTCGCGCAGGTCGCCGTCAGGCACTGGCGCGTCCGCGACGCGCGGCGGGCCATGCTCCTCGCCGCCCTGGGCGGGGTCGTCGCGTGGGGCGTGGAGCCGGCGGCGGCCTACGGCCAGGTGCGCGCGGACCTGGCCTCCGCGTTGGGTCCAAGCGCCGCGACGCTCCGCCGCTCCGAGGGCAGCTTGTCCCCGGGCGCCCTCGACGCCGCCGTGGACCGTGCGATCGTGCTCGGCGTCGACCCCGCGCGGCTGCGCCTGGACCAGCGCCTCGGTCGAGCGCTCCTGCGCGGCGAAGCCGTGCAACTGGAGGGAGATCGCCGGCTCCCCGCCCACGCCCTTCCCGGCTCGCTCGAGGTCCTCGACGGCTGGCTCGTGCACCGCCGCGCGAGGGTGTCCATGAACCTCGCCCTGCCGCTCCTCCTCGGAGCGGTCGGAGGCGTGGCGGTCCTGACCTTCGAGCTGATCCTGCTGGTCGCGGCCGCGATGGTCCTGGCCTTCCGCGCGGCGACCGCGCCCTGGTGCGAGCGGTGCGGCGGGTGGTTGCCGGAGGCGGGCGGCGTGTCCACGCCGCTCGGCGGCGAGGAGCGCCTGGCCGAGGCGCGCGAAGCGCTCCTCGCGCTCGACGGCGTCGCGCTCCGGGCGCTCGCGGCCGCGGGCGCTGACACGGAGCCTCGGCTCGTGCTCCACCTCCGTCGCTGCCCCGGCTGCCCTGGTGAGCCGTGGCTGGCGGAGCTGCAGCATCAGACGCGCCTGCGGGACGGGGTCGAGGTGCTGACGATCGAGCGCGCGTGGCTCCCGAAGGCCGCGGCCGCGGTGGTGGCGCCGGACCGCTGACCGGCGCCCTTGGCGGCGTGGACGTCGCCGTGCGCGGCCTCGAACCTCCCGGGCGTGCGCCGCCTCAGCTGCTCGCGCGGGTGCGCCGGCGGCGGATCACCACAGCCCCTGCCGAGCGGCCGTCCGCGCAAGCACGTAGAGGGCCCAGAGCTGCTTGCGGTGGTCGCGCTCTCCCGACAGGTGCTCCATGACGACGCGCGCGACGAGCGCCGGGTCGAGGAGGCCGGCGCGGGCCACGCGGGTGGGCTCGAGGAGCGCCTCGACCTCGGGGCGCAGGGGGCCGCGCAGCCACTCGCCCGCCGGCGCGCCGAAGCCCTGCTTGCTGCGGCGCAGGATCGCCGGCGGGAGCTTGCCGCGCAGCGCGCGCTTGAGCAGCCACTTGCGCGTCAGCCCGCGCAGCTTGTGGTCGAAGGGCAGGGCGTGGACGAAAGCCGCCAGCTCGGGGTCGAGGAAGGGCGCGCGCACCTCGAGCGACACGGACATGCTCGCGCGGTCGACCTTCGTCAGCACGTCGTCGGGCAGGTAGATCGCCGTCCACAGCTCGAGGGCGGCCTGCTCGCCCGGCGGCGGCTGGAGGTGCAGCAGGTCCTCGTAGACGCGGCCGGCGTCGACCCCGCGCACGAGCGCCGCCGCCTCCTCGGGGAGGAACGAGCCGAACCAGCGCTGGTTGCGCACGAGCGGGTCGGGCGAGAGGCCGCGCACGAAGCGCGAGGCCCGGAACTGGAGGCTGAGCTTGTCGCTCGACGGCGGCAGGGCGCCCACGAGGGCCGCCACGCCGCGGCGGGCCAGGGCGGGGAGCCGCAGGTAGGGGCGCGCCAGCCGCTCGGCGACGAACGTGTCGTAGCCGGCGAACAGCTCGTCGCCGCCGTCGCCGCCGAGCGCCACGGTGACCCGCTCGCGCGCCAGCCGCGACAGCGCGTAGGTCGGCACGAGCGACGGGTCGGCCAGCGGCTCGTCGAGCGGGTCGAGCGCCGCCGGCAGGAGGTCGAGGAGCGCGCGCGGCGAGAGGACCTGCTGGTGGTGGCGCACGCCGAAGTGACGGGCGACGACGCGGGCCCAGGGCGACTCGTCGAAGCTCTCCTCTTCGAAGCCGATGGAGAAGGCGTCGATCCGCGCCGGGTCGACGCGCTCGGCCATCGCGGCGAGGACCGCGCTCGAGTCGAGCCCGCCCGAGAGGAACACGCCCAGCGGGACGTCCGACATCAGCCGCCGCTCGACCGAGCCGACGAGGAGCTCCCACAGCCGATCCTCGGCCTCCTCGGGCGCCAGGCGCGAGTGGCCGTAGCGCCGCTCCCAGTAGCGCCGGATGCGCACCTCGCCGTCGCGCCACACGAGCGCGTGGCCGGGGCGGAGCTTGCGCACGCCGCGCAGGACCGATCCGTCGCCGGGCACGCAGTCGAACGCCAGGTACTTGGCCACGGCGAGCGGGTCGAGGCCGCGCTCCTCGCCGGGGACGAGGAGGAGCGCGCGCGGCTCGGACGCGAAGGCCAGCCCGCCGCCCGCGAGGCGCCGCCAGTAGACCGGCTTCTCGCCGTAGCGGTCGCGGCCGAGGAACAGCGTCCCGGCGGCCTCGTCCCAGACCGCCAGGCCGAACATGCCGTTGAGCCGCTCGGGGAGGCGCTCGCCCCAGGCGCGCCAGCCCTGGAGCACGACCTCGGTGTCCGACCGGCTGCGGAAGCGGTAGCCCAGCTCCTCGAGCTCGGCGCGCAGGTCGACGTGGTTGTAGACCTCGCCGTTGTAGGTGATCGCCACCGCCGGCGGCGCGTCCCCGTCGGCGTCGGGCAGCGGGCGCATGGGCTGCGCCGCCTGCTCGCCCGGGTCGACGACGACGAGCCGCCGGTGGCCGAGCGTCGCCGCGCCGAGGCGCAGGACGCCCTCGCCGTCCGGGCCGCGGTGGCGCAGCGAGGCGGTCATCGCGCGGACGACCTCGACTTCGTCCGGCCCCGCGCCCCCCCGCCGGACGATCCCCGCGATCCCGCACATGCAGGCCGCAGGCTACTCCCCCGCCCGGCGCAGTCAACTCGCGTGGCGCCGCCGTCGCGCTGTAGACTCGGCCGGGTGGACGACGTCGCGCCCTCCGAGCCCCGGCGGGTCCGCGCCGCGTCCGCCGTGGACCCGGGCGCCGGCCGCCGCTCGCCCCCGCACGCCGGCCTGGGCCGGGCGCGCGCGAGGCGCGGGGGCCCGCCGTGAGCCGCGGCGTGGCGCTGTTCGTGGGCGACCTCGACGTCGTCGGCGGCTCCGAGCGGCAATCGCTGCTGCTCGCCCGGACGATCGCCCGCCGCGGCGTCCCGGTCGACGTGCTCACGTGCACGTCGCCCGGCGCCCTGCGGCTCCCCCGTCGCTGGGTCGAGCGGCGCGACGGCGCGCGCCTCGTCCACCTGCCGCGGCTGCTCCTCGAGCCGGCGGCGGGCGCGCTCCTCGGCCGCCGCCGCGCGGCCCTGCGCGGCCTGCACGGGGTGGGGCTGATGATGGGCGCGATCGCCGCCCGCGTCGGCCGGGCGCTCGACCTGCCCGTGACCGTGAAGCTCGCCGGCGCCGGGGCCGCGGGCGACATGGCGGCCCTCGCGCGGCTCCCCGCCCCCGACCGGGCGCGCGTCCTCGCCGACCTCGGGCGGACGCACGTCGTGTGCGTGAGCGAGGAGGTGGCCCTGGAGGCGCGCGCGGCCGGCCTCCCGGCGGCGCGGCTGGTGCGGATCCCCAACGGCGTCGACCTCGGCGCGGGCGTTGCGCCGGTGGACCTGGGCCCGGCGCCGACGGTCCTCTTCGTCGGCCGCCTCGACCCGGCCAAGGGCGCCGACGACCTCGTGCGCGCCTTCGCGCGGCTCGAGGCCGGCGACGCCCGCCTGGTCCTCGCCGGCGACGGGCCGGAGCGGCCGGCGCTCGAGCGCCTGGCGAGAGACCTCGGCGTCGCCGACCGCGTCGACCTCCTCGGGCGCCGCGACGACGTCCCGGGCCTCCTGCGCGGGGCGACCGTCGTCGCCGTCCCGTCGCGCAGCGAGGGGCTCTCCAACGCCCTCCTCGAGGCCCTCGCGGCCGGCTGCGCCGTCGTGGCCACGGCGATCGGGCCCAACCGCGAGGCCGCCGGCGACGCCGCCCTGCTCGCGCCGGCGGGCGACGTCGGCGCGCTCGCCCACCGCTCGCGCGGGGCGCTCGGCGATCCCGATCTGCGCCGGGCCCTGGGCGAGGCGCGCGCCCGGCGCCGCCGCAGTTCGACGAGCGAGCGCGTGGCCGACGCGCACCTCGCGCCCTCGACCGCCCGGGCCGCCCCTGCCGCGCGGGCGCGTGGCGCTGGCCCGCGGGCTGGCGCGGGCGCGGGCGGACGACCTGGCGCGGGTGGTGGGGCGCATGGGCGCGCGTCGGTCGCCCTGACGGAGCGTCAGGCGCCCCCGCTCTCGAGCGCCGCGACGACCGCGTCGGCCGCCCGCCCGTCGCCGAACGCGGCCGGCCGCGCGCCCGCGGGCGCGAAGCCGCGGGCGAGCGCGACGATCCGCGCCGGGTCGTCGCCCGCGAGGACGTTCCAGCCGGCCTCGACCGTCTCGACCCACTCGGTCTCCGGCCGCAGCGTCACGCACGGCACGCCCAGGAAGTAGGCCTCCTTCTGCACGCCGCCCGAGTCGGTGAGCACGAGGCGGCAGCCGTCGAGGAGCCTCAGCATGTCGAGGTAGCCGACGGGGTCGATCAGCCGCACGCGCTCGAGGCGCAGCCCCTCGAGACCGGCCAGCCGGGCGCGCGTCCGCGGGTGCACCGGGAGGACCACCGGCTCGCCGACCGCCTCGAGGGCCTCGAGGATCCGCCGCAGCGCCGCCGGGTCGTCGGTGTTGTAGGGGCGGTGGACGGTGGCCAGCAGGTAGCTCCTAAGCGCGAGGCCCAGCGCGTCGGCCGGGCTCGACGCCCTGGCGCGCGCGCGCGCGACGTTGGCGAGGACCGCGTCGAGCATGACGTCGCCGACGAGGCGCACGCCCCGCGTGAGCCCCTCGCGGGCCAGGTGCTCGACGGCCGTCCGCGTCGGGCACAGGAGCAGGTCGGCGCAGTGGTCGGTGAGCACGCGGTTGTGCTCCTCGGGCATGGCGCGGTTGAACGAGCGCAGGCCCGCCTCGACGTGCGCGAGCGGGAGCCCGAGCTTCACCGCGGCCAGCGCCCCGGCGAGCGTCGAGTTGGTGTCGCCGTAGACGAGCACGACGTCCGGGCGGCGCGCGAGCAGCACCTCCTCGACGCCCGCCAGCATGGCCCCGGTCTGCCGCCCGTGCGGGCCCGAGCCGACGCCCAGGTCCACGTCGGGCGCCGGCAGGGCCAGCTCCTCGAAGAACACCCGCGACATGAGGTCGTCGAAGTGCTGGCCCGTGTGGACCAGGAGCTCCTCGTGCCCCCCGGCGCGCAGGGCGCGCGAGACCGGCGCCGCCTTGACGAACTGCGGGCGGGCGCCGACGACGGTGACGACCTTCACGGCAGGGCGGTCGCGGCGTCGGGCGCCAGCGCCCCGTCGGCCAGGTGGTAGACGCGCGCGCAGTCGGGGCAGGCGACCCGCCCCGGCGGCGGGTCGCCCAGCGGCCGCCCGCAGGCGCAGGCCCAGCCGAGCCGCCGCGCCGGGACGCCGGCCATGAGGGCGAACGGCGCCACGTCCTTCGTGACCACGGCGCCGGCGGCGACGAAGGCCCAGGCGCCGACCGTCACGCCGCACACGACCGTGGCGTTGGCGCCGATCGAGGCGCCGCGGCCGACGCGCGTCGTCAGGTAGTCGGCGCTCGTGTTGCGCGGGAAGGCCGAGCGCGGGGTCTTCACGTTGGTGAACACCATGCTCGGGCCGCAGAACACGTAGTCCTCGAGGACCACGCCCTCGTAGATCGAGACGTTGTTCTGGATCTTCACCCCGTCGCCGATCACGACGCGGTCGGCCACGAACACGTTCTGGCCGAGGCTGCAGCGGGCGCCGATCCGGGCCCCGCTGGAGACGTGCGAGAAGTGCCAGACCTTCGTGCCCTCGCCGACCTGGGCGCCCGGGTCGACGAAGGCGGACGCGTGGGCGAAGTGGCTCACGTCAGGCCTCCAGGAGGGGGTGGACCTCGCCGCGCCCGGGCGCCGCGGCGTCGGCCGTGCGGATCGCGTGGACGAGCGCGATCCCGGGCCGCGCATCCGCGATCGAGAGCCCGCCGCCGGCCAGGACGTCCTCGTAGACGCGCGTGTGCAGGTCGCCGAAGCCGTCCGAGAACTCGACCTCCTCGCCGTCGATCGTCAGGCTGCGCCAGGCGGTCCTGCCCGCCTCGCGGGCGGCCGCCGGCACGTCGCGCAGGTCGACCGACAGGAGCCAGCGGACGCGGGCGCGCTCGAGCGTCACCGCGCCGGCCATGCGGGCCGGGGTGCGCAGGTGCAGGGCGCTCGCCTCGACCGGGCCGAAGAGCCACACGAGCAGGTCGAAGAAGTGGACGCCGAGGTTCATGGCCAGGCCGCCCGACTTCTCCTCGCTGCCCTTCCACGAGACGTGGTACCAGGCGCCGCGGCGGCTCACGTAGGTGAGCACGACGTCGCGCGGCGCGCGCGCCGGCTCGGCGCGCAGGCGCTCGCGGAGCGCCAGGAGCGCCGGGTGGTAGCGGAGCTGCATGACGGCGTGGATGCGCCGCCCGGTCTCGGCCTCGAGCTCGGCCAGCTCGTCGAGGTTCCAGGGGTTGATCACCAGCGGCTTCTCGCAGATCGCGTCGGCGCCGAGGCGCAGCGCCAGCCGCACGTGCGCGTCGTGCAGGTAGTTGGGCGAGCACACGCTCAGGTAGTGCATGCGCTCGTCGTCGGAGCGCCGGCGCAGCTTCTCGAGGTGGCGGTCGAAGCGCTCGATCTCGGTGAAGAAGCGGGCCTCGGGGAAGTAGCCGTCGAGCACGCCCACGCTGTCGTGGGGGTCGGCCGCGGCGATCAGGCGGTTGCCGGTGTCCCGGATCGCCTTGAGGTGGCGCGGGGCCACGAAGCCGGCGGCGCCCACGAGGCCGAAGTTCGAGGAGCGGCGCGGCTGGTCCACGGGCGGGCAGTATAGCCCCAGGCCTCGCCGACGAGGCCGTCGCGTCGTAGAACGGCACCCGTGTGCGGGATCGTCGCCGTCATCGACCCAAGGGGCCCCGTCGCGCCCCACGTGCTCGCCGCCATGCGCGACCGGCTCGCGCATCGCGGCCCCGACGGCGCCGGCCTGTGGACCGGCGAGAGCGGGCGCGCCGGCGTGGGGCTCGGGCACCGGCGCCTGGCGATCCTCGACCTGACCGACGCCAGCGCGCAGCCGATGGCGTCGCCCGACGGCCGCTACCAGCTCGTCTACAACGGCGAGGTCTACAACTACGTCGAGCTCCGGGCCGAGCTCGAGCAGGCCGGACACGCCTTCCGCACGACCGGCGACACGGAGGTGCTCCTGGCGGCCTACGCCCGCTGGGGCGCCGCGTGCCTCGAGCGGCTCAACGGCATGTTCGCCTTCGCCGTGTGGGACACCGTCGAGCGCCGCCTGTTCGCCGCGCGCGACCGCTTCGGCGAGAAGCCGCTCTTCTGGGCCCCGCTCGAGGGCGGCGGCGTCGCGCTGGCCTCGGAGATCAAGGCGCTCCTGGCCCACCCGCGCCTCCCGGCCGCCGCGCGCGAGGACCTCGTGACCCGCTTCGCCGCCGGCGGCTACCGCGAGGACGGGCCCGACACGCTGTTCCAGGGCGTGTGGCGCCTGCCGCCGGCGCACGCGCTCGAGGCCGACGCCGCCGGGCAGGTCACGCGCACCTGGCGCTACTGGGTGCCGGACCCCCTGCGCGTGCGCGAGGGCTACGAGCCCCGCCGGGCGGTCGAGGAGTTCGGCGCGCTCCTCGAGCGCAGCGTGCGCCTGCGGCTGCGCGCCGACGTGCCCGTGGGCTCGAGCCTCTCGGGCGGGCTGGACTCGTCGACGCTCGTGTGCCTCCTGGCCGGCCTCCGCGGCGACGCGGGCTTCGTCCAGCGCACCTTCTCCGCCCGCTTCGACGACGACCCCACGATCTCCGAGGGGGCCGAGATCGACGCGGTCGTGCGCCGCGCCGGCGCCGAGGCGCACGCGGTCGTCCCCACGCCCGAGGGGTTCATGCGCGAGTCGCGCGAGCTCCACTGGCACCAGGAGGAGCCGTTCCTCTCCGCGTCGATCTACCTCCAGTGGTGCGTGGCCCGCCTCGCGCGCGAGCGCGGAACCACGATCCTGATCGACGGCCAGGGCGCCGACGAGCTCCTCGGCGGCTACCAGTCCTACTTCTTCCTCCGCCAGCTCGACCTCATGGACCAGGGCCGCTGGCTGACGCTGGCCAGCGAGACGGCGAGGCTCTCGTGGCGGCTCCTGCGGGTGGCCGCGCGCTACCGCGAGGTCCGGCGGCGCTTCGACCCGCTGCTGGCCCTGGCGCTGCGCAGCCTCGCGCGCGCCTGGTGGGCGCCGGTGCCGCCGGCCGACTACTTCGTCGGCGTGCCGCCGCCGGTCCGCGGCGCGCGCCTGCGCGGGAAGATGGCCGAGGCGCTGCAGTACAACAACCTGCCGACGCTCCTGCGCTACGCCGACCGCAACGCCATGGCGTTCAGCCGCGAGCCGCGCCTGCCCTTCCTCGACGTCGACCTGGTCGACTTCTGCCTGGGGCTGCCCGACGAGGCCTTCGTCGGCGACGGCTGGCAGAAGCTGATCCTGCGCCGCGCGGGCGAGGGCCTCCTGCCGCCCGAGATCCAGTGGCGCGCGGAGAAGGTGGGCTACGTGGCCCCGCAGGACCGCTGGCTGCGCGGCCCCATGCGCGCGTGGGCGCGCGAGCGGCTCCTCGACGGCCCGGTGGGCGACGTCGCCGGCCACTCGCCGGCCGACCTCGAGGCCGCGTGGCGCAGCCACCAGGCTGGCGAGGCGGACCTGTCCTGGACGATCTGGCGCTGGGTGAGCCTGTCCGAGTGGCTGAGCCTCCTGCGCGAGGGCGCCTGGCGCGCCGCGCCGGCCCCGGTGGCCGTATGAGCCGGCGCCGCGTCAAGGTCTGCATGTTCGTCAACAACCGCGTGACGAACGACCCGCGCGTGCGCCGCGAGGCCGCGGCGCTGGCGGGCGCGGGGTACGAGGTCGTCGTCCTGGGCGTCGCCGAGCGGCCCGACGACCCGCCCGTCGAGGACCTGGGCGGGGTCACCGTGCGGCGGCTGCCGCGCCCGAGCGTCATGAACAGCCTGGCCGTGCCGCGCCTGTCGCCCCGGGCCGTGCTCGACGCCGCGCGCGACCGGGCGCTGCAGCGGCTGAGCGGCGCGCACCCGCGCTTCTACGGGCTCCTGCGCGACGCCTACGTGGGGGTGCGCTACGGGGGCGCGCTCCCGCCCGAGGTCGTGGCGCTCGCGGCGGCGCGGGCCGCCGAGGCGGCCGCCGGGCTGGCGGCCGCCGCCGAGCCCACGACGGCGACGACGACGGCGATCACGGAGCCGCCGCGCCCCCCGACCCGCCGCGAGCTCTTCGAGGAGGACCTCGAGCTCGTCACCTCCTGCGCGGCGCTGAACCTGCACATGGCCCGGGCCGCGACCGACGAGCGGGCCGACGTCTACCACGCGCACGACCTCGACACCCTCCTTGCCGGCGTCCTCGCCAAGCGCCGCACGGGGGCCAGGCTCGTCTACGACTTCCACGAGCTCTTCCCCGACCAGTGGCCCGACGGCGCGCGGACGGAGCTGTGGCGGGGGTACTACCAGCGCCTCGAGCGGGCCCTCATCGGCGCCGCCGACGCGTACGTCACGGTCGGCGACGCGCTGGCGCGCACGAGCGCCCGCACCTACGGGACGCCCCTGGCCCTCGTGCTCCGCAACGTCCCGTTCCTCCAGGCCGCGCCCCTCTCCACCCCGGGCGCCGGCCCGCGCGTCGCGCTCTACCACGGGGGCTACCAGCCCTTCCGCGGCCTCGAGCCGCTGATCGAGAGCGCCCGGCACCTGCGCCACGCGCGGCTCGTCATGCGCGGGGTCGGCGGCTACGGGGCGGAGCTGCGCCGCCTGGCCGCGCGGCTCGGCGTCGAGGACCGGGTGACCTTCGCCCCGCCGGTGCCCATGCTCGAGCTCGTGCGCTCGGCGCGCGAGGCGGAGATCGGCGTGTGCCCCTTCCCCTCGTCGTGCCTGAACACCTACTACGCGCAGCCGAACAAGCTCTACGAGTACCTCATGGCCGGGCTGGCCGTCGTCGCCAGCGACCTTCCGGAGCTGCGGGCGGTGATCACGTCGCGCCGCGTGGGCGCCCTGTGCGACCCCCGCGACCCGCGCGCGATCGCCGCCGCGATCGACGGGCTGGCCGCCGACCCGCGCCTCCTCGCCGAGACCCGACAGAACGCCCTGCGCGCGGCGACCGAGGAGCTCAACTGGGAGGTCGAGCAGCGGAAGCTGCTCGACCTCTACGCGCGGCTCGCAGCCTGACTACGAGTGGTCGGCGAAGCCCGACGACAGCCGCCCGAACACGACCCGCCCCACGACCAGCGACCCGAGCGCCCACCCCGCCGCCAGGCCCAGGTCGAGCGGCGCGAGCGGGTGGCTGGCGATGAAGCTCGAGCGCACCAGGTGGAAGAAGGGCGTGAGCGGGTTGAGCTGCACGAGGCGCTGCGCGCCCTCGCCGAGCATGGCGGGCGTGTAGAGGATCGGAACGGCGAAGAACTCGATCAGGAGGAGCGTGCCGAGGACCTGCAGGACGTCGCGGAAGCGCGTGGCCACGGCCGACAGGAGCAGCGCCAGGCCCAGCGTGAAGGCCCCCAGGAGGAGCAGCGCCAGCGGGAAGAGGAGCAGGCGCGTCCCGGGGAAGCGGCCGAGGGCGCTGACGACCCCGAGGAGGAGGGCGGCGCTGATCACGAGGCCCGTCAGGCCGCCCAGGACCTTCACGAACGGCAGGACGGAGAGCGGGATCGGCGAGTGCTGGACGAGCGCGGGGTTCGACACGAGCGCCGCCGCGCCGCCCTGGACGCCCTCGACGAAGGCCGACCAGGTGATGAAGCCGAACATGACGTAGATCGGGAACCCGTAGCGGCCGCCGAGCGCCTCGCTCGTGGCCGGGTCGATCATGCCGGCGAAGATCGTCAGGTAGACGCCGAGGAACAGGGCCGGCGTGGCCACGACCCACAGGAGCCCGAGCACGGCGCGCCGGTGCTGCTCCTGGAAGGAGTAGACGAGGAGCGTGCTGACCGCGTAGCAGTAGCCGGCGACCTCGCGGGCGCGCCGCTCGCCCAGGAGCGGCCGCGCAGCGGCGACGAGGAGGCCAAGCGCGCGCAGGGGGAGGTCAGCCACCTGCGACCTCCACGGCGGCGCCCAGCAGGTGCCGCACGGGGAAGTCGGGCGTGTACCAGGCGTCGTAGCCGCCGAACTCCCCCAGGGGGGTCCACACGCCGTCGGCCAGGGCGGAGACGCGCAGGCGGGGCAGGCGCGCCTGCCCCGTGACCAGGAGCGCGTGCGGCAGCGGCGCCGGCGCGGGCGGCACCGGCACGACCAGGAAGGCGGCGCCGCCGGGCGCGGCGGCCGGCCGGAGCACGCGCAGCGGCCGTGCGGCCCCGGCGCGGTCCCCTCCCAGCCGCCCGAGGCCGCCGCGGCCGTGAGGCCCACGTCCGGCGCGCGCTCGAGGCAGGCGGTGAGCGCCGAGCCGTCGGCGAGGTCCACCGACGCGGTGAGGCCGCCGTCGGCGTCCAGCCAGCCGACGAGGTGCAGGTGGTGCTCGGCGTCCGGGTCCTCGGGCGCGGCCTCGAACCGCAGGAGCAGGTTGCGCGGCCGGGCGCGGAAGTCGCCGAGCTGCCCGAACGAGGCCACGTAGTCGCCGATCACCGCCTGCGGGGCGCCCGCCCCGCGGAGGTGGCCCCCGTCGATCCAGGCCACGCGGTCGCACGTGCTGGTGAGGAACGCCAGGTCGTGGCTGACGACGATCGTCGTGCAGCCGGAGCGGCACAGGTCGCGGACGAAGGCCTGGCACTTGGCCGAGAACTGCGCGTCGCCGGCGGCCAGCGCCTCGTCGAGGATCAGCACCTCGGGCTCGATCGCCGTCAGCACGGCGAAGGCCAGGCGCGCCTTCATCCCGGACGAGTAGTACATCAGCGGTTGGTCGGCGAACTCGCCGATCTCGGCGAAGTCGAGGATCGCCTGCAGCTGCGCCTCGACCCGCCACGGGTCGAGGCCCAGGAACAGGGCGTTGACGCGCGCGTTCTGCCGGCCGGTCAGGTTCGGGTTCAGACCCGTGCCGAGCTCGAGGATGCTCGAGACGCGGCCCTCGACCAGCACCTTGCCGGTCGTCGGGCGCAGGCGGCCGGCGATCATCTTCAGCGTCGTGCTCTTGCCGGCGCCGTTGCGGCCCACGAGGCCGAACACCTCGCCCCGGCGCACCGAGAACGAGACGTCGCGCACGGCCCAGAACTCCTGGCCGTACTTGCGGCGCGTGGGCGAGACGGCCTCGCGCAGGCGGTCGAGCGAGCTGCGGAAGAGGCGGTAGCACTTCCCCAGCCCCTCGACCCTGACCGTCTCGTCCGCGGCGACCACGGCGCGACGGTACTTGGGCCCGGGGCAGAGTCAAGCGAGGGGCCCGGGCCGCTCACCGCGAGCACGTCGTCCCCGAGGGCCAGCCCGTCGGCGCGCGCGCAGTCGTGTGCTCGACGGCTGCGGGCGACGATGCTGGCCGCGGCGGCGCGCGCGCGGGCTCGAAGTAGGTCGCCACGACGATCCCGGGGCGCGAGCGAAGGCCGCGAGGCGGCCGGAGCGAGGGCGACAGGTGCGTCACTGCGGATCGGAGCGAGGGTCCCGCTCCGCGGCGTGCACATCACTCTCGAGCGACGGCCGCCGTGACCGGCTGGGCTTGTCCGCGACCGGACCCGGGCGCATGCTCGCGCGGACGAGGTCGACATGCCCTGGCAGTGCAGCGAGTGCGGCGCGGACGTGGCCACCGACGCGCAGGCGGTGTGCCCCGGGTGCGGCCTGCCGAAGACGAGCTGGACGGTGGGCGACGCGACGCGGACGCTGCGCGTGCCCGCCGCGCGCCGCTTCGAGGTCCTGCGCGGCGTCGAGCCCGACGCGGTCGCGCTCGACGCCGCCACCTGGACCCCGACCGAGGTGGCCCGGGCCGTGCCGCGGGCCCGCGCGGCCAGCCTCGCCGCCGCCGGCCGCCTGCCGGCGCCGCGCGACGTGCTCGTCGTGCGCGTCCTGACGAAGGGCGCGCGCGGCGACGTGAAGGTCACGGTGCTGCCCGAGGCGCGGGCGGCCAGCGACGCCGTCTTCCCCGCGCCGGCCGGCGGCGAGGCCGGCGACGTGCGGCTCCTGCCCGTGTTCGGCGACGGCCCGGGCGACCTGTCGCTCCCGGGCCTGGCGCTCCTCGACGTCAGCGACGCGACCGACGGCGGCGTGGCCCCCCGGCTGGAGGTCGCGGCCGCGGGCAAGCCGGCGCGGGCGGTGCGCCTCGAGCCGGCGCCCCGGCGCGCCGTGTGGGTCGAGCTCGAGGACGCGCTGTTCCGCACGGAGAGCGCCGCGCTCATGCCCGAGGGCCGCGACCCCGAGGGCGCGGGCGCCGAGCCCGCGCCGCACGCCGCCGGCGTCGGCGCCCTCGCCGCGCTCCTGCGCCACCACGAGGAGCACCCCGGCGTGGCGCTCCTCGTGGCCGGCCACACCGACACGACCGGGGCCGCCGCCTACAACCTGCCGCTCTCGCAGCAGCGGGCCGACTGCGCCCACGCGGCCCTCGTCGGCGACCGCGAGGCGTTCGCCCGCCTGGCCCACGCGCGCCACGTCGTGGCCGACCGCCAGCAGGTGCTCGCCTGGGTGGCGCGCACGCGCGGCTACCCCTGCGACCCGGGCCCCGTCGACGGCGTCGCCGGGCCGAAGACCCAGGCGGCCGTGCGCGCCTTCCAGCAGGCGTACAACGACGACGCGCCGGTCGAGCGGCTGTCGGTCGACGGCGCGCTCGGGCCGCGCACCTGGGCGGCGCTGTTCGACTGCTACGAGCGCGGGCTCCTGGACGCCCTCGGCGAGGACGCGGCCGGCCTGGCCGCCCTGCGCGCGCGGCTGACCTACGTCGACCCGGCGCGCCCGGCCGTCGGCTGCGGCGAGCACCACCCGGTCGAGGCGCCCGGCGTCGACGGGCACCGCAGCCAGGCCAACCGGCGGGTCGAGCTGCTCGTGTTCGAGCCGGGCGAGGCGCCGGCGCTCGCCTGCCACGCGGGCGGCGCCTGCGCCCCGGCCGCCTGCCAGCTCTACGCGCCGGGCCGCTACGAGCGCGAGCGCCTCCCGACCATGCTCTCGGCGCGGCGCTGGACGGCCACCTGGGAGGGCGAGGCGCGCTTCGAGGAGGCCGCGCGGCTGGTCGTCCTCGCGCCGGGCCTGCCCGGGGGCGTGCCCATGGCCTTCGAGGTCGAGCAGGTCGGCCACGGCGTCGTCGCCACGCTCGAGGCGACCTCGACCGAGGGCCGCGTCGAGGCCAGCTTCGCCGCCTGGTTCCAGCCCGACGCCGTCGCCCCGCCGGTCGACCTCGAGGCGCCGGCGACCTTCCCCCCGGTGAGCTTCGCCTACACCCTGCGCGGCGCCGGGCGCGCCGTGCGCTCGCCGCCGCTGGTCTACGCCGACCGGCTCAACGCGCTGCTCCTCTCGCGCGGCGAGGAGCAGCCGCTCGTCCGCCGGCGCTACACCCTGCGCAGCCCCTGGGGCTCGTTCGCGGGCGAGACCGACGACGAGGGCGTGGCCGTCGTGGAGGGGCTGCCGCCGGGCGGCGTCCACGTGCTCGTCGACGACGAGCTGGCCCGGGAGGGCGCGTGAAGGTCTACGAGGACGAGCGGCGGGTCGCCTCCCTCTTCGCCGGCGGCTACGAGGGTCAGCTCGAGCTGGAGCTGCATTACGCCTTCCAGGCCAAGCGCCGCGTCGACGTCCCGCCGACCTTCGGCCTGAAGGTCGTGACCGTGGGGGACCTGGCGAAGCCCAAGCAGGGCAAGGCGGCCCAGCCGAAGCCGGTGGCCGACGTCGAGCGCGTCGACGGGCGCACCTACCGCTGGACGACGCGCGTCCCGGCCGACGCGGCGCGGGTCCACGTCGAGACGACGTGGACCGACGCCTTCGGCGGTCAGCACGCGAGCGACGTGCTCACGCTCCTGACGACGACGCCGCTCAACTCGAAGAAGCCGTCGCCCATCCTCGTCGGCCTGGACGGCCCGCGGCTGGTCGTGGCCCTGAACGAGGCGCCCGTCGACGCCGCGGCGTCGCCGCCGACGCTCGACTTCGGCGCCCCGGGGCCGGCCGAGCTGAAGCACCTGCTCGAGCACGTCTGGTCGCGCGTCGAGGCCGGCCTCGAGCCCGCCTGGCGCCACGCCTTCCTCCGCGCCGGCCGCCCCTACCCGGCGACGCTCGACGACGAGGAGCGCTGGGCGCGGCTCATCACCGAGGCGCTGTGCGGCGTGACCTACACCACGCCGGGCGTCGTCTACTCGAACCAGCCGCGCCTCTCGCAGAAGAAGGGCCAGCCCCACCCGAAGAACGCCGGCGACCCGGCGCTCACGGTCACGGACGCCGTCGTCCTCCACGACCTGCAGGAGGGCGACGACCCCTGCATCCCCGTCGTCACCGAGTGCCAGCACTCGTGCACGATCGCGGCGATCACCCGCGGCAGCGCCTTCCCGCTCGACCCGGGCAAGCAGGGGCAGCCGCCGCCCGCGCCGCCGCGCCTGCTCGACCGGCTGATGATGACGGCGAACTCGAACGAGGCGGCCTTCGGCGCGCTCACGCCGAAGGGGAGCTGGGCGCCGCTGAACAAGGACTCGAAGCGCCAGGACTTCGCCCAGGTCGTGCGTCCGGGCAGCGTCTACGGCTGGCGCTCGCTGGAGGCGGGGATCCAGGGGCGCGGCGCGCACGTGGCGTTCATCGTCCGCGTCCTCTCGCGCGACGGCGACGGCCTGCCGGCCCGGGTGCAGTTCCTCGACACCGGCGGCGTGTTCGGCGACGGGCCGCTGTCGACGCCGACGCTGGTGAACCCCGAGAAGCACCAGAAGCCGCCGCGGATCTTCGACATGTACGGCTCGGAGCTCAACCCCACCTCGACGCGCGACCCGAAGGAGCCCGACCCGGACGACCCCGAGACGGACCCGACGAAGAAGCGCCAGCGCCAGTCGAAGCACTTCGTGGGCGTCGGCACCTTCGCCGACGATCCGGCCGCCCTGAAGCGCGGGATCGACCGCCTGGCGCGCGCCCGCCCGCTCGGCTTCGTGCGCCTCGTCGTCACCCGCCGCGCGGAGGACGACAAGCCGGTCTACGTGAAGAAGTACGACCCCGCCCGGGAGGACGAGTGGCTGGTCTACGCCAGCCCGTGGCTGCGCATGTGGACCTCGCGCGCCGACATGAACCTGTACGTGGCGCGCCTGGCCTGGGCCCTGCGCGACCACCCGGGTCGCGACCAGCTCAAGGTCTCGTGGCTGATCGACGTCCCGCGCGGGCACCTCTACCGCGCCATGGCGACGGCCGGCCGCAAGAAGTCCGCCCGCGAGATCGTGCAGGCGGGCTGCCCGCTCGGCCCGCCGGAGCTCGGCTACCACTTCCTCCCGCTCATGACCTACGCCTCGCGCGCCGACGGCCGCGTCAGCGGCGAGGGCTACTACCGCGCCACGCACGTCACCGGCACGCAGACGGCCGAGACGCCGGTCGGCCGGCCGCGGGCCTACGACGCCTGGCCGGTGATGTCGACCCGCGCCCGCTCGACGATCGGCCCCGAGGCGCTGGCCGCCCTGCCCGCCTTCTTCCGCGACGAGGAGCCCTAGCTTGGACGAGGACCCGCTCGTCGGCCGCACCGTCGCCGGCTGCCGCGTCGAGCGGCCGCTCGGCCGCGGCGGCATGGGCGCCGTCTACCTGGCGCGCGACGCCGCCGGCGCGCAGGTCGTGGTCAAGGTCCTGGCGCCGGAGGTGGCGCACGACCCGGCCGTGCGCCGGCGCTTCGCGCGCGAGGGCGACGCCCTGCGCCGCCTGCCGCCGCACCCGGCGCTCGTGGGCCTGCGCGCCGTCGAGGCCGACGCCGAGCCGCCGGCGATCGTCATGGACCACGTCGAGGGCGCCGCGCTCTCGCGGCTGTCGCGCGCCCCGGCGCGCCTCGCCCCGGCGGCCGCCGCCCGCGCGGCGCGCGACGTGGCCACGGCCCTGGCCGTCGTCCACGCGCAGGGGCTCCTGCACCGCGACGTGAAGCCGGCCAACGTCATCGTGCGCCCGGACGGCGGGGCGACGCTCGTCGACTTCGGCGTGGCGCGCGATGCCTTCCGCACCGCGCTCACGCGCACCGGCCACATGGTGGGCTCGACCCACTACATGGCGCCCGAGCAGTGGCAGGGGGCCGCGCTCGACGCGCGGGCCGACCTCTACGGGCTCGGGGCCACGCTCTACCACGCCCTCACCGGCCGCCCGCCCTGCACGGGCGCCGACCCGGCCGAGCTCATGGATCGCGTGCTGGCGGGCGACGTCGCGCCGCCGCGGGCGCTGGCGCCCGAGGTGCCGCTCGAGCTCGAGCGGGTCGTCCTGCAGCTCCTCTCGCCCGACCCGCGCTTCCGCTACGCGCGCGCCGGCGACGTCGCGCAGGACCTCGAGCAGGTCCTCGCCGGCGGGGCCGCCCGCTACCCCTGCCTCGTGGTCGCCGGCGCCGACGCCGACGAGCGGCGCATCGCGCTGCTCCCCGGACGGCGCTTCACGCTCGGCCGCGACCCAGGCTGCGAGGTCGCCCTCGAGCACCCGACGGTCAGCCGCGAGCACGCGCAGCTCCGGCGCGAGGAGGGCGGCTGGGTCCTGCGCGACCTGCGCAGCAGCTACGGCACGCGGGTGGGCGACGAGCGCCTGACCGGCGCCCGCGCGCTCGTCCACGGCGACGTCGTGCGCGTGGGCGACGTGCGCCTGCGCTTCGACGACCCGCTGACCACCGCCCGCGCGGCGGGGCCCAACCCGGCCG
>JAHBXY010000137.1 GCA_019636275.1 Planctomycetota bacterium | reverse complement strand
GGCCCGCCCGGCGGGCGGCGACCGGCTCGCGGCGCAGCCAGCGGGCCAGGTCGTCGGCCGCCTGGGCGGCCGTGTCGTAGCGGGCGTCCGGCGCCTTCTCCAGGCACTTGAGGACCACGGCCTCGAGGTCGCGGTCGAGGCCGGGTCGGCGGCGCGAGGGCGGCGCGGGGTCGTCCTCGATCACCTGCCGCAGGATGTTCATCGCCGTCGCGCCGGCGAACGGCGGCGCGCCCGTGAGCGCCTCGTAGAGGGTGGCGCCCAGGGCGTAGACGTCGGCGCGCCGGTCGACGCGCGCCAGGTCGCCGAGCGCCTGCTCGGGCGCCATGTAGGCCGGGGTCCCCAGGACCTGCCCCGTGACCGTCAGGCCGTCGGCGCCGGCGTCCTTGGCCAGCCCGAAGTCGGCCAGCAGGGGCGTGCCGTCAGCGGCGATCAGGATGTTGTGCGGCTTCACGTCGCGGTGCACGACGCCGTGCCCGTGGGCGTGGTGCAGGGCGCGCCCGATCGCCTCGACGACCCGCGCCGCCTCGCGCGGAGAGAGCGGGCCGTCGCGCGTGACGCGCGCCCGGAGCGACTCGCCCTCGACGAGGTCCAGGGCCAGGAACCACGTGCGACCGTCCTGGCCGACCTCGTGCACGCCGACGACGTTGGGGTGCCGGAGCCGCGCCGCCGCGCGCGCCTCGAGCTGGAAGCGCTCGACGAGCTCGGGGTCGTCGGGCGCCGTGAGGAGCTTGAGGGCCACCTCGCGCCCGAGCGCCAGGCTGCGCGCCCGCCACACGGAGCCCATGCCGCCGCGCCCCAGCTCGGCCAAGAGCTCGTAGCCGCCCACGCGCCGCGCGGGCGGCACGGCCGCGAGCGGGAGCGGCAAGACGTACCCCGGCGGGTTGCGCCGGGTCGTGTCGCCGCCCGGCGGCGAGCCGGCGATGCGCGAGAGCCCCCCGGACCCGTCCCCCATCGTCATCCGGCGCAGTGTCGGTCGCGGGCGGGGCCGCGCGCAACTACCCGCCGGCCGTCGGGTGGACGAGGTCGCGGCGCACGCCGCAGCAGGCGGGGAAGGTCATCCAGCCGCCGATGGCCACCGTCCACATCTCGCCCAGGTCGGGGTAGTGCTCGCGCAGCCCCTCGCGCATGGCCTGCACGACGCGCGGCAGGTCCTCGTTGCGCATGCCGACCGGGTTCGTGTTCACGAACGGCAGGCTGGTCCAGAGGACGGCCTGCGGCGGCAGCAGGTACAGCCCGAAGCGCCCCGGGTCCTGCGCCATGGGCGAGCCGGGGACGAGCGAGTAGGAGTGGATGGTCAGGAAGTCGATCCGGTCGGCGTTCTGCGCCAGGTAGTCGTAGGTCTCCCACAGCCGCGCCTGGGTCTCGGTCGGGAACCCGGCGATGAGCATGACCGCCGTCTGGATGCCGTTCTTCTTGCAGCTCTCGAGGATCCGCCGCGCCTCGCCGGGGCGCGTCGGCTTGTTCATCGCCGTGAGGGTCTCGACGTTGGCGCTCTCCAGGCCGAAGCGCAGGCAGCGGCAGCCCGAGCGGGCCAGGTCGGCGATGACCGGGTCCTTGAAGCCCGGGTCGAGGAGCACCTCGGCGCCCCACTCGATCTCGAGGCCCTCGGCGATGATCGCCTGGGCGAGCGCGTGCAGCTCCTTGGGCCGGAACGAGTCGACCGGGAAGTCGAACCAGTTCGAGCCCGTCTGCGCGATCGCCGCCTTGATGTCCGCGATGGCCTTCTCGACCGGCCGCGTGCGGTAGGTCGCGGACGTCTGGCAGGAGATGTTGCAGAACGAGCAGCGGCCCCAGTAGCAGCCGCGCGAGAGCGGCAGGGGGATCGGGTAGCGCGGCACGAGGTAGCGCGACAGGTCGAGCCCGTCGAGCGTCCACATGGGCACCGGCAGCAGGTCGAGGTCGGTGTGGACGATGTTGCGCTCGCCGGCCCGCTCGAAGACGCCCGCCGCCGTCGGCAGGTGGGAGTTCGGGACGTCCTCGACGCGGCCGTCGCCGTGGAGGGCGGCCCGGAGCCAGCGCTCGAGCGCCTCCTCGCCGTCGTGGAGGATGATCGCGTCGACCGGCGCCAGGCGTGCGGGCAGGCCGTGGACCTGGTCCTCGACGGCGGTCAGGTAGGCGCCGCCCATGACGAGCTTCACCTCGGGGGCGCGCTCGCGCAGGAGGCGCGCCAGGGTGAAGCCGGGCACGACCTGCGAGAAGTAGGTCATGCTGATGCCCACGGCCCGCGGGCGCTCGCGGAGGATCCGCGGCAGGGCCACCTCCTCCAGGAACGCGATGTAGGGGTTGCTCGCGCGGTCCTCGAGGGCGGCCTCGAGCGTCTCGTAGGAGCGGAAGGCCCCGTCGATGCCGAAGTGCCGGAAGTCGTGCTCGTAGCGACCCTGGGCGGCCGCGGTCATCACGACGCCGGCGTCGGCGATCGTCTGGAAGGCCCAGCGCATCGTCGGGTGGTCGCGCTCGATCCCCGGCCGGCGCAGAGCGGCCTTGGCCCCCTCGATCTCGGCCACGACGCGCCGCGCCACGACGCGGATGTCCTCTTCGTCGGGGAGGCGGCCGTTGATGTCGCGCGGCTGGGGAACCTCACCCAGGTCGGCCTGCTCGAGCAGGTCGAGGCAACCGGAGAGGTACTCCGGCGAGTGGAAGTGGTGAAACGCCTCGATGGCCAGGTCCCACTGGCGCGCGTCGAACCCCCGCGCGCGCAGGTAGGCGGTCAGGACCGAGAGGCCCGAGCTGCACTGCCCGAAGTTGGCCACGGGTGGGGAGATGAGCAGGATGTCCATGACGCGGCGGTCTCTCGCGGGAGGGGAATCGAGCCCACGGACTATAACCGCGCGCGCGGGACGTGAACTCCAGAAAAACGACAGCATTGGGGAATCTGGCCGATTCCGGCGCAAATCGCGGAAGGCCGCCCTTGCAGCCACCCCGGACGATTGCCATACTCGCCATGGTGGCGTGAGATAGCGTCGCCTCGGCTTCGCGGAGCAGGCATCGCCCGGGATCGCTGACGGGACCTCGCTGTCCCGGCATTCCCCTGGTCGTTGGCGCGCCCCGATCGAGGCTGATAGAACCCTAAACTGATCGGACCAGCCTCACCCCTGGGCGCGGGGGACGGCCGACGCTGGTGTGACGCCCCGTGAGCTCTCTGCTCGCGGCGAGCCGCACCCGTGACGGGCCGGGCCTTGCCCTGGGTCCCCGTGTTCGGGGGGTCGTGGGATGGGGGATACCCCGCCCGCGGGTGAGCGTGGAGGAAGCGCCTAGAGAACGAGGCGATCCCGAGGGCTGTCCCTCGGGGGTCGGACGGCCGGGATGACGTCGCGCGCGCGGACAACCACGTCGACGGTGCTGAGCGGGATGCTGCTCGCCCCCGCGCTGGCGATCGGCCTGGCGGCGCCGGCCCGAGGCCAGGATGTCGCCGGCGTCTTCCGCGGCGACGGCGTGGTCGTCGACGGCGGCGGGCGGGTCGTCCGCCCGCCCACGCCGGAGGCGGACGACCTCGGGCGCGACCCCAGCCTGGAGCCACGCCTCGACCCCGCCCTGGACGTCCGGCTCGAGCTCCCCACCTTCCGCTGGCTGCCGCGCGCCACCCACGGCGCCGACTTCGTGCGCCAGGTGTCGCTCACGCGGCTGCCGCCGGGCTCCCTCGTGGTGCGCTATGACGGCCTCGAGGGCCTGGTCGTGCGCAAGGTCCAGGCGCGCATGCGCAAGCTCTGGCGCGACTCGATCCGGGACGCCTACGACGCCGAGGCCATCGACTGGGACCGCTACGACCTGGCGTTCGAGCGCATGCACGAGGCGTTCTCGGACCACCGGGCGGGCGGCCGCTGGTGGGACCGCTCGTGGCTCGACTCGCTCCCGCCCGAGCGGGGCGGCGCGCCCGCGACCCCGTTCGTGCAGACGATCGGCCAGGAGATCCAGGTCGCGCGCCTGGGCCCGCTCGCCGTCTCGAACGAGCTGCGCGTGAGCCTCGACCGGCTCTCGTTCCTGCGCATCGACCCCGACGGGGGCCAGATCTACCGCGACCACGACGTCCGCCGGCTGGCGCGCGAGCACGCGCATCTGCGCCGCGACGACGTCGACGACCCCGAGGACCTGCCGGCGATCGCCCTGGGCAAGCGCACGATCATCGAGGGCACGCAGGAGCCCGTCGTGCGGATCACCCTCGAGCCCCCCGACCCCGGCCTCCTGCCCGGCTACTGGCGCCTGCGCCTGCGGCCCATGGCGTCCTTCCGCGTCAACGGCGACCCGGCGGAGATGCTCAAGGAGGTCTCGCTGCGGGTGACGATGGAGCTGTTCATCGGCGAGCAGCGCCGGCACTTCATGAACGTCGAGGCCGTGGCCCGCTTCCAGCCGGCGGACCAGGAGATGGCCCTCGGGATCGAGCTCTCGCTGCTGACCTGGTAGCTCCGGAAGCAGCGCGGCCCCGGAGCGAGAGCTCCGGGGCCGCGAGATACACCGGCAGGGACTTGAACCCCGAACCCGCTGGTTAAGAGCCAGCTGCTCTACCGATTGAGCTACCGGTGCGAGAGGGTGCGATTATAGGCGCCCGGCGGCGAGAGGCAAGCGTGCGTTCCGACCCGGCTACCGGGGCGGCGGGCGCTTGCCCTTGGGCGTGACCACGATCTTCAGCCCTGGCTTCGGCGGCGGCGGCGCCTCGGACTCGACGGGCGTCACCTGCAGCCCGCGGAGGCGCCCCGAGCGGTCCGCCGTCCCGCCGAGCCCCGCGTCGTTGATCCGGCCGTAGTGCGGCCGCGGGTAGGTGAGCCCCGGCGGGAAGCGGAAGCCGACGGCGTCCCCTGACGGGAGCAGGCCGACGTGGATGTAGCGGCGCGCGGCCATGGCGTCGAGTCGGGCCTTGATCTCGTTGGCCGGGAAGCGGCTCTGCGCGGCGATCGTCGCGTGGGTGAACTGCTCGACGCCGAGCGACAGCCCGATGAAGAAGATCTCGTGCTCGCAGCGGGCGACCTTGCTCGGGTCCTCGGGCTCGCCGTCGCCGCCGGAGAACAGCTTCTTCACGCGGGTGAGGGCGCTCGAGTCGTTGCCGCTCGTCGTCGACCGCCCGCCCAGGCGCAGCCCGCGGTAGCAGGCGTCGCACACGAGGGCCGGCCGGACCTCGGCGCCGCCCTGCGTCGGGACCGGGGGCGGCGCGCCGCCGCAGGTGGGGCAGGTCGCCGGCACCACCGGCTGCTGCCGCATGAGCTCGGGGAACTCGTAGGTGAGGAACTCGCCCCACTCGTTCTTCACCACGGCCATGCCGTCGGCCACCGTGTCGGCGGCCGCCTCGACCTCGTCGAGGGCGAAGGGGAGCTCGAGGAACGCGCGGCACAGGGGGACGACGCCGCCCTCGCGGAGCGCGATGCGGAAGAGCACCTTCTCGACGGCGTGGGCGATCGTGAGCTTCAACACGGCTCCCGCTGCTCACGACTCTAATCCCGCGCCGTGAACGTGTCGAGCCTGTCCGACCGACGTGGGCTCGACGTCGCTACGACGCGGCAGGTCGCTCGGGCAGCGGCGGGGGCGGCGCGCGGCGCCGCTCGCCGCGCGAGGGCGTCGGCTCGCCATCGGGCGTCGCGGCCTCGGCCTCCGGCGGCGCCTCGGGGAGGTCCGCGCGGGCGTCCAGCGCGCGCGCCCGGACGGTCTTCCGCTCGTGCATCGAGGTGCCGAAGAACAGCCCGCCCTGATCGTCCTCGGCCGGCGCGTCGGCCGCGGCGGCGGGCTCGACGACGTCGACGGGCTCCGGCGCCGGCGCCTCGGGCTTGCGGTGGCGGGCGCTGTCCGGCCGGCCCTCCTGCCGCGCGGCGCGGAACTTCTCGAACTCGGGGTCCGAGCAGCTCCCCTCGACGACGCCCTCCGGACGGCGCATGCGCGCGCTATCGGGGCGGCGGGGCGGTTCGCCGGAGCGGCGCGCCGCGCGGAACTTCTCGAACTCCGGGTCCGAGCAGCTCCCCTCGATCGCCGCGGGCGCCTCGGCGTCGTCGGCGACCGGCGCGCGCGTGGCGGGCGCCGGCGCCTCGGCAGCCACCGGCGCCTCCGGCACGGCGGGCCCCGCCTCCGGGGCGGCGGGCCTGGGCGCCTCCTCGAGGCCATCGATGAGCGCCGCGAGCGCGGGCGCGCTCGGGGGCGCCTGGGCCTCGCCCGCGCGTCGGGGCCGGTGCTCGAGCGCCTCGTGGCGCCGTGTCTTGCGGGCCTTGAGGCGGGCCTCGCGGAAGGAGGCGAACTCGTTGTCGAGGAAGCCGTCGCTCGGCTCGGTCTGTGCGCGTGTCATAGGGCAGACCCCCGTCGTCACCGAGGTCGAGCAACGCGCGTTCCCGCCGCCCGGCGACGTTGGACAAGGGACTTGAGGTCGACCGGGTGCCCCCTTTTTCCCGGAGCGTTCAGCCGGCCTGACGACCGCCGGGTCCCTTGTCATCACGGGCCGCGAGCCTTTAGATGGGCGGCCGCCGGGGGTCCCCGTGGAGATCGATTACGGCCTGCTCAAGCAAGCGCTCCGAGACGTGCTCGACGAGGGCACCGACGCGGGCGCGGAGATCGCCGCCCGCTTCCGCGGCGGCACCCTGATCATCAAGCCGCGCGACGAGTCGCTCCAGCCGAAGGAGGTCCCGATCGAGGACTTCTTCCGCAAGGTCGTGCGCATCCGCGACAACCTGCGCATCCTCGAACAGAAGGTGAACAGCCACCCCAAGCTCGAGGCCGAGGACCGCCGCACGCTCCAGGGCTACGTGACCAAGTGCTACGGCACGCTCACGACCTTCAACCTGCTCTTCCAGGACAAGGGCGACCAGTTCGTCGGGCAGAAGACGACGTGAGCGAGGGCGGCGGGGTCGAGACCGAGGAGCAGGTCGACACGCGCACGCGCACGATCCCGCCCTACAACGTGGTGCTCCTCGACGACGACGACCATACCTACGAGTACGTGATCGAGATGCTCCGGGCCGTCTTCGGCATGAGCCAGGAGAAGGCCTACCTGCACGCGTGCGAGGTCGACTCGCTCAAGCGCACGATCCTGCTCACGACGTCGCGCGAGCACGCGGAGCTGAAGTGCGAGCAGGTGCACGCCTTCGGCCCCGACCCGCGCATCCCGCGCTGCAAGGGCTCGATGACGGCGATCATCGAGCCCGCCTGAGCGTGGACCCGGCCTGGTCGGGCCTGCAGGCGGCCCTGGCGGCCGCCGGGCTGTCCCTGCCCGGCGGCGCGCTCGAGGGCCTCGTCGCCCTCCACGACCTCGTGCAGGCGGCCGGCGAGCGCCAGAACCTGACGCGGATCACCACGCCGGCCGACTGGGCCGAGAAGCACGCCCTCGACGCGCTGCTCGGCCTCATGTGCCTCCCCGACGACGGCGACCCGCTCGTCGACGTGGGCAGCGGCGGCGGCGTCCCCGGTCTCGTGCTGGCGCTGGCGCGGCCGGCGTGGCGCGTGACGCTCGTCGAGTCCGAGCGGCGCAAGGCGGAGTTCCTCGAGGAGGCCTGCCAGGCGCTCGGCCTCGCCGACCGCGTGGTCGTGCGCGCGGAGCGCGCCGAGCGCGTCGGGCGCGACCCGACGGCGCGCGAGCGCCACGGCGCCTCGGTGGCCCGCGCCGTCGCCGCCGTGGCGCCCTGCCTCGAGCTGACCCTCCCGCTCGTGCGCGTGGGCGGTCGGGTGGTGCTCTATCGCGGGCCGAGCGAGGCCGCGGGCGACCTCGAGGTCGCGCGGCGCGTGGCGCCGCTCCTCGGCGGCGGCGCGCCGACGCTCCACGCGCTCGCGCTGCCGTCCGGGGCGCGCCGCGCGCTGCTCGTCGTGCCCAAGGTCGCGGCCACCCCGGACCGCTTCCCCCGCCGCGAGGGGATCCCGACCAAGCGCCCGCTCGACGGCTGACCCCCGTCAACGGAGCTTGGCAGGACGTTCCCGTAACGGCTTCAACGCCATGGCGCAGGGCGCCAGGCGCACCGCCGTTTCCCGAAAGCGGAAGGCCCCGCCGGCCGGACGGCGGTGACCGCGCCGCCGGCGCCCCGGGGCGCGCCCGATCCAGACCTCACAAGCCTCGGTTCAACAAACACTTGCAAACGCACGGGGACCCCGCTCTCTCTGCCGTGTTCAGGGGCCGGCGCTTGCTAGAAGCCGGGCCGGCAAGGAAGCGAGAGGGACTTCATGCGCGCAGGTCCGCGTGGCCGATTCGGCCTCGTCCTGACGATCGGCTTCGGCCTGGCCTACGTCGGTCTGGCGCAGCTCCTCCCGGGCGCTCCTGGCCTCGGCGCCGAGGGCGATGACGCTCGGGTCGCCGCCGAGGCGGCCGCGTCGGAGCACGACCACGGCGCCGCCGGGCACGTGTGCGGCCTCGACGCCAAGCTCATGCTCCAGCGCTTCCAGGAGGCCATCCGGGAGCGCGGCGCCGTCCACGCCACCTACGACTACGCCGGGCAGGGCGCCCCGGTCCTGGCCGTGCGCGGCCAGCTCGCGGTGGGCCTGGTCGCGGAGGCTGCGGCGGCCGACGTCGAGGCCCTCGCCGCGCGGCACGGGGCGCGGGTCGTGCGCCACCTGCCGGCCATGGGCCAGGCGCTCCTCGCCTGCGAGGGCGACGTGAAGGGCACGGTCGAGGCGCTCGGCCGCGAGGCGCTCGTCCGCTGGGCCGAGCCGAACGTCGCCGCCATCGTGGCGCTCACCCCCAACGACCCCTTCCTGCCCCTGCAGCGCGGCCCGCGCAACGCGCAGGTCGAGCGCGCCTGGGACCTGACGACCGGCGGGCAGGTGCTCGTGGCGGTGCTCGACACGGGCGTCGACCCGACCCATCCGGACCTGCGCGCGCGGCTGGTCCCGGGCTACGACTTCGTCAACCAGACGACCGCCCTCAGCGACGACAACGGCCACGGGACGGCCATGGCCGGGATCATCGCGGCCGAGGGCGACAACGCCGAGGGCGTGGCGGGCGTGGCGTACGGCGCGCTGCTCCTGCCGATCAAGGTCGCCGACGCCATGGGCGTGGCGAGCGTGGCCGACGTGGCGGCCGGGATCGACCTGGCGCTGCAGCGCGGCGCGCGCGTGATCAACCTGTCGATGGGCACGCCCGTCGGCTCGCAGGCGCTGCTCGACGCCGTGAACCGCGCCCTGAACGCCGGCGCCGTCGTCGTGGCCTCGGCGGGCAACGACCCCGTGCACCACGCCATGTTCCCCGCCGCCTACCCGGGCGTCGTCTCCGTCACGGTCGTCGGCCCGGACGGCGAGCTGGGCTACGAGGCGGCGCTCGCCGAGCGCGTCGACGTCGGCGCCCCCGGCGAGGAGATGGTCACGACGCTGCCGGGCGGCGTCTACGGGTTCGTGGCCGGCTCGAGCGCGTCGGCTGCCTTCACCTCGGGCGTGGCGGCGCTCGTCGTCGCGCGCGACCCGACCCTCACCGGCGCGCAGGTGGCGCAGGTGCTGCGGCACGCCGCGACGCCGATCGCCGCGCTGGCCGAGGTGGCGCACGTCTACCGCTTCGGCCGCCTCGACGCGCGCCGCGCCGTCGAGCGGGCGGCGCGCGGTCTGGCCGACGTGGCGCTGTCGGGCCTGCGCGTGTCGCCCACGCAGCCGGTCCCGGGCGAGGCGGCGGTCGCCTGGCTCGAGGTGACCAACGTCGGCAACGTCGACGCCGCCAACGTCATCGTCCGCGTGCAGCGGCTCGACCCCACCTCCGGCGCGCAGCTCGAGGTGGGCGTCGCCGCCGTCCCCTCGCTCCCGGTCGGCGAGCGGCGCGAGCTGCGGGTGCCGTTCACGGCGCCGTCCGCCGGCGTGCACCGGTTCATGGCCACGATCTCGCCGGTGGCGGGCGAGGTCGACACGGTCGACAACACGCGCGACCTGTTCGTGCGCACGGCGGCGACGCCCGAGGCGGACCTGCGGGTCATCGGCCGCACGCTCACGACGCCGGACCTGGCCGGCGGGGCGGTGACGTTCGGCGTGACGCTGGAGAACGTGGGCGCGCGGACCGTCACGCAGGTGGCCGTCGACGCGGGGGTGGTCGAGGTCCGCGCCTCGACCGCGCCGGCGGCCGCGACGATCGGCCTGCCGCGGCAGGTGATCGCCGCGCTCGCGCCGGCGGAGCGCGCGACGCTCCAGTTCACCTGGACCATTCCCGCCCAGCCGCCGACCGGGATCCTGCGCTTCGAGGCGCGCGTCGCCGCGGCGCCGGGCGAGGTGCGCCTCGTCGACAACACGCTCGTCACCGACTTCTCGCTGGGCGCGCACGGCCCGCTCCAGCCGCTCTACCAGCAGTCGAACGGCGTCGACCTCATCCCCGACGCGCCCTGGCGCATCGACCCGCAGCGCCCCTACGTGCCCGTGCAGGTGTTCGTGCCGAGCAAGGGCGGCCGCACGCCGGCGACGCGGCTGCGCGTCACGCGCACCGAGGTGCTCGTGCGCGACACGCCGACGGCCCCCGGGACGCGCGTCTACGACGACGCCTGGGGCATGCGGCCGACGGCGGCCCCCCAGGGCCTGGTGATCGTCGACGAGCTGGGCGCGCCGCGGACCGGCGCGACGGCCCAGGACCTCTTCGGCGACGTCGAGCTGGACATGAACGGCCGCCACGACGTCCTGCGCCTGCCGCGCGACGTCCTCGGCGTCCCGCTCGCGCCGGCGGCGCTGACCGACAAGTTCGTGGACGTGAAGGTGAGCTGGGAGCAGCGGCGCACGCTCCTGTTCGGCCTCACGTCCACGCGCAGCGGCAGCCACCGGGCGGTCATGCGCGTGCGCTTCTCGCCGACGGCGCTGCCGAGCCTGCCGGGCGAGAACCACTACCACGACGTGCACCACCACACGATCGCCGAGTGGTACTTCGGCTCGCCGCTGGACCTGTTCGCGCCGCGCAAGGCCTACGGCGGGCCGCTGCAGATGGTCTTCGAGTCGGCCTACGCCATGGGCGTGATCGCCGCGCCGACGCAGCAGGCCGCCTGGGGCCGGATCATCACCACGGACCACAGCTCGTTCAACAACCGCACGATCCCCGACCCCGACGGGCCCGACCACCGGCCGCCGTTCGGGCCGCAGTCGCCCGCGCGCAACCCGGGCGTCGGTCAGCTCGAGGCGTTCCGCAACGTCCTCGGCCCCAGCGTCGGCGAGGAGGTGGCGTTCAAGCAGGACATCCCCATCCCCAAGATCCACATCCCGTTCGTGAACCAGCTCGTGAACCAGCTGGCGAACCTGCTCCCGGGGGTGCCGCTCGGCGCGCACATGCTCCTGTACCACGCCGACCACGTGGAGGGCCCCTGGCACGGCGGCGGCTGGCTGCGCGGGCCGGGCAACCCGAACGTCGACGTCAACCTGTTCCCGCTGCTCGAGGACGTGGCGAAGAACCGGCAGGCGCGGCAGGGCAAGGCGTTCGTCTACGCCGCGCACCCGTTCAGCGGCCAGGGCTGGCGCGACGAGAACCTCGAGCGCGCCTACGGCCTCGACCCGGCGCACCGCACGCGCGCCGAGGTCCATGACCAGACGAACAAGTTCGTGGTCAAGGGCGTCGAGTTCTTCAACGGCCGCGGGACGCGGTCGCTGCCGACGAACCACATCGACTTCAACGACCTGAACCCCTGGGCGAACGCGACGTTCAGCCGCGGCGAGACTGGCTGGGACAAGGGCCTCTGGGTCGGCATGACCGAGTGGCACCGGATGATGGCGAGGACGCTGGAGTACGCGTTCACGAGCGAGCCCGAGACGCGCTTCGTGCGCAAGATCTACCAGGCGGGCGGCTCGGACGCGCACGGCGACTTCAACTTCTCGGTCGGGCGCGCGGCGACGCCGCTCTCGATCCAGATGACCTACAACGTGGGCGACGAGGCCTACTACGGCGTGCGCACCTACTGCTTCGCCGACGGCAAGGCCGGCGCGACGCCCGAGGACCGCTGGATGCTGGCCTACGCGGACGGCAACTGCGTGACGACCGACGGGCCGCTCTTGACGCTGGGCCTCGACGCCGACCGGCGCTTCGACACGGCCGGCCGGCGTTGGCACGACGCGACGCCCGCCGCGGCAGACGAGGACGGCCGCATCGGCGGCGACGGCGCGCTCGACGGCGGCTTCACGGCCCTCGTTCGGCGCGGCTCCGACGCGCCGGCCTTCCGCTACCGCTACTCGACGTCGCCGGAGTGGGGGCCGATCCAGGTGATCCACCTCTACAAGACCGAGGCCGGCGCGGCGAACCCGACGCGGCGGCGCGGCAACGTCGACCAGATCGTCGGCGTCAACCAGCTCGCCCTGGCCGGCGCCGACCAGGACCTCGCGCAGCCGCTCGACCCGGCGCGCGAGGGGCCGGTGACGAAGATCACGGCCTTCGCGGCCGGCGCCTACACGGGCGGCGACCCCGACCAGGTCGAGCTCGGCCCCGACGACTACCGCTGCTGGACGAACCCGATCTTCGTCGTGCCCTACGACGTCGACGTGGACGTCACCGCGGTCGACGCGGCCACGGGCACGATCCCGGCCGGGGCGCTCGAGGTGCGCTGGACGTTCGACATCTCCATGGACCCGACGGCGCGCGACGTCGAGGTCAAGGCCCTCGACGCGCAGGGCGCGTCGACCGACCTGTCGGTGCCGGCGCTGACGCGGCTCGTCCCGCGGGCCGGGAGCGGCTGGTCGGACCGGCCGGGGATCCGCTCGTCGGTGCTGACGCTGACGAACCAGGACCCCATCCCGCTCGGCGGCGACGCCTACCCGACCGCCGGCACGGTGAGCTTCGTCGCCTACTGGCGCGACCCGCCGCGCGACGCCGCCGGCAACGACCTCAACCCGATCGCCACGACGTTCGAGGCCACGCAGATGGGCGGCGGGCGCGGCACGACCGCGGCGCCCCTGACGGCGGCGCGGGGCGGTCGCTCGGGCAGCGGCAGCGGCGGCGGCCCCTGCGCGCTCGGCGCGCCGACCGCCCCGGGCTCGCCCGTGGGCGCCGGCCTGCTGGTGGTGCTGGCCGCGTTCGTCGCGGTCCGGCGCCGCCGGGGCTGAGTCGCCGAGGAGAGGCTCACTCACGACGGACGGAGGAGGAGTGCCCCCTTGAGGGCCTGCTCCGTCGTCACCCGCGCGCTCCGTCACCGACGACCTCCGGTGCGCGCTCGGCCCCGAAGACTTGGGCTCACCACAGAGGAGCAGAGGCAGCAGAGGTGCCTCTGCGGCCCGACCCTCCGCCAACGGTCTTCGACGCCGAAGGTCTCCGACGCCGAAGGTCTCCGACGCCGAAGGTCTCCGACGCCGAAGGTCTCCGACGCCGACCGTCTCCGACGCCGACCGTCTCCGACGCCGACCGTCTCCGACGCCGACCGTCTCCGACGCCGACCGTCTCCGACGCCGACCGTCTCCGACGCCGTCCGCCGTCGCCGCTCGGACAGTCGGCTGCGCGGCAAGAGGAGCGTCGAGGAGCGTGACGGCCTCCCTCGGTTCTTCGACCGCGGTCTTCCCTCTGCCCACACGCGCCGAGCCGAGACGAGCATCGAGGACGACCTCTGCTCCCTCTGCTTCTCTGTTGTGACCTTGATTGCGTTCGGCCGCGATCGTCCCTGCGGCACGCGGCCGAGGCGAGGCGAGGGTCGGCGACGACCTCTGCTCCCTCTGCTCCTCTGTTGTGATCCCTGCCGTCCGTCCGTCGACACGCACTCACTCGCCGAGCGCCACGTCCACCGCCCGCCCGCGGGCGGGCGCGGCGCGCGCGAAGCTCGGCTCGAACACGGCCGCGTCCCAGGCGGCCGTCGTGGCCGCGTCGTCGAGGACCACGTTGACCTCGCGGCTGTGGTTCAGGCTCTGCGTGTCGAGGTTGGTGCTGCCCACGATCACCACGTGGCCGTCGAACGAGGCGTACTTGGCGTGCGCCGCGCCCGGGCCGTTGCCGATGATCGGGGCGCCGGCGGCGTCGGCGAACCATCGCGCGTCGAGGAGGGCCGCGGCGGCCGCGCCGCCGCGGGCCTCGAGGGCGCGGTGCAGGGCGGCCACGTTCTTCTGGTTGCCGCCGCCCTGGCCCGGCAGGCTCTCGGTGCGCTCGTTGAAGCCGAGCGACACGACGAGCTCGACCCGCACGCCGCGCTCGAGGATCGCGGCCAGCAGCGCGCGCTTCACGGCGTCGTCGTTGAGGTTGGGCGTGTGCAGGCGGATCAGGCGCCGCGCCCGGCCGATCGCCGTGAGGAAGGCGGCCCCCTGCGGGTCGCGCGTCGAGTTGGTGAACGGGTTGCCGTCGGCGTGGCGCGTGGCCAGGAGCATGGGCACCTCGCCGGCGCGGGCGCCGTCGACGGACAGCGGCGGCAGGTCGTCACCCGTGGCCCGGCGCCAGGCCTCGACGAAGTCGGCGCGGACGCCCAGGGCCACCTCGCCCTCGACACGGTAGGCGGTGTCGAACCAGGGGGTCCCGGCGTCGTGGACGACCTCGAGGTTGGCGCCGCCGACGAGCGCCACGCGGCCGTCGACCACGAGCGACTTCGTGTGCAGGGCGCCGACGAGCACGTGCGTGTAGCGGCCGACCTGCACGTCGACCTTGCGCGGGTCGAGGTCGAGCGCGGCGACGGCGGCGCGCAGGCGCTCGAACGAGCCGCCGGCGAGGCGGTGGGCGTTGAGCAGGAGCCGCACGCGCACGGGCGGCGCGTCGGCGGCGGCCGGCCGGGCAGAGAGGGCGGTCAGCGCCGCGAGCACGCGGGCCGAGGCCTGGCTCTCGGTCTCCCACACGAAGGTCTGCAGGAGCACCTCGCGCTCGGCGGCGGCGATCGCGCGGGCGTACTCGGCGAAGATCTCGGGGCCGGTGACCAGCGCGCGCGGGTCGGCCGCGTTGCCGGTGGTCAGGACGAGGCCGGCCGGAACGGTCCCGCGGTCGGCCACGGCCCGCACGGCGGCGACGATCTCGGTCATCAGGTCGCTCGCGCCGAGGAGCGCGGCCAGGCCGGCCGGCGCCGACTCGCGGCGCAGGACCTCCTCGCCCGCGTCGAGGACGGCGCCGCCGCGCTCGAGCGTCCAGGCGCCGTCGACAAGGCCGTCGGCGCGGGGGACGAGGCGCAGCCTGAGCCGCGCCGGCCCAACGTCGGCGCCGCCGAGCGCGCCGACAAGGCTGGCCGTGGCCACCTCGACCTCGCCCGTCCAGGCCCCGTCCACGCGCTCGAGGACGAGCCGGACGGCCGGCTCGCCCGGGCGCCGGCGCTCGACGAGCAGGCGCCCGCGGTCGTGCTCGAGGACGACCTCGGCCGCGTAGGCCCCTCGCGACGAGCAGCCATCGGCGCGCCACACCTCGGCTCGGCCGGCATGCGCGAGCGTGGCCGCCAGCGCCGCGTCGCCGAGCGGCCCGGCGCCGGCCGGGCCGCGCGCGCGCGCGTCCTGCGCCAGGGCGAGCAGCAGGTGCGCCGCCGCCTCGGCCAGCGCCTGCGACGTGACGGGCGTCCGGGGCAGGGCGCGCAGGCTCTCGGCGAGGTCACCGCCGCTGACCTCCGGGACGACGAGCCGGGGAGCTCGGACGCCCTCGCGGACCGCCGCGCGGCCGAGGCCCGCCTCGACGAGGCCGACGACCTGCCGGCGCAGGGCGCCGTAGGGCATGGCGGCGACGCCGCGAGGCGACGCCGCGCGCTCGAGGACCTCGAGCGCGGCCCACGCCTCTCCCAGGGCGGCGCGGTCGCGGTCCGTGCCGCGCCGCGTGAGCGTCGCGGCGTGGCGGCGGCGCAGGGCCGCCGCGCCGGTGGGCTCGCCGCGCGCGGCGGCGAGCGCGTGGGCGTCGTCGACCAGGCGCGCCAGCTCGGGCCAGCGCCGCCGCCCGTCCGCCTCCAGGCCGCGCAGGTCGGTGAGCGGCTCCGTGACCGGGGCAGCGTCCTGGCCGAGGGCGGGCGCCGCGAGGACCACGAGCGACAGGAGCAGCGCGGGGCGGATCATGGCGGGTCGTGCGCAGCCGGCGTGCCCGGCGCAACCACTTGCCCGACAACGTGCTCGGACGCCGGCGATTCCGCCACGATTCCGCCGCGGGAGGTACCGTCTCACCCCTCGTCCGGGTCGACGGGCTCCGTCGCACACGAGGAAACGGAGGCACGACGGAAGAAACGAAGAGGTCGGCCTGTCCCCCGCTGGCTGGCGTCTGCCTGGCCTGCCCAGCCCAGGCGGGGCGCTCTCGATCGCATCGAGTGACGGGGCGGGCTGCAGGCCTTGGTCGGACGGCTTCAGCCCCTGTGTCGCGGCGCACGCAGACGGGCGAGAATCTCGCCCGACGACCTGGGAGGGGCAGGTGAGCAGAGCGAAGGGCCCTGCGTGCGCGGGCTGCGGCTACGTCAACGAGGCCGACGCCCTCGCCTGCTCGCTCTGCGGCGCCGTGCTCGGGCGCCGGACGGCGGCGCCGGCTCCGACCCAACCGGCCCCGGTCGAAGACCCTGCCCCGGCGGCCGTCGACGAACCCGTCGACGACGACGACCGCTTCCGCCCGCCGGCGCACCACCTGCGCCCTGCGCCCGTCGCGGCGCCGCCCGTCGTCGGCTCCTGGGCCACCCACGTGCCGCTGCCCGTCGTGCACCTCGCCGCCGGCGTCCCGGGCGCGCTGGCCCTGAACCTCCTCTGCTGCGGGCTCCTCGGCTGGGGCATGGGCGCCCCCGCGCACGAGTTCGGCCACGCGATCTTCGGCTGGCTCCTGGGCTTCCCGTCGATCCCCCTGCCGGTCGTCACCTTCCACGGCCAGCAGTCCGTCGTGGCCTTCGTGCTCGCCTGGGGCGCGGTGGGCACGCTCGTCGTTCGCTCCCGCCCGCCGCTGTCGGTGCTCGCGCCGCTGGCCGCCTTGCCGCTCATCTTCGGCGTCCTGGCCCTCCAGCCGGTGCGCGAGGTGGTGTTCCTCTGGGGCGGGCACGGCGGCGAGGTCCTCTTCGCGGCGCTGTTCTTCTACCTCGCGCTCCGCGGCGGCCTCGACAAGCCCTACGAGCGGCCGATCTACGCCACGCTGGCCTGGAGCGCGTGGTTCAACAACGTCAACATGTTCCGCAAGCTCATCACCGATCCGGCCTTCCAGTACGTCTACCACGTGCAGTCGTTCCTCATGGCCGACGGCACCAACGACTACTCGCGGATCGCCGCCTACTTCGACACGACCGTCCCGCGCGCGGCCACCGTCGGCCTCGTGACCTCGCTCTTCATCCCCCCGCTCGGCGTCCTCGTGTGGTGGCTGGGCCATCGCCACGAGCTGTGGCGCGACGCGGTCCCCCTGCCCGCGTGGCTCCGCCGCCGCGCCGCGCCGTAGAATCCTCCCCGTGCCCCCGTTGCCCGCCGTCGTCTTCGAGCACTACCGCGCGCCCCGGAACGAAGGCCCGCTCGACCCGGCCGACGCGATCGGCTGCGTCGAGGGCCGCCGCGAGGACTCCGTCCTGCGGCTGTTCCTGCGCCTCGACGCCGCGCGAGCCGTCGTCGAGGCCGCGACCTTCGAGGTCGAGGGCGACCGGAGCTGTCGCGCTGGCCTGTCGCTCGTGACGACGCTGATCCGCGGCCGCCCGCTGCCCGAGGTCGCGGCGCTGACCCCGGAGCTCATCGGCGCCGAGGTCGGCCTGCACCTCGAGAACCTCCCCATGCTCCTGCCGCCGCTCGAGGCGCTCACCGCCGCCCTCGCCGCCCTGCGCGGCGAGCCCGACCCGTTCCGCCGCGACGGCCGCGTCGTCTGCCGCTGCCTGTTCGTGCGCGAGGGCCGGATCCGCCGCGCCGTGCGCGAGCGCGGTCTGCGCACGGTCGAGGACGTGCAGTTCTGGACCCGCGCCTGCACCGGCTGCCGCTCGTGCCGCGTGGAGGTCGAGGAGCTCATCGCGCGCGAGCGCCGCCCGGTGTGACCACGAGGAGAGCTCACGTGGGGAGGGAGCACGTCGCGAGGTTCTGGGGAGATCGACTTCGGCGCGTCGGCACCGTCGAGGTGGGCACGTGGGACCTCCCTGGGGCCAGCAAGGACTGGCTGATGCGTGTGGGCATCCCCATCCCCGAGACCCGGTCGCTGTGGAACTTCCGCTTCTCTGGACCCGAGGTGCCGGAGGACGGCCGGGAGCCCTCCTTGCCCGCGACCGTCGTCCTCGGCGCCTCGAGGTCGCAGTGGGTCGGCGCGCGAGAGCCGACCGGGGAGATCGTCGTCACCGACCGAGAGACGCGCCAGGAGGAGTACGCAAACGCCTCCGTCGAGGGCTTCATCGAGTTCCTGACGGCCTACGCCGAGTACGCGGACGAGGTCGAGCGCTGCACCACGACCGTGGCGCAGCGACAGACCTTCCGCTCGTTCAAGGAGCGGCTTCGAGGCATTGACCCCTCGGCGTTCGAGAGGCGAACGCACTTCTGGCCGGCGTTCCTGGCGCCTTGACGACATCGCAGGGGCTCGCGCCGGCGCTCGAGTCACCGTCACGGGCTCACGGCCGCCGCTCGACCAGCCGCACCAGCCCGCCGGGCGCCGGCATCTCGGCGTAGTAGCGGCACGGCCGCCCGGGGCCGTAATCCGGCGCGAGCACGTCGACGAACGCGCACGGGCCGAGCGCCTCGACGGCGTGCAGGTTCCCCGCCACCGGCCCGCCCGCGACCACGCCGTCCTCCGGCCCCAGGACGCGCTCACCCGCCGGCCGCGCCAACCCGGCCACCGGGTCGACCCGGTCGAGCGCCCGCAGGCGCAGCCGACCGGCGACCACGCGCAGGAGCACGTCCATCCCGGGGTGGTCGTGCAGCGGGATCCCGCCGCCCGCCGGGATGAGGAACAGGCTCACGCGCCCGCCCGGCACGACGAGCAGGTCGTCGCCCACCCAGCGGGCGCCGGGCGCCAAACCGGCCAGCCGCGCGCGCAGCGCGGGGCCGAGCGCCTCGCTCTCGACGGCCGCCATCGCCTGCTCGAGCGCGTCCAGCGCCGGCGGCGGGCCGAGGTGCGCGCGCGCCGCGGCGAGGAGGGGGGCGAGGGCGTGCATCTCCACGGCGTCATGTGAACCGAGCCGGCGGCCTTCGGAAACGGCCACGGGCTGCCCGGAGCAACCTGGTAGACACCTCCAGCCCTGCGTGCCATCGTGCTGCGATGCAAGAGGCTGCGTCCCGCTCCCCGGCGATGCTCGCCGTCCTGTTCGACTCGGAGCCTCCGGGTGAGGAGTCGACGTCGCTGAGGCTCCAGGCGGCCGGCGCGCAGGTGGTGAGCGCCAGGCCGTCGCCGATGGACGAGTGGGCGCTCCTGACGACGCACGAGCGCTGGGGGGTGGCGAGGATCGTCGCGCCACGCCCCAGCATCCAGGCCGAGTTCTTGCCGGCGCCGTGGCTCCTGGCGCTCCTGCCCGACCTCACGCCGGACGAGGTCGCCACGATCGGCGGCGCTCGCACGATGCGGGCCGTGATGCTGGCCGACGGGTCCGCCGGCGGTCTGCAGGCCCTGCGCGACCGCAAGCGCCTCCTGCGCTTCACGAGCGCCGTCCTCTGCGGCGACGGCCTCGGCGCGCTCGACGTCGACGCGCAGCGGGTGTGGTCACCCGCGGAGCTGGACGACGAGCTCGCTCACGACGCCGACCTGGACATCCACGGGCTGTTCGGGCTCCACGCGGTCACGGAGGGCGGCCGCACGACCTGGCTGCACACGCATGGCCTCGCCGCGGTGGGCGCGTTCGACTTCGACATCCTGAACCCCTCCCCGGCGCTCTCCAGCCCCGGGGTCGAGGCGATCCCATCGATCGCGTTCGCCATCCTCGAGGGCGCCGTCTCGCCCAACACGCCCCGCTACCCCGTGGCGTGGCCAGGCGGGGAGCTTCGGTTCGTACCGGTGAGGACGTTCGACGCGAAGGCCCGGGACGAGGACCGCGGCGGCCGGACGCTCGACGCGGTCGAGGATCACGTCGACGACCGCGTCGTCCTCTGCGAGCCGGTCGGACTCCTCGGCCGGCTATTCGGCAGGCGGCTGTTCGGGCACCACGCGCCCTCCGCCTTCCTGTCGCGCGAGGTCCCCGACGGAACGGTCTGGCTGCTCTCGGCGGCCGCGACCGAGTGCAGGGCGGACCGGGCGCGCCGGACCTACCCGGTGCTGCAGCGGCTCCACGGCGAGCTCGCGCCCGTGGTCGGCCCCCCGCTCGTGAAGCTGGGCTACGAGGCCGCGGACGGCGGGCGCGAGCACCTGTGGTTCGAGGTGCATCGCCTGCTGGACGACCGACTCGAGGCGACCCTGCTCAACGAGCCCCACGCGGTGCCGTCGTTGCGGAAGGGTCAGCGCGGCGAGCACGCCGTCGAGCGACTGGGCGACTGGCTCCTCGGCTCACCGCTGGGCACGATCACGCCCCGCTCGCAGGCGGTGGCGCGGCGCATACGCGCCGAGTTGCCGCGCCTGCGCGGCACCACCGGGCCGGCCACGGGCGCGTGACCCGTCCGGCGCTCGTCAAAGCACGGTCCCGGTCTCGGGTCACGGGTGGAACGCAGCCACGAGCGAGGCGAGGCCGCGGAGGCCGAGGCGAGGCGGCGCGCGCGCGGGTCGTATCGATCGCCTGATCCTACGACCCGCGCGCGCGCCGCATCGCCCGGCATCCGCGGCCGCAGCCGTCGATCACACTACGGGGTGACGGTGACCGGGGTCCGCGCCACGTCGACGATCGCCGTCGTGCCGGTCTCCATGACCTCGACGTGCAGGGCGCCGAGGCCCACGTTGCCGAGGCCGGCCGGGATCGTGACGTCGACGATCGCCGTCACCGCGCCGCGGTCCGGCAGCGTCAGCGCCGTGGCCGAGCCGAGGACGGTCGTCACGCCGCCGAGGTCGAGCGCCACGTGGACGTCGAGGCCGTGGCCCCGGCCGAGCGTCGTGATCGGCACGGCGACCTGCACCGTCTCGCCGCGGGCGAACGTCGTGCGGTCGGGGACGGCCCGCGCGACGGGCGCGTAGTCGTCGAGGCTGTAGTGCAAGTAGGGCTCGTCCCAGGCGTCGAAGAGCTGCCCGTTGGGGCCGATCCGCGAGTTGGCGACCCACACCTCGAGGTCGGTGTTGGCGTAGACGACGCACTGGAGCGAGTTGCGCCGCATGGCCACGTCCTTCGTGATCTGGATGCACTCGTCCGCGCCGATCTTCACGCCGGCGTTGACGAAGCGCATGATCCCGTCGGCCTGCCCCTGGTAGCGGTTGCGGTAGGCGCCCGTCGGCCGCGGGTCGCCCGTCGGCCCGGCGCTGCCCGTCTGGCGCGCGCGCATGGTCGGGTCGAGGTAGGCATCGCCGCGGAACACGGCCTCCGGGATCTTGATCGCGTAGGGCTGGCCGTTCCACAGCGCCAGGTCCTCGGCCGGGTCGTTCGACTCGAAGATCCGCAGGTCGCGCTGCGACGACTCGATGCTGATCCCGCGCGGCTGCCCGCCGCGCGTGTCGCCGCGGTCGGCGAACACGAAGTTGCTCCCGTAGGTGCGCCGGTGCGAGCTGAAGATCCGCACCGCGTCGTCGACGCTCGAGCCGGTCGCCAGCAGCTCGCGCGTGGCGAGGATCCACGGCCGCCCGAAGCCCTTGTCGATCGAGAAGGCCCACACCTGCGACACGCCGACGCCGCGCGCGTTGAGCCCCGACGCCGCGCCGATCATGCCGGCCCAGCCCGGGTTGAGATAGGGCACGCCGCCCTCGGGCTTGGCGATGACCACCAGCGCGTGGTCCTCGATGCCCGAGCCGATCATGAGGTCGACGCAGCGCGTCTGGAACAGCTTGCCGTCCTTGGCGATCGAGCCCCACACCGCCAGGCCGCTGCAGCGGAAGACGTCCAGGTTCACGACCGCGCCGAGGTCGATGATGCTGTTGATGAAGATCAGGTCGGCCTCGGTCACGAACGTGCCCGGGTTGCGCAGCCGCATGCCGTCGACGATCCCGCGCAGCTCCGCGAGCGCGTCGGCGTCGAAGTAGGGGCGCATGACCGCCGCGCCGATCGGCGTGAGCAGCGTCTGCAGCGACGCCGCCAGCCCGACGCCCTGCGCGGCCACGTACTGCGTCAGCTTGTTGAACACGCCCTCGACCTCGTCGCCGACGAGGACGCCGTACTGCACCCCGCGCTCGTAGGACGTGCCCTTGGTGTGCACGACCTTGCGCCCGCCGTGGTGCACCTCGAGGAAGCCCTCGCCGTGGCGCGCCACGACCGTGGCGCTGCGCGGGCGCGCCGCCGGCGCCTGCGGCCCCGCCGGCGTCGCCGTCTGCGAGGACGTCGGCGCGGCCGCGCTCGCCCCCGCCGCCGTCGAGCCGCCGCGGCTGCCGCCGCCGTCGCAGCCGTGCACCGACGCGGCCAGCCCCACGCCCAGCGCCACCGCCGGGACCCAGCGCTTCATCTTCGTCGTCGTCATCCCGCGCCCCTCTCCCTGCGCCCGTCGTCCTGCCGCCGCCGCGCTCATGGGCGGAGCCGCGTCATCTGCCGGCGGGCCGCGGCCGTCAGCCGCGCCCCGTTGTCGGGCCCGAAGAAGCTGGCCAGCGCCTCGTAGCCGCCGTACCAGTACTCCTGCTCCGACGTGAAGTAGGCCCCGTGCCCGTTGGCCAGGCCGGCGATCATCACGTGATCGAAGCCCAGCCCGCGGCCGTCGTGCTTGAGCGACAGCCCGAGCGTGTGGATCGGCTCGCCCGGCAGCGACGCGAGCACGCCGCGGCCGATGCGGATCGCCTGGAAGCGGAACCGCGTCTCGATCCAGCCCTGCGGCACCCCGAGCGAGATGCCGATGCCCACGCCGATCGTGTTCAGCGCCGACAGGAAGCCATTGTTCATGGCCGGCCCGGACTGGCCCTGCCGCTGGACGCTCCAGTCGATCGTGGCCTGGCCGAAGTCGACCCACTCGTCGGCGCTGCCGAGGAACCCGCCGCTGCTGGTGACGGCGCCGGCGCGCGCGCGCAGCAGCGCGTCGCACAGCACCTGCCCGGTCCCGTCGTAGCTGCCGGTGGGCGCGATGTCGCCCTCGCAGCCGTTGAGGAACAGGACCACCCCGCCGCCGCCCTGCGCCTCGGCCTTGTTCGAGGCCGAGCCCATGATGTCGGCCGAGAACTCCATGTTCATGCCCATGTGGGTGCCGTGGATGGCGAAGTTCCACACGGTCGCCACGGGCGTCCCGTCGGTCCGGTCGACGCGGAGGACCGCCAGCTCGGGGTCGATCGAGTCGGGCTGTAGCGCCGGCGAGTCGCGGTGCCGCCGGTTGCGGGTGGCGTTGGTCACCTGCTCGCGGCCGAAGCCGACGACGGCCGGCGCCATCGACTGATGCGCGCGCACCAGCGCGTCGGCCATCTTGTCGGTCGCCTGCTGGAACACCCGGTCGACGAACATGTCCGCCGCCGTGAGCTGCCAGAACATGCGCTTGCTCATGCAGCCCGGCCCCGAGTGCGTGTGCGAGGCCGCGACCATGAGGTTCTCGAGCGGGACCGTGACGCCGCGCGCGGCCGCCTTGCGGTGCACCTCCTCGACGACGGCCGCGTCGGTGGCGATCGCGTCGAGCGTCAGGACCGCCACGCTCGTCGAGCCGTTGGAGATGATGACGGCCTTCGCGTGGAGCGGGTCGTGCGCGCCGGTGGCCGGGTTGAGGAAGGTGTAGTCGTTGAGCGGATTGAGGTCCGGGAACGAGCGCCGGCGCACCCCGCCGCCGTAGCCGGCCAGCGGCACGCCCGCCGGCGGCGTGATGTCGACGCTCGCCGCGCCGGCCGTGTAGGCGCCCTGGCCGCCGCTCGACGACGGGCTCCGCCCGGGGACGGCCACGCGCCGCAGGCCGGTGGTGAAGCGGACGATGTGGTCGCGCCCCAGGCGCTCGCCCTGCTGGCCGCCGACGCCCGTCGTGACCGACAGGACGTGCGCGCGCTGCGGCTCGAGCGGCGCCACCGGCGCGACCTCGACGACGCGCGGGGTCGCCAGCGAGAGCGTGACGGCGACCGGCCCCAGGTCGCTGAGGAGCGTCACCGCGCCCGGCTGCAGCGTCGCCGCGTCGATGTCCGCGTCGAACATCACCTGGAGGTTCAGGCCGGGATCGACGTCGGCGTCGCCGTCGGCAGGCGACGTCGTGAGCACCGACAGGCCGGAGCCGATGCCGGCCGCCGTCGACGCGACGCCCCCGCCGCCGCTCGACCCGCCGCCGCCGCATCCCGGGGACGCGACGGCCAGGCCGACGACGAGGCTGATGGTCAATGCAAAGCCCCAGGCAGCGCCGAGACCCGGCGCGCCGCGGAGGGCGTGGTCGTGTTTCATCGTGAGACCCCTGAACCCGCCGCGTGAACAGCAAACGAAAGGCCTCGTCAACTCACGCTGAGACAAGCCTGTGTCCTCGGGGCTCCTTCCACTTTCCAAATCTGGACAGGGGTGCGTCCGAATTCCGCACGTGGTCCGTAACCTGAGCTGCGCACGGGGTTACCGCTGACAACGACGTGTGCAGGGGCGCACGGTCAGCGGGGTCGCCAGTCGACCTCGACGCCGTCCACCTCCAGGCGCAGCCGGTCGGCCTCGATCTTCACGACGCGGATCGGGGGCTCGACCCCCGAGAGCACGTCGCCCTCGGCGTAGGCGCGGCCATCGACGACCACCTGCGGCCCCTCGCGACCCTCGAGGAGGATCCGGTCGATGACGAGGCCGGCCTCCGTCACGCGCTGGAGGGCGCGCGCCCGGTCGGCCAGCGCGCGGACGCGCTCGGCGATCGCCGCCGCGTCGGCGCGCATGCCGGGATGATCGCCGGCGGCCAGCTCCGCCACGAGCCCGTCGAGCCGCTCCCGGGCGCGGCGGACCGTGTCCCAGTCCTCCCGCTCGACCGCGCCCGCCATGGCCTGGAGCGCCGCGTTCGCCTCGCCGATCGCGACCTGCAGCTGGATCGCGAACGACAGCTCCCCGAGGTCGGCGAGCCGGGCGCGCCAGCGGTCGACGCGCGGGCGCAGGAGCGGCAGCGCCTCGGCGCGCGCGAGGAGCTCGCGCAGGTGCACGAAGGACGCGAAGAGCTCGTCGAGGCGCTGCTCCTCGGCCTGCGCGATGATCGTGCCGAAGAGCGCGTCGATCTCCTCGCCCAGGCGCGCCTCCATCGACTGGCGGGCCTCGGCCACGAGCGCCTCGGGATCCAGCTGCCGGTCGCGGGCGAGCGCCTGCAGCTCGGCCCACAGCGCGGCGAGGCGGTCGTCGGGGCCACCCTCGGCCGGCCGCGCGGCCGCCTCGCG
>JAHBXY010000136.1 GCA_019636275.1 Planctomycetota bacterium | reverse complement strand
AGCGCTCGGCGGGCTCGCGGGCGAGGGCCCGCCGGCACACCAGCGACAGCCCGCGCGGCGCGTCGGCCACGCCGGCGCACGGGTCGTCGGGCGCGTCCTCGATGATCGCGGCCATGACCTCGATGAGCGTGTCGCCCTCGAACGGGCGGCGGTCGGCGATCAGCTCGTAGAGCATGACCCCGAGCGACCACACGTCGGCCGCCGGGCCGGCCTCGGCGGCGCGCCCCATGACCTGCTCGGGCGCCATGTAGTGGACGGTCCCCATGACCGCCCCGCTCATCGTCAGCCGCTCCTTGTCGAGGTGGCGCGCGAGGCCCAGGTCCACCACCTTGGCGCGCCCGTCGGGCGTGACGAGGACGTTGGTCGGCTTGAGGTCGCGGTGGACGAGGCCCGCGCGGTGCGCCGCGTCGACCGCCCGGGCGACGTCGGCCAGGAGGCGCACCCGCGTCCGCAGCGGCAGGCCCGCCGCGTGGGCCTCGAGGGTGCGCGCACCCTCGACCAGCTCCATGGCCAGCCAGGGCAGGCCGCGCTCCTCGCCGTGGCCGAGGACGCGCACGACGCCCTCGTGGTCGACCACCCGCCCCGCCTCGGCCTCACGCACGAAGCGCGCGCGCGAGTCGTCGGCGCTGGCGGCGAGGAGGACCTTGAGCGCGACGCGCTCGCCGTCCGGGCGCTGGCCCTCGTAGACGACGCCGAAGGCGCCCCGGCCGAGCTCGCGCACGAGGCGCAGCCCGGCGAAGGTCTCGCCGGGCTGCGGGCGGCGCGCCGGGAGCTGGGGGCGGGGCGGCCCGACGCTCGAAGGCGGCGTGAGGGGCGAGGGCGTCGCGCCGCGCGGGGGTGGCGGCGGCGCAGGCGCCGGCGCGCCCGCGACCTTCGCGAGGGCCGCCGCCACCTCCACGGGCGACGGCCGGGCGTCCGGCGCCTTCTCCAGGCAGCGCAGGCACAGCCGCGCCAGGGCCTCGGGGACGGCGGGGGCCAGCTCGCGCGGGTCCTTGGCCGGCTGGCGCGTGATCCGGCGCATGACGATCGGGGCCGCCCCGCGGCCGAAGGGCGCCTCGCCGGTGAGCAGGTGGAACAGCGTCGCCCCGAGGCCCCACACGTCGGTCGCCGGGCCCACCTCGCCCAGGCGCTCGTTGACCTGCTCCGGCGCCATGTACTCCGGCGTGCCCTTGAGCGAGCCGCTGAGCGAGAGCGCCTCGCCGTCGTCGTCGAGCGTCGAGAGGTGCAGGACCCCGGGGTCGCGCTTGACCAGGCCGAAGTCGACGAGGACCGCGCGGCCGGTCCCCGCCTCGAGGAGCACGTTGCCCGGCTTGAGGTCGCGGTGGACGACGCCGAGCAGGTGGCAGTGCGCGAGCGCCAGGGCCACCTGGCCCAGCGCCCGCGCCACGACCTCGACCGGCGGCGGCCCGCGGCGCACGAGGGCGAGCAGGTCCTCGCCCTGGACGAGCTCGAGGGCCAGCCAGGACAGCCCTGGCGCCTCGCCGCGGCCGAGCGCGCGCACGACGTTGGGGTGCGCCGCGCGCTCGAGCACGCGCGCCTCCTGGGCGAAGCGGCGCGCCGCGGCGTCGGTCGGGTCGACGAGCACCTTGAGCGCCGCCGCCGCGCCCGTGGCCGCGTGGCGCGCGCGCAGCACGGCGCCCTGCCCGCCGCGCGCGAGCGGCGCGACGATCACCCACTCGCCGAGCCGCTCCCCCGGGTCGAGGCTGGCCATCGGGAGGGAGGGTAGCCGAACGCCGCGGACCGCGCCGCCGGAGGTCACTCCACCCGAGGCGCTCGGAACCGGAGCAGCCGGCCTCCGAGCCGCAAGGTCGCCCCGTCGCGCAGCGGGCGCGACTCGCCGGGGACGAGCCGCGCATCGTCGAGCCAGGTGCCGGTCGAGCCGCGCAGGTCGAAGAGCTGGAAGCCGCCCGCCTCGCGGCGCACCTGCGCGTGCTTCGGGGCGACCGACGGGTCGTCGAGAACGACGCGCGCGCCCGGGTCGCGGCCGAGCGTGAACCACTCCGCGCCGACGAGCACCAGCCGCCCCCCGCCCTCGACCAGCAGCGTGGGCAGGAGCGGCGGCTGACCGGCGAGGACGCGCTCGAGGTCGCGCGCGCAGGCGGCGGCGCTGCCGCAGCGGTGCGCCGGGTCGGGCTCGAGCAGGTGCTCGACGAGCGCCTCGAGGTCGGGCGGCGCCCCGGGGGCCGCGGCGCGCAGCGGCGCGTGGTCGCCGGCGAGGACCTTGTCGGCGATCTCGTCGAGGTCGCCGCCGTCGAACGGCGGCGCGCCGGCGACGAGCTGGTAGAGCGTCACGCCGAGCGCGAACAGGTCCACCGCCGGCGTGGTCGCGCGGTCCTCCCACAGCTCCGGCGCCATGTAGCAGGCCGTCCCCAGGAGCTCGCCCGGCAGCGTCAGCGCCGTGTTGCGCGCCAGGTCCTTGGCGACCCCGAAGTCGATCAGCTTGGCCGCGCCCTCGGGCGTGACCACGGCGTTGGCCGGCTTGACGTCGCGGTGGACGATCCCGCGCGCGTGCACGGCGGCGAGGCCCAGCGCCAGGTCGCGGGCGACGCGCGCCGCGCGCGCCCACTCGACCCGGCCGTGGCGGCGCAGGGCCTCGTCGAGCGACACGCCGGGCACGTGCTCGAGCACGAGCGCCGGCCGCGCCGCGCCGGCGTCGAGGTCGAGCACCTCGACGACGTTGGGGTGGCGCTCGACCTTGCGCAGCGCCTGCCACTCGCGCACGAAGCGCGCGCGGAGCTCCGGGTCCTGCGCCAGCCCGGCCGCGAGCACCTTGACCACGACCGGGCGCCCGTCCGACGCCCGACGCGCCAGGTGCGCGGAGCCCATGGTCCCGCGCCCGAGCAGGCGCTCGACCACGCAGCCCGCGATCACGTCGCCCTGGCGCGGCTCCTCCGGCGGCGGCACGCCCCCGAGGATACGATCGCCGCGGTCGCCGGCGCCACGGGCGCCGGGGAGGGGGACCCGTGCCCTGGGACTGCAAGCAGTGCAACACGCACATCGCCTCGGACAGCGAGGTGGCCTGCCCGCAGTGCGGCACGCGCAAGGGGCTGTGGACGCTCGCCGGCGGCCGCACGCGCACCTTCCGCGTGACCGCCCGCAAGGTCGAGCTCCTCTTCGGCGCCGGGCGCGACCCGCGCCCGACGGCGCAGGGCTGGCCGGCCGAGAAGCTCCTCGCGGCCGAGCGCGTCGTGGCCGTCCCCAAGGCCACGGCGCGCGCCTGGGCCGGCGAGGGCAAGCTGCCGCCGACCGAGCAGGTGCTCGTCGTGCGCTGCTGGTCGGGCGACCCGCAGGTCGAGGTCCGCGTCTCGGTCGAGTTCGCCGCGCAGGAGGTCCGCGAGCTGCCCCCCGACGCCTGGAAGGCGCCGCGGCAGGAGGGCGGCAAGGCCTGCCACGACGCGCGCTACCTGTTCGTCTACGGCGACGGCGCCGCCGACGACCTGCGCTTCGAGGGGCTCGAGGTGGTCGACGTCACCGAGCAGGGCAAGCTCGGCCACGCGCCGCGCGTGGGCGTGGCCGCCCTGGGGGCCAAGAAGCGCACGGTCCTGCCGCTCGACCGCTTCCAGAAGGGCTGGGCCCAGCGCCTGCAGTGCCAGGAGCTCGAGTTCAACCACGACAGCCACCTGCTCCTGCCCGACGGCCTGTCGGTGCTGCACCTCGTGCTCCTCCACACCGAGGCCAACCCGACCCTGCGCCTGGTGATCGCCGGCCACACCGACGCGACCGGCACCGACGCGCGCAACGACGCGCTGTCGCGCGACCGCTGCACGAACATCCTGCACATGCTCGAGGGGGACCGCGACGCCTGGGCGGAGTGCGCCCTGCAGTGCCACCAGCACCTGCTCAAGGCCGACGCCAAGAAAACCGCCCTCGACGCGACGACGATCGAGGACTGGGTGGGCCGGCCGGACAATCCGCCCGACCCGGCCGAGTGGCAGGGGTTCAAGGGCTTCGCCCGCCGGCACAAGTCGGAGTTCCGCGACAGCGGCCTGACCCTCGACCCGGCGCAGGGCTGGAAGGACGTGGCCAGCTGGAAGGCGGTGTTCGACTTCTACGAGCGCTCGCTCCTCGACCTCGTCGCCCCGCCGCTCCTGCCCGCCAGCGTGCGCATGGAGGCGGCCAAGAAGCGGACGGACAACGAGCGGCTCGTGTTCCTCACCCAGGAGCGGCGCAAGTGGGACGCGCAGCGCCTCGAGCGCCTGAAGACCTTGCGCAAGGGCCTCAAGTGGGTCGACCCCGCGCGCAAGACGGTGGGCTTCGGCGAGCAGTACCTCAAGGTCCGCACGCAGAAGTACAGCCTGACCAACCGGCGCGACGAGTTCCTCTTCTTCCAGGCCGACCGCCTGCCCTGGGACGCGCAGGGCGCGCCGGCGGACGAGGCCGCCGCGCGCGTGGCCCTCTACGGGACGGGCGGCCCCGAGTGGGACTACCAGAACAACGACGGCCCCTGGACCTTCGACGCGCTCGACTGCCCGGCGCCGCCGACGATCGAGGTCCCGCCGGGCAACGTGCTCCTCGTGATCGACGTCTCGGGGTCCATGAACCAGGTCGACCCCGCGGAGCAGAAGAAGCCCGTCAAGCGGCCGCGCATCGAGGTGTGCAAGGACCGCCTGCTCGAGACGCTGCGCGCCCTCCCGTCGGACCGGCGCTTCGGCCTGATCGCCTTCGACTCCAAGGTGACCCCCTGGACGCCCCAGCTCCTCAAGGCGTCGCGCCTCTACCGGCAGGCCGCCTACCGCTGGGTCGAGGAGCTGCGGCCGGACTCGGCGACCAACACGTACGGCGCGCTGTACCACGCCCTGACCAAGGTCGACGACGTCGACGCCGTGATCTTCCTCTCCGACGGCCTGCCGACGATCAGCACCGTCAACGAGCACGTGATCCTGTCGACCGTGAAGGGGCGCTGGAACGCCGGCGCGAAGGTCCGGCGGATCGACACGTACGGCTTCCTCGAGGGCCAGGACCTCGTCGATCAGGCCACGCGCGCCAAGATCAACGCGGCCTACCACGAGGAGCTGAAGAAGACCCCCGACCTGCGAGGTGACGACCGCGACAAGCTGGTCGGCCGCGTGACGACCGCCCTCAGGACCGCCGGGGTGAAGACGAAGAAGGGCCAGGCGCTCACCTCGGCCGAGGTGCAGCAGGTGGTGCTCGGGTGGTTCCTCGAGGAGCTCGCCGCGCAGAACGACGGCGTGTTCAAGGACCTCAACGCGATCGCGGACTGAGGTGAGAGGGATCACCTGCGATGCGTGATGCGCTCGCGAGGGGCGGGCGATCGAGCAAGTCCCGGACTGGCACGAACTGCCCCGGTTCGCCCGTCCCCATCGCTCGCTCTGGCGCGTCGGGGACGACCGGCGAGAGGGAGAGTTCTCGAGCCCTCGCTCCGGAAACGCCGCGGCCGCGCCCGGGAGGGGCGCGGCCGCGACGAACACACGAGGAGACGAGGGACGAGAGAGACCGACGACCTGACGTCAGTCGTCGAACGAGAAGAGGTTGCCGCCGAGCCCGTTGCCGCCGAACAGGTTGTTGTTCGTGTTCGTGGGCGCGCCGAACAGGTTGCCGAACAGCCCGCCGTTGTTGGTCGGCGCGGGCGCGCCGAACAGGTTGCCGAACAGGCCGCCGTTGTTGGCCGTGTTGGTCGGCGCGGGCGCGCCGAACAGGTTGCCGAACAGGCCGCCGTTGTTGGCCGCCGGCGCCGGGGTCGCCGTCGGCGCGCCGAAGAGGCCGCCCAGCAGGTTGCCGAAGAAGTTGTTGTTGGCCGGCGCCGGGGTCGCCGTCGGCGCCGGCGTCGGCGCGCCGAAGAGGCCGCCCAGCAGGTTGCCGAAGAGGTTGTTGTTCGCCGGGGCCGGAGTCGCCGTCGGCGCCGGCGTCGGCGCGCCGAAGAGGCCGCCCAGCAGGTTGCCGAAGAGGTTGTTGTTCGCCGGGGCCGGGGTCGCCGTCGGCGCCGGCGTCGGCGCGCCGAACAGGTTGCCGAGCAGCCCGCCGCCCGTGCCGCCGCCCGTGCCCGTGAGCGACCCGAGCAGGTTGCCGAGGAGGCCGCCGAGGTTGGCCGTCGGGTTCGCCGCCGGCGCCGGGGTCGGCGTCGCCGTCGGCGTCGCGCCGCCGCCGAGGAGGGTGTTGAACAGCCCCGTGAGGCCCTGGTTGGTGGTGGCGTTCGCGGTGCCCGCCGTGGGGTTGCCGAACAGCCCGCCGAGGAGGTTGCCGGCCAGGCCGCCGAGGAGGTTGCCGAGCGGGTTCGCCGCGGGCGCCGCGGGGGCGGGCGCCGCCGGGGCGGGCGCCGCGGGCGCCGGCGGGACGACGCTCTGGAGGAGCGCCGCCTGCTGGGCCTGCTGGGCCGCCGCCGCCGCCGCGCCGATCGGGTTCGAGATGGGGGTGCCCGTCGCCGCCGGGATGGGCGTCGGGGCGATCGAGGCCTGCGCGGCGCCGCCGAAGGTCGAGCCGGCCCCCGACGTGGGCGCCAGGGTCGACGTGGCCATGGGCGCGGCCGGGGCGACGCCGTGGGCGAGGTCGATCACCTCGAGGGCGTCGACGAGCTCGCCCTGGTCGTCGCGGCCGCCGATCACGAGGATCCGCGTCGCGTCGATCGCGGTGGCGGTGTGACCCACGCGCGGCAGGACCAGCGGGGCGGCGAGGGCGAGCTGGGCCTGGCCCAGGCGGGCGCCGACGAGGACCTCGACCTCGGCCACCGGGCCGGCCGGGCCGCGGCCGCCGACGATCACCACCACGCCGGGGCCCATGGACACGGCCGCCGCGTCGCGGCGCGGCGCGGTGAGCGCCACGCCTTGGGCGAGCGTCCGCGTGGCGCCGTCGAACACCTCGGTCGTGCCCTCGAGCGTCGCGGCGCTCGCGCCGCCTACGACGAGCGCCTCGGCGCCGACCGAGGCCACCGCCGCGCCGGCGCGGGCGACGCCGCCGGGCGCGGGCGAGAAGGTGCGCGTCGCCGGGTCGAACACCTCGGCGCTTGCCGCGTCGCGGCCGGAGGCGATCAGCACGGCGCCCGAGTCCAGCTCGACGGCCCGCGCGTCGCGCCGCGGCGTCGCCAGGCGCGCCGTGAGCAGCGTCGAGACGCCCTCGTAGGCGTCCAGCGCCTCGGCCGAGGCCAGGACGCCGCCCGCGCCCTGACCGCCGGCGAGCAGCACGACGGCGGCGCCGCCGGCCTCGAAGGTCGCGGCCGCGTGCCAGGCGCGCGCCTCGGCCAGCGTCGGGCCGGGGGAGAAGGTCTCGGTGAGCGGGTCGTAGACCTCGGTCGTGGCCAGCGGCGCGCCGGCGAGGTCGCTCACGCCACCGGCGATCAGCACGGCGCCGCTCTCGAGCAGCGTGGCGGTGTGGCCGACGCGGGCGGTCGACAGGACGGGGCCGGGGCGGGCCGCGTCGGCCGAGACGATCGCCGTCTCGGTCAGCGCGGCGCCGAGGTGGTCGAGGCCGCCGACGACGAGCACCTCGCCCGAGGGGAGGAGCGTGGCCGTGTGCGAGGTGCGCGGGGTGAAGGCGCCCTCCAGGCCGGGCACGACGGCCGAGCCGGGGGCGCCGGCGGCCTGCGCCCCGGCGGCGAGCCGCGAGCGGCCGCTCACCTTCCCCTTGGTGCCGCCGCATCCCGCGGCGGCGAGCACTCCGAACGTCAGGACGAGGAACTCCATCGATCCACGCGGCGCACGCATGTTCACCTCCGAGCCTTCCGCGGGTCGTCCAGCACAAACGAGGGGCCACGACGGAAGTCGTGCCACGGTCGGATCGCGGCTTCGCCGGGTCCGAGGACGGAACGGCGCTCGTCCGGGCGCGGGCGAGGCGAGACGGAACGGGGCGGAGGCGCCGGCGGGTGCAACATCGTCGTTGCCTCGGCGCGGGCGAAGGGCGATGCTCGGCGCCCCGATGCCCGAGACGACGACGCGGATCCTCGCCCGGAGCCCCGACGACCTGACGCCCGCCTGGGCGCAGCGGGTGCTCGACGGGGCCGCCCCGGGGGCGAAGGTGCGCCGCGTCGCGACGCTCGGCGTCGACGTGGGCACGACGACGCGCGTGCGCCTCGACGTCGACCACGACGCGGCGGCGCTGCCGCGCCGCTGGTTCGTGAAGCTGCCCTCCGGGTCGTGGAAGGCGCGCGCGATCACGGCCCTCCCGCGGCTCCCCCAGACGGAGGTTCGCTTCTACCGCGAGGTCGCCCCGGCCCTCGCCGTGGTTCGCCCGCGGGCGCTGGGGGCCGCCAGCCAGCTCGGCCGCGGGTTCACGCTGGTCCTCGGCGACGTGCGCGACGACGGCGCGCGGCCGGGCCGCCCCGGCGACGCGATCACCCCCGCGCAGGCGGGCGAGGTGATCGACCTCCTGGCCGGGCTGCACGCGGCGCTGTGGGGCGACCCGCGGCTCGACGGCGAGCTCGCCTGGCTGGCCGGCCCCGTGCGCCGCCTCGAGGACGCCCTGGGCACGGCGCTGGCCGTGCCCCTCATGCGCCGCGGCCTGGCGCGCGCCGGCGCGGCCGTGCCGCCGCGCCTCACGGGGCCCGCGCTGCGCTACGCGCGCCGCCGGCGCCAGGCCATGGAGCGCCTCGGCGCCGGCCCGCGCACGCTCATTCATCACGACACGCACGCCGGCAACCTGTTCTGGCGCGACGACGCCCCCGGCCTCCTCGACTGGCAGCTCGTGCGCACGGGCGAGGGGGTCGGCGACGTGGCCTACCTGCTCGCCACGGGCCTCCTCCCCGAGGACCGGCGCGCGGCCGAGGGCGACCTCGTCGAGCGCTACCGGGCGGGCCTCGCCGCGCGCGGCGTCGTGGCGCCGCCGGCGCTGTTCGACCGCTACCGGGCCCACCTGACCTACGCCTTCGAGGCGATGGTCGTGACCCTCGCCGTGGGCGGCCTCATGGCCGACCCGATCGCCCACGAGCTCGTCCGCCGCACCGCCCTGGCCGTCCTCGAGCTCGACGCGTTCGAGGCGGTCCGCGGCTGAGCAAGACCCGCCCGTTCGTGCCGTCCACCCCCGGACGCCCCGGTCCTTTGCCGGCCACCTGGCCGGCGGCGGAGGGCCCCTACGAAGACGAATGAACGACTTACGTCGTGGCCGGACGCTTGCAGATCCCCCTCGCGGAGCGGAACGGAGGGACCCATGGGCGGCTGGTTCGACGAGACCGATCGGTTCGACGACTCGGATGTCCTGTCGCCCCACGAGGAGGTCCCCCGCGACGCCGCCTGGCGCGTGCGCACGACCGAGGACCTCGACCCGACGCCGGACCCGACGCCGGAGTCCCCCGACGCCGACGCCGAGCCCGCTCGCGGGCCCGACCCCGAGACGGGGCTGTCGTTCGACGGCGCGCGGCGCGTCTACGCGCTCCTGTGCGCCATGGCCCACGTCGACGGCCCGGTCGTCCCGGCGCAGCGCCAGGAGCTGGACGACTCCATGGAGTTCCTCTCGCTCTCGCCCTTCGCGGCGCGCGTCCTCGAGCAGGAGGCCCGCCGCTCGGGCACCCTGCGCCTCGGGATCCGGCCGGCCGAGCTCGAGCTCCTCATGGGCGCGCTGATCGACATGGCCGCCGCCGACGGCAAGCTGACGCCGGGCGAGCGGCGCCTCCTCGAGCGCGTGAACCAGCGCGCCCGCTGGCCGCAGGAGCGGATCGACGAGGCGCTGGCGCGTGCCCTGGCCCGCGCCCGCGAGGTGACCCCGCGCCACGAGCCGGAGGCGGCGCCGGCCGCCGTCGCGGACCCGCTCGGCTTCCTCGAGGAGTCGGGCGAGGGGGAGCTCGTGCTCCCCGAGGCCGCGCCCCGGGCGCGCCCGGCCCCCGCGCCGCTGGCGCTGGCGGACGAGGCCGAGGTCGACGAAGAGGACGACGACGCAGACGCCGACGACCCCGAGCTGACCGGGGCCCGCGCTCGCGCGCGCGCCCGCGGGCGCGCGCTCGAGGCCACCCCCCGCGCGGCGCCGCGCGCGCCGAAGCGGCGCCGGCGCCGCTGGAGCGCCTGACCCTCAGGTCAGGCGCGAGACCGTCACCTCGACCGGCGTGGGATTGGTGACGATGTCGAACACCGGCGAGTGCGCCTTCGCCGCCTCGATCAGCTCCGCGAGGCGCTCCTCGGGCGCGTCGGCCTTCACGCGGAAGTGCACGCGCACGCGCTCGTAGCCGCGCCGCACCTCGTCGCTCAGGCCGAGGAAGCCGCGCAGGTCCAGCTCGCCCTCGAACGTCGACTCGACGGCGTCGAGCCGCACGCCGCGCGCGGCGGCGTGGTAGACGAGCGACGTCGTGAGGCAGCCCGCCAGCGCGTGCAGCACCTGCTCGACCGGGTTGGCCGCCTCGTCCTGGCCGAGCAGCATCTCGGGCTCGTCGTTGTCGAGCACGAACGGCCGCGCGTGGCGCACCTCCTGCCCGGCCCCGTGGAAGCCCTCGACCTCGGTGCGGTTGCGGCCGCCCCGCACCCAGGTGTTCTTCGTCTTGAAGCGGAACCGCGCCAGCGCCGGGTCCGCCTTGACCGCCTCGATCGTGCCGAACAGGCGGTCGAGGTCGACGCCGTTCAGGGCGCCGCGGCGGGTGATCGTCTCCTGAGCCATGTCTCACCTCTCGCCTCCGGTCATCATCGCCCCGGCCGGCGCCCCGGGTGACATGGGGGCGCCGGCCGTCCCGGAGCGGCGGGGCAGCCGGTATGCTCCTCGGGCTCATGACGCAGCCGGGGATCGAGCCTGGAAGGACGCCCAGGAGCGGGGTGTGGCCCGCCGCGGCCACCTGGATCGCCAAGGTCGTGGCGACCCGCGGGGTGTTCCTCTGGCCGATCGTCGCCGCGCTCGGCCTGTGGCTCGTGGGCTCGCTCGTCTACGGGTCGGTCGAGCGCGAGGTCGAGCGCCTCGTCGAGCGGCACCTGCGCTCGCTCCTCGACGCGAAGTCGGGCGCGGTCGACTTCTGGTACGACCGGCGCCTCCAGGCGGTCTCCGCCCTCGGGACGAGCGAGGCCGTGCAGGCGGCGGCCGCCGCGCTGGGGCCGGAGGTCGACGAGGCCGTCCGCGTCGCCGCCCTGCGCGAGCTGCGCGAGACGCTCGGGCCCTACGTGCAGGCGCAGGGGCTGCAGGACGCGCTCATCGTCACGCCCCAACTACGCGTCGCGTCGGCCGTCGACGACCGCCTCAACGGGGCGCTCCTCGAGGACGACGAGGCGGTCGCGGCCGTCCGCCGGGCCCTCGAGAGCGGCGCGCCGGCGCCGTCGGCCCCGCACCGCACCCAGCTCGCCTTCGCCGACGGGGGCCGCCGCCGCACCGGCCTGCCCGTGATCCTGCTCGCCGCGCCCGTGACCGACGACGACGGCGCGCCGCTCGGCGCGGTCCTCACGGTGCACAAGCTCCGCGTGCTCGACTCGCTCCTGCAGCGCACCCGCAACGGCGGCGGCCCGGGCCGCACCTACGCGCTCGACGCGCGCGCGACCCTGGCCACGGGTGACCGCTTCGACGAGCCCATGCGCGCCCTGGGCCTGATCGCCGACGAGCCCGAGGCCAGCGCGGCGCTGACGCTCGAGGCGCGCGACCCGGGCGTCGACCTGACGCTCGGCCGCCGTCCGGCGCAGCGCCGCGCCGAGCTGCCGCTCACGCGCGCGGCCGCCGGGCTGGTCGAGGGCAAGGACGGGGTCGACCTCGCCGGCTACCGGGATCTGCGCGGCGTGAAGGTCGTGGGCGCGTGGACCTGGCTGGCGGACAAGCGCATCGGCCTCGTGACCGAGGTCGACGTCGCCGACGCCTACGCGCCGGTGGCGATCCTGCGCGACGTCCTCACCGGGCTCCTCGCGCTCCTCGGGCTCAGCGCCGTCCTGATCTTCGCCTTCACGCTGCTCGTGCGGCGCACGGTGCGCCGGGCCGGGCAGTACACGATCCTCGAGCAGCTCGGCCAGGGCGCGATGGGCACGGTCTACCGGGCGCGCCACGCGCTCCTGCGCCGACCGACGGCCGTGAAGGTGCTCGAGCTGCGCCACCTGTCGCGCGACGGGCTGCAGCGCTTCGAGCGCGAGGCGCAGACGACGAGCCGGCTGTGCCATCCGAACACGATCACGGTCTACGACTACGGGCGCACGGCCGACGGCGGCTTCTACTACGCCATGGAGCTGCTCGAGGGGGTCACGCTCGAGGACCTCGTGGCCCGGAACGGCCCCCTGCCCCCGGCGCGCGTCGTCCACGTGCTCCTGCAGGTCAGCGGCGCCCTGGCCGAGGCGCACCTCGCGGGGCTGATCCACCGCGACGTGAAGCCGGCGAACATCATGCTCACCAACCGCGGCGGGACCTTCGACTTCGTCAAGGTGCTCGACTTCGGCCTCGTGACGCGCGGCGCCGACGACGCGAAGGTCACGAAGACGAACCAGCTCATGGGCACGCCGCTCTACATGGCGCCCGAGGCGCTCGACAGCTTCGAGCGCCTCGACGCGCGGGCCGACGTCCACGCGGTCGGCGCGGTCGGCTACTTCCTCGTCACGGGGCGGCCGCCCTACCCGGGGGAGACGGTGCCCGAGGTGATCGGGCGCATCCTCCGCGGCGCGCTCGAGCGGCCGAGCGCCCGCCTCGGCCGGTCGGTGCCCCCGGCGCTCGAGGAGCTGCTCGTGCGCTGCCTCTCGCGGCGCGCCGCGGACCGGCCCGCCGACGGGCAGGCCCTCCTGATCGAGCTCGAGCGCGTGCGCGCCGAGGTCGGGGCCTGGACGCAGGCCGAGGCGCGCGCCTGGTGGGCGGAGCGCTCGCCGGACGGCGGCCCGCCGCCGGCGTCGCCCAGCGCGCCGACGGTGGTCCTGCCGCGCACCGACGCGGTGCTCGCGCCGCCGCCCCCCGCCCAGCCGGCGGACCCGCCGGCGCCGCCGTCCGACTCCAGGACGGTCACGGCCACGTCGGTGCTGCCGCGCCCGGCGGCGGCGGACGAGGCGGGCTGAGCTACTTCCCGACCTGCGCCCAGCCCGCGGGGACCTCGCAGGTCTCGGCATCGAGCGCCGCCGGCGCGCCGTCGTCCGTGCGGCGGTAGTGGATCACCCCCCGGTGGTTGATCACGAAGGAGCGATCGCCGCCGGACGGCAGCGGGTCGGCCGCCGCGATCCACAGGTACTCGGGCGTGGTGGCGCTGCGCAGGACGCGGAACACGTAGCCCTGCTTGACCCCCCACCCGAGGACCGGGTCGACGAGCCCGGCGCGCGACAGCTCCGCGAGGCTGGCGGCGTAGGCCAGCACGCCGTCGCCGTCCTTGTCGCCCTCGCGGAAGATCGTCTGGCTGGTGGCGATCGTCTTCAGGGCGCCGATCGCCATGGCCTCGCTGGGGCGGCCCCGGTAGACCATGGGGTCGAACAGGCCGAAGACCGACAGGAGCCCGAGGACGACCAGCCCGCCGCCCGCGATCGCCGGCCGCGCCTCGCCGGTCGCCGCGCGCGGCGCCTGCGGGTCGACGCGCGGCTGGACCCAGCGGCCCTCGCCCAGGGCCACGAAGAGGGGGATGGCCAGGCCGCAGGCGATCGTCGCCAGGGCGCCGACGACGGCGTCGCCCGGGACGCGGCCGCCGCCGACGAGGGCGGCCGTGAACGTGAGGAGGATCGGCGCGCCGGTGACGGCGACGCCGCAGAGCACCTGCGGCCCCGCGCGCTCGGTGCGCGAGCGCACGTGGAACCAGGCGCCGATCACCTGGGTGACCAGCAGCGTGACGAGCCCCATGCCGAGCACGTCGAGCAGGCGCACGCGCGGGAGCTCGTCGGCGAGCTCGGCCCAGGCGCCCATCGGGTCGCCGGCGTGCTCGAGCGACACGCCGGCCAGCCAGCCGAGGGCGCCGCCGACGGGCCCCGCGAGCGCCAGGCGCGCGACGGTCTCGTACCACGGCGCGCCGCGGCGCTCGAGGGCGAACAGGGCGAACGCGTAGACGAACAGGCCCACGGCGACCTGGGCCAGCCACAGCGGCGGGATCCGGTGCGCCAGGACGTAGGCCGCCGCCGGCGCGAGGCCGACGACGGCCAGGGCGGCGCGCAGGCCGGCGCCGGCCACGGCCTGGTGCAGCCAGCGGCGCGAGGACGGGGTCTCGTCGGTCACGGCGCCTCCAGGCGGAACGGTCGGGCGCCGCGCTCGAGCTCGCCGTCGGGGCCGACGAGCCGCAGCGACGGCCAGCCCTTGCGGGCCGGGATCGGGTCGGCCGTGATCACCCAGCGCCGGCCGTCCAGGCGCGCGTAGCGGAGGACGTGGCCGTGCGCGTAGCCGCCGGCGACGTCGGGCGCGACGCCCTCGAGCGCGGCGAGCTCGCGCGCGGGCGCCCCGGTGCGCGCGGTGTGCCGGGCCTGCGTCGCGCGCAGGTCCTCGAGCACCTCCTCGAGCTGGAGGCAGCCCGGCTCGAGGCCGCCCGTGAGCGCGCGCGGGCCGGCCCAGGCGACCAGGCAGGCGAGCGCCAGGCCGCCGACGGCCACGCCGCCGAGGACGCTGGCACGCGCTGGCGTCCCTGCTCCGAACGCGGGCAGGTCGTCGCCCAGGACGCGGCGGTCGACGAGGTAGGCGCCGAACGCCAGCGGGAGGCCCGACACGAGCAGGGACGGGAGCTCCCAGCCGAGCACGGCCGCGCCGCCCCAGGCCACGCCGACGACGAGCGTCCCCAGCGCCGCGGCGGCCGCCTGCCACTCGAGCTGCCGGCCGACCCGGCGGACCGCCAGGAGCAGGGCCGGCCCGGGCACGGTGGCCAGGGCGCACACGAGCGTCGCGCGCACCGGGTTGCCGAACCATGCGCTCAGGAGCGCCAGCCGGCCCAGGGTGTCCGGATCGCCGCCGCGCCACACGACGTTCGACTCCACCGGGTCGCCGAGCCACAGCCCCGCAGCGGCCGCGAGGAGCGCCGCTCCGGCGACCGTCGCCGCCGTGCGCCACCGCGCCGCCCCGGCCGCCGGCTCGAGCGCCAGAGCCAGGCCCATGGCCAGCCACGGGGTGGCCAGGAGGTCCAGCCGGCTCCCCCAGGCCCGCGGCCGCAGCCCGAAGAGGCCCGCCAGGCCGACGCCGACGACCGCGCAGACCAACGCCACGAGGGCCGTCAGCAGACGGCTCCGGACGGCGGCAGGGGTGAGCGCGGGGCGCTCCTCCGGACACGACGGCATGTCCGCACTGTGGCACGGCTCCGGCCAGGCCGCGAGGACAGGTCCGTCCGCGAACCCGCGCGGTCACAGGGGCCGTCGCTTGTCATGACGTCCACGTCGCGAAACGGGACCTTGCTCCGATCCGCAGTGACGCACCGGCCCGAGCGGTGAGCGCGGTCAGTGGGGCGAGGGAGGCTCCGGCAGGTCGCGGGACGTGTCCTGGATCACCTGCGAGGTCGTGAGCGGCTCGACCTCCGGCGGCGCGCTCGGCCGCAGGTCGTCCAGCCGCAGCCGGACCTGCTTCGGCTGCCTGGCGACCGAGGCGGCCACGAAGGTGAGCACCTCGCCGTCGAGCCGCGGCGGCGCGATCCGATCCGGCGCGCTCAGGGTGTGCCGCGTGACCGTCTCCCAGGTCTTCCCGCTCTGGTAGTGGGTCCCGCGCACGTCGCGATGCTCCCTCTCCCAGGTCTCGAGCCACGCCCGGGGGTCGGCGAGCGGCTCCAGGCCGTCGTGGCCGGGGAGCTCGCGCAGGATCGCCCGCGCCAGCCGGGCCAGCGTGTCGGGCGCAGCAACGGGGGGGTGCGCCGCCAGCAGCGCGCTGAACGTCGGGAAGCGGGCCTCCGCGCCGCCCTCGATCCAAACCGCCGCGGCGGCCCCCGGCCCGGGCTCGAGCGCGACCTGCAGCCGGCCCTCGCCGACCGCGAGCGTGAGGACCCCGAGCAGCGGCCCTCCGAAGCGGGCCTCCGCGGCCCGCGCTCCTTGCGCGTCGAGCGGCCCGGAGAGCGCCGGGAGCGCCACCGCCTCGCGCGTCCAGCCGGCGCCCGCGAGGCGATACGTGACCTTCCAGGCGCTCACCTTCACGCGGCGCCGGTCCGTCCAGACCTCCTCGGGCCGCGCGAACTCGTAGGAGGTCAGCGTGGCGCCCTCCAGGACCGGCGGCGCCAGGGCGTCCGGATCCGGCGACACCAGCACGTCGTCGAGGCGCCGGGCCCGGAAGCCGTCCGGCTGCCCTTCGGGGCCGGCGCTCACGGCGGCGACCGCCTCGCGCAGGCTGCCGCCGAGTTCGACGCGGAGACCGTGCAGGGCCGCCAGCGCGGACGCCAGCCGCGCCGTGGGCAGGCGCTCGTGCAGGTCGGGCCAGGCCCGCCCCAGCGCCTCGAGCGAGGCGAGCCCCGGCTGCGACTCGAGCCAGGGCAGGAGCTCCTCGGGGGACCGGGCGGCGGCCTCGCGCGCGGGCACGACCCAGACGAGGCCGTCGACGTGGAAGGTGGTCAGGTCGTCGTTCGACACGGTCGTCTCCTGAACCCGGGGGCTGGCGCCAGCCCGACCGCGACGGCGGCGCAGGCCAGGCCGACCCGAGCACGAGCAGGCGGCGGCGGAGTCCCACGCGCGGGGTCTCTACGGCGTCCCACCCGCGGGCACGAGGACGTAGCGCGCGAACGGCCCGGCGCCCGGCCCGCGCGTCAGCGTCGCCTCGAAGCGGACGCCAGGGCCGGCGCCGGCGGGCAGCCGCGTCGCGGCGCCGGTCGCGTCGACGCCCCAGACGGCGTAGCCGGCGAGCGTGGGCAGCTCGACCGTGACCGGCCCCGCGGGAAGGTTGCCCCAGGGGTCGTCGAGCTCGAGCTCGAGCGTGCCGCCGCCGGGCAGGAGCCGGCCGGCGCGGGCGGCGAGGCGCGCGCGCGGGACCTCGATCCCCGAGGTGGCGCGGGCGCGGTAGTAGAGCGCGTCGGTCTCGAGGACCCGCGCCTCGGCCACGAAGCCCTCGAAGGCGGCGTCGCGCGTGGTGACGAAGCGCTCGCGCTCGTGGCGGTCGAGGAGGAGCTGCGCCACGGGCGCGCAGGAGATCCCGCCGATCAGGAACGCGGCCGGTTCGCCCGGGCCGGTGAGGCTGCCGGAGCCGAAGCCGATCCGGTCGGAGAGCGCGTCGTAGGTCTCGTAGATCCCGTTGCCGTGCGCGCGCAGGAGCGAGCGCACGAGCCGCCGGCGCAGCTCGCGGCTCTCCTGCTCCCAGCCGTACTTGAACAGCGCCTCGACCGCCGCGTAGGCCGGCAGGAGCCACACCTGCCCGCGCCAGTAGTAGCCGTCGGTCGCGTGGTCGTACTCGGGGTCGGTGTAGGCCACCGACGGCATGGGCACGTAGGGCCGCGCCGGATCGTCGGGGTCGCCCATGAAGCGCAGGGGGTCGAGCAGGTGGCGCTCGATCGTCGAGCGCGCCCGGTCGAGGTCGCGGCACACGCCCAGGAACAGCGGCCAGGCCACGACCGGCGTGTCGACGCGCACCGGCGTGACCACGCCCGACGAGCCCACGCGCGCGTCGCGGTAGGAGCCGGTGACCGGGTCCCACAGGCGCGCGTCGATCGCCGCGGCGAGGTCGGCCGCGCGCTGCCGCCACAGGGCCGCGTCGGCCGGCCGGCCGAGGTCGTCGGCCCAGCGGGCCATGGCCTTCTGGTAGGCGTGCAGCCAGCAGGCCAGGTCGAGGGCGTTGACGTCGTCGACCGGCAGGAGGCCCGACAGGTTGCCCAGGTGCACCTCGAGGCCGAACAGGTTGATCTTCGGCGCCGGGTGCAGGTTCGGGTAGCGCGGCGTGTCGTCCCAGCCGGTCTCCAGCGCCGAGCCGAAGCCGGGCAGGCCGTCGCCGTCCTTGTCGCGCCGCCGGGCGAAGAACTCGAGCCAGCGCGCGCTGCGGTCGTAGGCCTCGGCCAGGAACGCCCGGTCGGCGCCGTGCTGGAGGACCTTCTCGATCACCCAGCCGTGGATCGGCGCCTGCGTCGTGCCGGCGATCAGGCCGACCGCCGGCTGCAGGTCGGGGCCGACGGTGTAGTGGAGGTGCCCCTCGCGGCGCTGCGAGCGGAAGAGCGTGAGCAGCGACTCGCGCGCGAACGCCGGGTCCCACTCGGCCTCGGCCCAGGCGTGGAGGGCCACGTCCCACACGAAGAAGGTGTTGAAGTGCACCTTCGCAGCCGTGGCGCAGTCGCCGGACATCGCCCCGCGCCGGGCGAAGCGGTTGTGCCGCAGGCCGGTGTAGGCGATCCGGTAGAGGCGCTCCTCGTCGGACGAGGCCGCGTGCGGGCGGGGCAGCCGCGCGAGGTCGGCGTCCCACCCGGCGCGCACGCGCGCCAGCGCGGCGGCGGCGTCAGCCCCCTTGGCGGCGCGCCCGCGGGCCAGGCTGGTCTCGGCCTCGCGGCGGTCCTCGCCGCAGCCGACGACGAACGAGAAGGTCCGCGCGCCGCCGGCCGCCACGACCAGCGGGGCCGCCTCGACCGTGCGCGCCCAGCGGTTGCCGACCGGGTAGGCGGCGACGCCCGAGCGCACGCCGGTGAGCGGCACGTCGGCGCCGATCGCGCGCACCAGCGTCATGCGGTCCCAGGCGAACGGGTCGAGCGGCGTCCCGCGGCGGTGGGTGAACACGGCCGCGTTGCGCGCGAGGTCGAGCGACGCCGCGCGGTGGACGATCCACGACAGGTGCAGCGGGTGCATCGACTCGTGGACGCCGTCGCCGTCGGCGAACACGGCCAGGCGCGGCGCGAGGACGCGCGGCGTCCGACCGTGGTTCTCGAGGCGCACGACCACGAGGAACGCGTCGGTCGCCAGCGTCGTCACGGCGCCGTGCGCGCGCAGGTCGCCCTGGACGGCCGTCTCCTCCCACCCCCAGGGGTGGAACTCGACGCGCCGGTCGTCGGGCGGCGCGAGCAGGGCGCGGCCGGTGGTCACGTCCTGCACCCACACGAGGACCTGGTCGGTCTGCGCGGCCACCGCCCCGAAGGCGCCGTAGTGCGCCTGGTTGAGCAGCGCCTTCGCCGGCACCTGCCCGTCGCGCGTGACCGTCGCCTTGATCCCGGCGTGGCTGCCGAAGTCCGACACCGGCGAGCCGATCGTCAGGTCCTCGACCCACGTGGGCCAGCCGGACACCGGGACCTCGGCGTCTCGCTCGGGGTGGACGTGAGGCAGGCCCTGCCCGGACGCGGGCAGGGCCAGGAGCAGCGGGAGGAGGAGGGTCGCGCGGCGCATGGCCGCGCATTTCAGCAACCAGGCCGCGGGAGGTCCACCCGATTCCGGGGCGTCCACATGGGACGCTCTGCTGCTTGACGGCTACAGCGCGTCCAGGATCCGCCGCTTGGCCGCCTCGAACTCCTCGGGGGTCAGGGCGCCCGCGTCGCGCAGCCGCGCCAGGCGCTCCAGCTTCGCCGTCGGCTCGTCGTCGCGCGCCGGCGCGGGGCTCACCGCCTCCTCGGCGTGGCGGCGCGCGTCGGCGCCGCGCGCCTGCCGCGGGTCGAAGGTCTTCTTCGCCTTGCGCAGGGTCTCCTCGAACACGGCCTTCATCTCGCGGTCGCTCAGGCCGCCCTGCTGCTGGAAGTAGCACTCGGCGACGCGGCCGATCGCCAGGGTCGAGGCGTACATGAACGGCGCGCTGACGAGCCCGCCGAGGCCGGGGAGGATCAGCTTGGCGGCCGTCGTCGCCAGGCGGCTGCCGACGAGCGACAGGCCGACCGTGGCGCCGATGCGCATGATGAGCTGGGTCGCCGAGTCGCGGTCGAGGTCCACGCCGTAGATCTGCCCGATCTTGACGACCATGCCCACGTGCAGCGGCATGACGCCGATGATCTCGCTGCCGGGGATGGGGAGGATCGTCAGGGCCGCCGCGGCGTAGCCGCACTTCTCGGTGATCTCGCGCGCCGCGTCGACCTGGGTGGTGGTGATCGTCATGGGTCCTTCGCCTGCCTTCCGGGTGGGTCGTCTCGGGGCCGGCGCCACGCCGGCCACACCCTCCCTTCGCGGGCGCTCTATCTCGTGCGGCAGATTCTTCGAGCGCGGCGTAACGAGCAGGAGAGCAGCAGCTTACGCGTCGACCTCGGCCAGGATCCGCAGCGACGTCGTCGCGTGGTCGGCCTCGGAGATCAACCCCGAGGCGAGCAGGTGGTCCACCCGGGCCAGGCGCTCGACGGTGCGGCGCAGGGCGGCGAGGTCGGCGTCCTCGGCTCGCGCCCGGGCGGGGTCGTAGCGTCCGCGGGCGGCGGCCAGGCCGTCGCGATGGACGGTCCGGACGGCGGCGTCGGGGAGGTCGCCGTCGCGCTCGAAGAAGGCGATCACCACGGACCCGAGGGCGAGGGTCGACGCGTGCGCCTGGGCCGCGCCGGCCACGGCGCCGACGCCGGGCAGGAACAGCTTGACGACCGTCGCCGCGGCCCGACCGGCCGCGTCGGCCCGCTCGACGCAGCCGTTGATGCGCGCCAGCAGGGCCGTGGCCTCCCGCCGCTCGAAGGCGCAGCCGTAGACGGCGCCGACCGCCCCGATCATGCGCACGTGGAGCGGCAGGACCGCCAGCCACTCGCTGCCCGGGAGCGGGAGCGACGTCGCCGCGGCGGCGGCGTAGGCGTGGCGCTCGACGATCGCCCGGGCCAGCGCGGGGCGCGGGTCGGGGTCGGGGTCGGGGTCGGGAGGAGGAGGACGATCGGCAGCGGAAGCCGCGACGGCCTCAGCCTCGGCCTCGGCCTTCAGCGCGGCGAGGAACGCCTCGACCGTCGGCCACCGGCCCGTCGGCTCGGCGGTCATCGCGCGCACGATCGCCCGCTGCAGGGGCCGCGGCACACCGTGCCGCTCGAGCAGGAACACGTCGGGGCGGCCGGGCAGCATCGTCTCGCCCGTGAGCAGCCACGCGAGCGTGGCGCCGAGCGAGTAGACGTCGACGCGGCGCCCGTCCGTCGGCCGCCCGGCGATCACCTCGGGGGCGGCGAAGGCCGGCGACCCGGCGGCCGAGAGCGTGCCGTCGAGCGGGCGCGAGAGGCCGAAGTCGGCCAGGCGCACGCGACCGTCGGCGCCGAGGAGCAGGTTGCCGGGCTTCACGTCGCGGTGGAACAGCCCGCGCGCGTGGAGGAGCGCGAGCGCCTCGCCCGCCTGGCGCGCGCACTCGACCGCGTCCGCGAACGGAAGAGGACCGCCTTGCACGACCTTGTCCTGGAGGGTGCCCTCGAGCACCTCGAAGGCGATGAACGCCACGTCGCCGGCCTCGCCGGTGGCCAGGCTCTGCACGAGCCAGGGGCAGCGCGCCTCGCGGCGCACCTCCTCGACCTGCCGCACGGCGTCGAGCTCGCGCCGGTAGGCGTCAGGCGCGCGGGCGAAGACCTTCAGGGCCACCGGGCGGCGCAGGCCGTCGCGCTCGCGCGCCAGCCACACCTCGCACGAGCCGCCCCGGCCGAGCCGGCGCGAGAGGTCGAAGCCCGGGACCTCGGGGGGCGTCACCGGTCCTCCAGGACGAAGGCGAGCCCGCGCTGGAGCTCGCCGCCCGCGTCGCGGCGGCCGGCGAAGTCAGCCACGCCGGCGCGGAAGCGGGCGAGGAACGCGTCCAGCCGCTCGCCCAGCCGCGGGTCGCGGACGCGGTCGACGAGCGCGCGGGACGCCGTCGGCCGGCGCAGGGCCTCGCGGAACGCGTCGACCGCCGGCCGCAGGGCCGGGTCGTCGGGGGCGAGCTCGAGCTCGCGGGCGAGGAGCTGGCGGAACAGCTCGTCGCGCCCGCGCCGCAGGAGCCGGTTCACGCGGTCGACGCTCACGCCGTCCTGCGCGGCGATCTCGTCGCTCGAGCGCCCGTGGACGACGCGGTCGGCGAGCGCATACAGGACGTCCGGATCGGCGTCGCCGCCCTGGGTGAAGCGGTCGCGGCAGGCGGCCATGGCCTCGACGAGGCTCGTCTCGAGGTCGACCGCGTCCAGCTCGGCCTCGGGCGGGGCGACCAGGCGCTCCTCGTCCTCGAGCGGCGCCGGCGCCCGCCGGCGGACGAGGTCGACGACGCGCCGGCGCACGACCGCCTGGAGGAGCGCCCGGAACGGGCCCCGGCCCGGGTCGTGCCGGGCCGCGAGCGTCTGGTGCACCTCGAGCAGCAGGTCCTGCACGAGGTCCTCGCGCTCGGGGGCGCGGACCCAGGGGTAGCGGCGGGCGAGCAGGCGCTCCAGCGGGGCGGCGTAGGCGGCGACCGCCTGCCAGCCGGCGTCGCCGCCCTGGAACAGCGCGCTCCGCGTCGTGAACCAGAGGCTGTCGCGCACCCGCGGAGTATAGCCAGGCGCCCCTCACGCCCGCTGCGGGACGACCCGCCGGAGGAGCGCCCTGATCTCGGCTGGCCAGAGGACCAGCGCCGCGACGACGAGCCCCGCCGCCGCGAGGAGCAGCGCCGCGACCAGGCCGATCGTCACGGCCAGCACGACGAGCCCGCGCCGGCCGCCCGTGGCGGGCGCCACGTCGCGCGCGTCCTCGACGGCCTGCAGCACGGTGCCCTGACCGACCGCGGCCGCGATCGGCCCCGCGCGGAGGGCCACGATCCGCAGGCGCGGCGCGGGGAGGACGTCGGTCCGCCGGTACTCGCGCAGGGCCTGCGAGTAGCGGATCCCCTGCACCTGCGCCGTGCCGTCGACCTCGGCCACGAGGTCCTCGATCGCCTGCGGGTCGAGCGCGAGCCCGGTCTCGGCCTCGAACGCCTCGAGCGCGGCCTTCAGCTCGTCGTGGAGCTTGCAGGCCACGGGGACCCCGTCGAGGGTGGCGATGACGGTCCAGCCGGCGGCCTCGTAGTCCCAGCCGGCGCGGTTGCGCTTGCCCGTGAGCCGCACGCGCGCGCCCTGCCAGGCGGCCGGGTCACGCAGGGCGGCCGGCGCGTCGAGGTCGCGGGGCGCCAGGGCCTCGACCCAGCGCGGCCAGAGCTCGGCCGCGGCGGCCAGGTAGGCCGCCCCGGCGCGCCCGAAGCGCGGCTGCGGCCTCGGCCGCGCCGGCGGCCAGCCGCTCGAGGAGCGCGTCGACGCGCCCCCCTCGTCGCGCCGTGCTCGGCGGCCTCCGCCGCGCTGCGGTCGAGGGTCGCCCGCAGGGCCTCGAGCGCGGGGACGAGGCGGTCGTCGCCGGCGTCGGCCGACTCGGCTCGCTCGAGGAGCGCGGCGGCCGCCTGGCAGAGCTTGCCGGCCGCGGCGGCGCGCGCCGCGTCGACCTCGGCCGCGAGGGCGGCCACGCGCGGGTCCTGCGCCAGGTCGCGGCGCGCCGCGACGAGCCGCTCGTCCTGCGCCGCGTGAGCGGCCGCCTCGGCGTGCTCGGCCGTCAGGGGCAGGCCGAGGTCGCGCGAGGCCAGCCACTCGTCGAACCCGCGCGGCCGCTCGTCGCGCCAGCCCTCGCCCGCGCGCCGACGGGCCTCCCACATGGACGCGAGGTCGCGGACGCGGGCGTCCGTGTCCTCCTTGCCCGTGATCTCCGCGTACCGCGCGCGCGCCGCCGCCACCCGCCGCGCCAGCGCGTCGCGCTCGCCGCCCGCGACCCCGGGGAGCGCCGCCTCGGCGTCGCGCAGCCAGGCCATGACGTGGTCGCGCGTGAAGGTGGCCGCGCCAAGCGCCTGCTCCGCCCGGGATAAGGGCCCCGCCACGCGGGCCAGCGCGCCCTCGCCGGCCGAGCGCGCCGCGGCCTCGCGCGTGGTCGCGATCAGGGCGGCGAGCTCCGCGCGCGCCGGCGCCTCGATGCTGCGGACCGCCTCGGGGTCGGCGAGCAGGGCCTCGGCCTCGGCCAGGCGCCGCTCGACGACCTCCCGCACGTCGCGCGCGCCGGCGTTGCGCTCGAGGTCGGCGCGCGCCGCGTCGACGAGCCGCTCCACCTGCTTCGCCAGCCGCTGCCCGGCGCTCCGGCGCGCGCCCTCCTCGAGCGCGGCCCGCAGGGCCGCGACCTCCTCGAGCACCGGCGCGCGCGCGGCCTCGTCGGGGCCCGCCAGCGCCGCCTCGGCGCGGCGCAGCGCCTCCTCGGCGCGCTCGTGCCGGCGCCCCTCGAGGTCGCTCCGGGCCGAGCGCAGGTGGCGCCGCGCGGCGGCGACGTCCTGCGCCGTGGCGGGCGCGGCGAGGAGCAGGGTCAGGGTCAGCAGGGTGCGGGTGCGCATGGCGTCCTCCGCGCCGCCGCATTGCAGGCGCCGTGCCGCGCCGACCGCGCATGACGACGGGGGTTTGCGCGCGCCCCGGCGAGCGCGCGCACGTGCGCGCACATCGCCGCTCACCCCCGGACGCTCCGCGGGGCCGGGCGGGCGGCCACAGGCGTCGATCCCGCGGCGCGGGGGCGCTATGCTGGCCGAGACGATGAGCGGCGACCCCGACAGCCTGCTGGTCCAGGCGGCCCTGGCGCGCGACCTCCTCTCCGCCGAGGAGGCGGAGCAGTGCCTGGGGGCGGCGCGGCTGCGCGGCCGCCCGGTGGCCGAGGTCCTCGTGGAGCGGGCGCTCCTGGCGCCGCGCACGATCGAGTCGCTCGGCCGGGCCCTCGCTTCGAGCGGGGCTTCCAGCGGGGCGGCGGCGCAGGACACGGCGGACGTGACGCCCACGCTGGCGCCCGGCCCCGCCGCCGCGCCGCCGCGCGACGGGCCGACCGGGGACGACGCGCCGACGCACGCCGCGGCCGAGCCCGGGGCGTTGCGGCCCGCCGGGGCGGAGACCTGGCTGACCTACCAGCCGCAGGCGACGACCGGCGCGCACGCACCGCGCGTGATCGGCGGCGACTTCGAGCTCCTCGAGCCGCTGGGCCAGGGCGGCATGGGCATGGTCTTCCGCGCGCGCCAGCGCTCGCTCCAGCGCGACGTGGCGATCAAGGTGCTGTCGCCCGAGTTCGCGGCCACGCGCCAGGCGGCCGAGCGCTTCGCGCGCGAGGCGCGCGCGGCGGCCGCCGTGAACCATCCCCATGTGATCGGCATGATCGCCGCCGGCCGCGACGAGGCGAGCGGGCGGCTCTACATGGCCATGGAGCTGGTGCGCGGCGGCGACGCGGAGCGCCTCGCCGAGCAAGCAGGGGGAAGGCTCCCCGAGCGGCGCGCGCTGGAGCTGATCCGCGACTGCGCGCGCGGGCTCGTGGCGATCGAGCGCGCCGGGCTCGTCCACCGCGACATCAAGCCGGCGAACATGTTCGTCACGGAGGACGGCGCGGCGAAGCTGGCCGACCTGGGCCTGGCGCGCAGCCAGGACGGCGACGACCGCGTGACGCAGTCGGGCCTGGTCGTCGGCACGCCCGCCTACATGCCCCCCGAGCAGGCCGAGGGGGCGCAGGACCTCGACGTGCGCGCCGACATCTATGCCCTCGGCGCGAGCCTCTACCGGCTGCTGACCGGGCACAAGCCGTTCGAGGGGCCGAACGCCATGGCGGTCCTCTCGAAGGTCGTGCGCGGCGCCCCGCCCGACCCGCGGTCCCACGTGCCGTCGCTGTCGCCGGCGGTCGTCGCGCTCGTGCTGAAGGCGATGGCGCGGGAGCGCGCCGACCGCCACCCGGACGCGGCGGCGCTCCTGGCCGACCTGGAGCGCGTCCTCCAGGCGGGGCGCGTCACGCTGGCCCCGCCGGCGCGGGCGTCGTCCGCGCGGCGGCAGGTCGTCGTCCG
>JAHBXY010000135.1 GCA_019636275.1 Planctomycetota bacterium | reverse complement strand
GACCGCGGCGCGGCCCGCCTGCGGGCCAGCCGCGCGCAGGAGGTCGCGGCGGCCGCCGCCGTGACCGAGGGCCGCTCGCGCCTGGCCGTGGCCGAGGCCGACCTCACGGTCGCCGGCGCCCAGGTCGCCGTGGCCACGGCCGCCTGCGACCTCGCCCGGGCGACGCTCGGCAAGACCGAGGTGCGCGCGCCGTTCGACGGCGTCGTCGTGCTCAAGGACGCCGAGGTGGGCGAGGTCGTCTCGCCCAACGTGCAGGGCGGCGCCAGCGCGCGCGGGTCGGTGGCCACGATGGTCGACTTCACCTCGCTCGAGGTGCAGTGCGACCTGCCCGAGGCCAGCCTGGGCGGCGTCGCCCGCGGCGCGCCGGCGCGCGTGTTCCTCGACGCCTACCCGGGCCGCGGCTACGAGGGCGTCGTCGACCGCATCTGGCCGACCGCCAACCGGCAGAAGGCCACGGTCGAGGTGCGCGTGCGCCTCACGGCGCTCGACGACCGCCTGCGCCCGGAGATGGGCGCGCGCGTCGTGTTCCTGGCCGAGCCCGGCCCGGCGGCCGCCGCCGACGAGGGCCCGGGCCTGATCGTCGTGCCCGAGGGGGCGCTCGCGCAGCGGCGCGGGGTCACGGGCGTGTTCGTCCTGGACCGCGGGCAGGCCGCGTTCCGCGAGGTCGCGGTGGCGCCCGGGCCGCCGCCGCGGTCGGGGCAGGTGGCGCTCACGGCCGGCCTCTCGGGCGGCGAGCGGGTCGTCGTCGACCCGCCCGCGTCGCTCGAGGGCGGCGAGCGCCTGCTGGCGGAGGAGGGGTAGTCGTGGGGGAGCCGCTGATCCGGCTGCGCGGCGTCGTCCGCGCCTACACGCGCGGTGGCGAGACGATCAAGGCGCTCGCCGGCTTCGACCTCGACCTCGAGGAGGGCGGCTTCTACGCCCTCATGGGGCCGTCGGGCTCGGGCAAGACGACGCTCCTCAACCTGCTCGGCGGCCTCGACAAGGCCGACGCCGGGCAGGTCGTCGTCGACGGGCAGGACCTGACCGCCATGGGCAACGCCGACCTGGCCCGCTGGCGCGCCGACCACGTGGGCTTCGTCTTCCAGGGCTTCAACCTGCTGCCCGTGCTCACGGCCGTGCAGAACGTCGAGCTGCCGCTGCTCCTCACGCCGCTGCCGCGGAGCAAGCGGCGCGAGCACGCCCTCTACGCGCTGAAGCTCGTCGGCCTCGAGGACCGCGCGCACCACCGGCCGCGCGAGCTGTCGGGCGGGCAGGAGCAGCGCGTGGCGATCGCCCGGGCGCTGGCCACCGACCCGAAGCTGATCCTCGCCGACGAGCCCACGGGCGACCTCGACCGCGCCACGGCCGACCAGGTGCTGGAGCTGCTCGTGCGGCTGAACCGCGAGTTCAACAAGACGATCATCATGGTCACGCACGACCCGCTGGCCGCCGCGCGGGCGCGCACCGTCGTGCACCTCGACAAGGGGCTCCTGGGGCGCATCGAGCAGCAGGACGCCGCCGCGCCGGCGGCCGAGGCCTGAGCCGTGCCCTGGCACCTGATCGCGCGCAACCTGCTCGCGCACCCCGTGCGCACGCTGCTCACGGCCAGCTCGCTCGTCATCGCGGTGTTCCTCATCTGCACCCTGCGCTCGCTCGTCGTCGGGCTGACCGCCGGCGTCGAGGGCGCCGCGTCGAACCGCCTGGTCGTGCAGTCGGCCGTGAGCCTGTTCGTCGACCTGCCGCTCGCCTACCAGGGCAAGGTCGCGCAGGTGCCGGGCGTGCGGCAGACCTGCAAGTTCCAGTGGTTCGGCGGCTACTACCAGGACCCGTCGAACTTCTTCGCCCAGTTCGGCGTCGACGCCGACCGCTTCTACGAGTCCTACCCCGAGGTCGAGGTGCTCGAGGGCGACCCGGCCGCCTTCCTCGCGACGCGCGCCGGCTGCCTCATCGGCCGCGACCTGACCCGGCGCTACGGCTGGAAGGTCGGCGACCGCGTGCCGATCAAGCCGACGATCTTCCAGCGCGCCGACGGCGGCGCCTGGGAGTTCGAGGTCGTGGGCATCTACCGCTCGCGCACGTCGAACGTCGACGACGCGACGCTCTTCTTCCAGCACGACTACCTGCGCGAGGCCCTCGAGCAGGGCGCGGCGAGCGGCCCGCCGGGCGTCGGCGTCTACATGGTCACGCTCGCCCCCGGCGCCGACCTCGTCGCGGTGTCGCGCGAGATCGACGTCCTGTTCGAGAACGGGCCGCAGCGCGTGCAGACGACGACCGAGGCCGAGTTCCAGCGCCAGTTCGTGAGCATGCTCGGCGGCGTGCCGACGCTCCTGGGCTCGATCGGCGGCGGCGTGCTCTTCGCGATCCTGCTGGCCGTGCTCAACACGATGCTCATGGCCGGCCGCGAGCGCACGCGCGACCTCGGGATCATCAAGGCCCTGGGCTTCGGCGACGGCGTGGCCTTCGCGCTCCTCATGCTCGAGTCGCTGCTCCTGTGCGGGGTCGGCGGCGCGATCGGCGTGGGCCTGTCGCTCCTCTCGGCGCCCGCGTTCAGGCAGGGGCTCTCGCAGATGGTCCCCGGCTACGCGGTCACCGACGAGACCGCCGCCCTCGGGCTCGGGCTGTCGCTGCTCCTGGGCGTCATCGCCGGCGCGGCCCCGGCCTGGCGCGCCGGGCGGCTCCGGGTGATCCAGGCCCTGCGGCCGGAGGCGTAGCCGTGGCCCTCGTCCCGCTGACCTACACGTTCCGCAGCCTGCTCGAGCGCCGCTCGTCGACCGCGCTCACCGTCGTGGCCATGGGCGCCACCGTGGCCACGCTGGCCGGCGTCCTGGCCCTGCAGCAGGGGTTCCAGACGCTGTTCACGGCCAGCGGGCGCGAGGACCTGCTCGTCATCCTGCGCAAGGGCGCCAACGCCGAGGGCGAGAGCGGCTTCTCGCGCGACCGCGCCGAGGTGCTGCTCAAGGGCCTCCCGGAGGCGGCGGCCGACGCGGACGGCCGCCCGCTGACGTCGGGCGAGATGTACCTGGCGGTCCGCCGGCCCAAGGAGGACGGCGGCGAGACGAACGTCCCCATCCGCGGCGTGCAGCCGCAGACGTTCGCCATCCACGGCGAGCGCCTGCGCGTGGTCGAGGGCCAGCGCTTCGGGCCGGGCACCGACGAGGTCATCGTCGGGCGCTCGCTCGTGGGCCGGATCCGCGACTGCCGGCTCGGCGCGGTGATCCAGCTGAACACGACGCCCTTCCGCGTCGTCGGCGTGTTCGAGCACGACGGCCCCTACGGCTCCGAGGTGTGGGGCGACGCCGACCGCATGTCGGAGGCGCTGCAGCGGCCCGGCTTCAACCGGGTGATCGCGCAGGTCGTGCCCGGCGCCGACCTCGCCGCCCTGCAGGCGCGCCTGGACGCCGACAAGCAGGTCCCGTGCAAGGTGATGACCGAGCGGGCCTACCTGTCGGCGCAGACCGGCGCCCTCTCGGCCGTGCTCCTCTCGCTGGGCTTCGTCCTGGCCCTGATCATGGGCACGGCCGCCGTGCTCACGGGCACCAACACGATGCTCGCCGCGCTGGCCGCGCGCACGCACGAGGTGGGCGTGCTCCTGGCGATCGGCTTCCGGCCGCTCCCCATCTTCCTCTCGTTCCTCCTCGAGTCGACGCTGCTCGGCCTCATGGGCGGCGTCGCGGGCTGCCTCATGGTCCTGCCGCTCGACGGCCTGCGCACCGGCACGACGAACTTCAACACCTTCACCGAGGTGGCCTTCGCCTTCCGCATCACGCCCACGGTGCTCGTCACCGCCGTGGTCTTCGCCCTGGGCCTGGGCATCGTCGGCGGCACGGTGCCGGCGCTCGTCGCGGCGCGCCTGCGGCCCACGCAGGCGCTGCGCCGCGAGTGAGGTGTGCTCGACGGCTGCGCTGGCCGGGCGGGTGACGCGACCGCCCCGTCGCTCGAATGTGGGCGCGCGGCCGGCGGGCGTCGCCGGGTATCCTCGGAGCACGCCGGAGGTCCCGCCGATGCGCCGCCCCCTCGTCCTCCCGCTGGTCTTCGCCCTGCCGCTCGCCGCCCTGCCGCTCGCCGCCGCCGGCGACCCGCCGGCGGGCGGCGGCGGCCCGCGCCTGCACGTCGAGCGGACGATCCTCTTCGACGAGCTGATCCAGGGCCAGGTCATCGACCTGAAGGTCCCGATCCACAACCGCGGCGACGCCCCGCTCCTCCTCACGCGCGCCGAGCCGTCGTGCGGCTGCACCGTCATGGCGCTGCCGAAGGACCCGATCCCGCCCGGCGGCTCGGCCGAGCTGGCCCTGCGCTTCGACAGCAGCGAGAAGCTCGGGGCGCAGTCGCTGCAGATCCTGCTCTACAGCAACGACCCCACGCAGAACGACGTGGGCAGCTCCTGCACCCAGCTCTTCGTCCAGGGCGACGTCCGCAGCCTGTTCCGGGTCACCCCGGCCGGCGCCTTCTTCGGCGAGGTCGTGCGCGGGCTCGGCGTCGAGGAGCGCGTGGTGACGATCGTCGGCCAGGGCGAGGCCCGGCGCGGCTTCACGGCCCGCGTCGAGGGCGCCGCCCCCGACCACCTCGAGGTCACGGCGGAGCCGATCCCGGGCGGCGAGGGCGGCCGGCCCAAGGGGCTGCGCCTGCGCGTGCGCCTGCTCCCGCACGCGCCGGCGGGCGAGATGCAGCACGTGATCGAGCTGGCGACCGACGTCCCCCAGCAGCCGCGCCTGCGCGTCCCCGCGATCGGCCTGGTGACGCACCGGATCGTCGCCCCCGACGCCGTGACCCTCCTGCGCGTCCCCCGGGCGACCGGCGCCGAGCGGCGCGCGCCGATCGAGCGGCGCGACGGCCGCGACGGGCTCGCCCTCCTGCGCCTCGAGTGCGACCTGCCGTGGCTCGTCGTGGAGCCGACCCCGATGAACGCGCGGCGGCTCGACCTCACCGTACGGGTGCCCCCCGACGCCCCGGTCGGCCCGTTCGCCGCGACCGTGCGCCTCTTCATCGACGACCCCGACCAGCCCGTCGTCGAGCTGCCGGTGATCGGCCAGGTGCTGCCGCGCCTCATCGTCGACCCGCCCATCCTGCGCGGCGGCCGCGACGAGGTCACCGTCCGCGGCGGCGAGGTGACCCGCTTCAGCGTCGAGCCGGAGGACTCAGGGGTCCGGGCGGAGCTCGTCGCCCGCGGACCCGTCGCCCGCATCAAGCTCCTCGGCGCCCCCACCCGCCCCGCCCGCCTCGTCATCCACACGGACGTCCCGGGCGAGGAGCGGCGGGTCGTCAACATCGAACCCTGAGCGAAGACGCCCGCGCGTAAGTCACGTGTTTCCGTGCCTCGCGCGCCTGTCCACGGGCAACGAGCGCTCCCGCCCGGTCGCTTTGTAAAGGCGACGGACATGAGACGAATTCCTAATCCCTCCCGCGCGCGCCCCTCGCGCGCCGAGGACCGCGGCACGTCCCGTGCGAAAGCGGCCCGTCGGAGGTCGGGACATGGAGCGACGCGCGCGACGCCAGGGGCAGGGCCTGACGGAGTACGTCATCGTCGTGGGCCTCGTGGCCATGCTGCTCGTCGGCGGCGTGAAGGGCCTCGGGGCGGCCGTCGACCGCTCCTACGGCGAGGTGACGCGGTCGGTCGAGGGGATCGCCACGAACATCAGGTCCGGGCAGTCCGAGCGCGCGCCCTGGAGCGCCCGGCCGACCACCCCCGCCCCGGCCGGCGGCGCCTCGCGGTCGCGGTCGATGCGCGTCCAGGACTGCCTGCACCCGGCGTTCGACGCCGCGGGCGCCTGCACCTCGTGCGGCGACGGCCCCTGACTCACAGCGGCCGTCGCTTGTTCTGATGTCCACGTCCGGGCGCGCGGCTCGATGCTCCGATCCGCAGTGAGGCACCTGTCGCCCTCGCTCCGGCCGCTACGCGGCCTCCGCTCGGGGATGGCGCTCCGCTCGATCTGCTCGCTTCGCTCGCAGATCAAGCGGTGAGCGCGGTCACACCGTGACGAGCATGCGCGTCGACCCGATCACGATCAGGTCGCCCGCGGTGAGCTGGTGGCGCTGGATCTTCTGGTTGTTGACGAACACGCCGTTGCGGCTGCCAGTGTCCTGGACGACGAGCGACGGCCCCTCGAACGCGATCTGCGCGTGCTGGCCGGAGACGCCGGGGTCGTTGAGGCTCACCGAGCAGGTGGGGGCGCGGCCGATCGTGAACGGCGCGGCGCGGGTGATCTGATAGGTGCGGCCCTTGTCGGCGCCGTCGATCACCTGCAGGACGGCAGTGCCCACGGGCGGCCGCGGGGCGGGCGGGGCGGCCACGCTGGCGTGCTGCACCGCCTGCGGGCTGTTGACGTTGAGCGTGTTGCCCGGCGCGAAGCTCACCGAGACCGGCACGGGCGGCGGCGGCGCGGGCATGGGCGGGGGCGCCGCCATGACCGGCCCCGAGGCCGCGACCGGCGGCGGCGCGGGCATGCAGAAGGGGCAGCTCGCCATCCCGGGCAGCAGCGCGCGGCCGCACGTGCCGCACTTGGGCCCCTGCCCGCTCGTGGTCGGCGTGGGCCCGGCGACGGGGCCGCTCGCCATCGGCGGGGGTAGCGGCTGCGGAGCGCCGGCGTAGGCCCGCATGGCCGTCGACCAGCGCAGGTAGCCGACGATCACGAGGCCGAACCCCAGGAGCGAGAGCAGGAGCAGCACGCCCGCGCCGACGAGCTTGGCCCACATGGGCCCGGCCAGGATCATCGTCGGGACGCCGATGCCGACGCCGAACACGCCCAGGAGGGCGCCGACGATGATCAGCGGCGAGAGGAGCATCGCCCCGGGGGCCACCCCGCCAGGGGCGACCACGGGCGCGGGCGCGGGCGCGGGCGCGGCCGCCGGCACCGGCATGGGGCCGGGCGTCGGGTTGAGCGGCGGCGCGGGCGCCGGGGCCGGCGCGCCCTGCGTCGAGGTCGCCAGCATGGCCGCCGGGCTCACCAGCCGCGTCAGCGCCGCCTCGAACTCCTCGGCCGTCTGGAAGCGCTGCTCCGGCTCCTTGGCCATCGACTTGAGGATCATCGCCTCGAGCTCGCGGCTGATCGCCGGGTAGTGCTGCGAGGGCGCGATCGGCTCGGTCTTGGCGATCTTCACCACGAGGTTGCGCTCGACCTCGTCGTAGAAGGGCAGCTGCCCGGTCACGCACTCGTAGAGCGTCACGCCCAGGCTGTAGAGGTCCGAGCGCGCGTCGAGCGCCTTTCCGAGGAGCTGCTCCTTCGACATGTAGATGATCGTGCCGAGCGTCATTCCTTGCTGCGTGAGCCGCTTGGCGTCGACGAGCTTGGCCGTGCCGAAGTCGAGCAGCTTCGCGCGCCCCGACGGGTGAACGATGATGTTCGACGGCTTGATGTCGCGGTGGATGATCCCCTGCTTGTGGGCGAAGGCCAGCGCGCGCAGGATCTCGATGAACCAGGGGAGGCACTGCTCCGGCGGGATCAGGCCCATCCGCTGCAGCTTGTGCTCGATGTCCTCGCCCTCGGCGAACTCCATGACGATGAAGCAGCCCTGGTCGTTGTTGATGAAGTTCAGCAGCGAGATGATGTTCGGGTGGTTCAGCCGGGCCAGCGCCTGCGCCTCGCGCACGAAGCGCTCGCGCGCCGACTGGTTGTTCATGAGCGCCGAGTGCAGCGACTTGATCGCCACGACCTGCCCGAGCGCGGCGTGCTGGCCCTTGTAGACCATGCCCATGCCGCCCTCGCCCAGGCGCGAGACGACCTTGTAGTCGCCGACGGTCCGACCGATCAGGACGTCGTCGCTCACTGCGCCCCTCCGGCCAGGAAGAGCGCCGCGGCGGCGTGGAAGTGGGCGCGCGCCTCGTCGAGGCGGCCCGCGTCGAGCGCCGTCCGCCCGAGCGCCAGCTCGTCCTTGCCCCGCCGGCGCAGCCCCTCGTCGGTCGCGCGGGCCTCGGCCTGCTCGGCCCGGGCCCTGACCTCGTCGACGGCGGCCTTCGACGACCCGCCGCCCTGCGCCGTCGCCGCCGGCAGCACCCCCGCGCGGACCAGGCCGTAGAGGCCTCCCGCGCCCAGGAGGGCGCCCACGAGGAGGCCCAGGACGAGCTTGCCCGCTCCACCGCCGCCGCCGCGCGGCGCCTCGGCGAGCGTGGGCACCGGCATCGACGGCTGCGTGACCGGGATCCCCGCCGCCATCGCCGAACCCGAGGCGGGCGCGGGCGTGGCCGCGGCCAGCGCCGGCGGGGCGTCGGCCGGCGGCTTCGGCGTCTTGCCCCGTGCCGCCGCCTCGGCGCGCGCCTTGGCCACCGACGCGGCGACCTCGTCCTGCGAGAAGCTCTGGGTGACGGTCTCCTTCGGCGCCGTGTCGGTCTTGGCCGACTTGGTCGTCACGATCTGCAGGAGCTGCACCGTGATGTTGTCGTGGCCGCCGTACTTGTTGGCCAGGTCGACGAGCTGCTCGCAGACCTTGCGCAGGTCCTTGCTCCCGGTCTTCAGCGCCGCCGTGACCAGGTTCAGCATCTCCTGCTCGGTGACGAGGCCCGAGAGGCCGTCCGAGCAGATCAGGTAGACGTCGCCCTCCTCGGCGGCGACGTAGGAGATGTCCACGTCGACGGTCGGCTTCACCCCGAGCGAGCGCAGGATGACGTTCTTGTCGGGATGGTTCTCCATCTCGCTCTTGTCGAGCAGCCCCTCGTCGACGAGCTGCTGCACGAGCGAGTGGTCCTTCGTCATCTGCTGGATCAGCCCGCGGCGGATCAGGTAGCAGCGGCTGTCGCCGACCTGGCCGAAGTAGATCAGCTCGCGCCGCTGCACCACGCAGGTGACGGTCGACCCCATGCCCTTGAGCTTGGTGTTGGCGGGCTTGAGGCCCTCCTTGTAGACCGTCTCGTTCGCGCGCTCGATGCTGCGGCGCAGCGCCTCCATGACGTCGTCGGAGGGGTCGGCCTCGTAGGCCTCGATGATCGTCTTGACCGCCATGCGGCTGGCGATCTCGCCGCCGGCGTGGCCGCCCATGCCGTCGCACACGACGGCCAGGCGGCCCTTGAGGTCGAACAGCCGGTCCTCGTCGGGCTCCCAGTACCCGAAGAAGTCCTCGTTCGCGGTGCGGGCCATCCCCACGTGCGAGTGCTGGCCGAGGAGGACGTCTTCCCGGATCCGCAAGGTTCTTCTCCGCTCGAGCGCGGGCGGGGCCCGCGCCGTCCGGGCCGCCCGCGCCGCGCCGGACCGCCTCTCGTTGACTCCGGCCGCGCGCGGCGCAGCGCCGCCCGCTAGCGCCGGCTCAGAGGCACTTGAACTTCATCTTCGTCTTGCCGAACGACACGGTGTCGTTGTCGACCAGCTCCTCGCGCGCGATCGGCTCCTCGGAGTCGTTGAGGAACGTGCCGTTCGACGAGTCCATGTCGGTGAGGATGAAGATGCGCTCGCCATCCTTCTGCACGAACTTGATCGTCGCGTGGTGCCCCGAGATGAACTCGTCCGTGAGCTGGATGTCGCTGCCCTCGTCCGAGCCGATCGAGGTCTTGCCCTCGCGCACGCGGAAGTCCTGGCCCTTGTGGTTCCCGGTCAGGGCCACCAGCCAGCCGACGACCGGCGACGAGGCCTCCTCGACCATCATGCGCGTCTTCTTGGCCGAGGCCCCGGGCTTCGGCGCCGGGGTCGGCGTCGGGAGCGGCGCCGCCGCCGGCTCGGCGGGCATGCTCACCCGCGTGGGCGGCACGGCCGGCCGCGCCATGCGGCTGGGGTCCGGGCAGTAGGGGCACCGGTCCCAGCTGGCCTCCATCACGTGCCCGTTCTGGCAGAGCTTCGTGCTCACGACGTCACCCCTCTCCGGTGGGCCGCCGAGGGCGGGGCGCACCGAACACCGACAGTCGACGCGCCGCCTGGAGCGGCGGCGCCCACGCCCGGGCGCCGCCTGACATCATGTACCCGGGCGGCGCGCCGTCGCAACTCTCTTAACACCGCGGGCCGTCAGCCGCCAGCCGGACCGGGCCCCGGCCACCCATCAGTCCTGAGCCTGGTAGAACCAGAGCCCGAACATGTTGATGTCGCGGTCGGCCTCGACGGCCACCTGCTTGCACTCGACGGCGTCCTTCTTGATCGCGTCCCCGGGCACCTTGAACAGCCAGTTGCGCCAGCGGTGCTTGCGGTCGCTCCCGTCGATGCGCCAGTCGCCGACGTTCAGACCGTCGACCTCGATCCGGGTCACGATGTCGCCGCGGACGAAGTCGATGCGCTTGGCCAGGATCAGGTCCTTGCCCGGCGCCAGGTTCTTGATGCTCCACTTCGACAGGCCGCCGACGTGGGCCTTGCCGCGGGCCGAGGTCTTGACCCCGTCCGGGTAGGAGAACTGCTGATTCGTCGACCAGTCCTGCTTGGCGCCCTCGATCGTGAAGGCGTGCTCGAGCTCGCTCGAGCGGTCGCCGATGCCGATCTGGTCCACGAGCTCGTAGTTCTTCCCGTCCATGAAGATCCGCTGCGGGAGCTTCGAGCTCTCCTTGAGCTGCTCCCAGGTGAGCTCGACCGCGTCCGGCTTCTTCTTCGGCGTCTCGGGGGCGGGCGCCTCCTCCTCGGCCGGGGCCTCCTCGGCCGCCTTCTTCACCGGCTTCGTCGGCATGGGCGCCGGCGCCGGCTTGACCTCGGACGCCAGGCGCAGGTTGGCCGCGGCCATCGACAGGCGGCTGACGAGGTTCTCCAGGTCGCCGCGCAGGGGCTTGGCCTCCTTGGCCATGCCGCGCAGGGCCTCGACGACCTCCTTCCACTGCTCCCACTCGCGCACGCCGTTGAGCTCGGGGAAGTTGGCGTCGACGTCGACGCGCATCTCGTCCGCGAGGTCGATCATGAGCCGGATGCCCTTGATCAGGTCCGGCGCGTCCAGGGTGCCCGTCTCGAGCAGCATGGCCAGCGTGACGACGGCCGCGCGCAGGTCGCGCGCGCTGTGCACCTGGTTGCGCGCCAGGAGGCCCAGCGCCCCGCGCATCTCGCTGAACAGCTCGCGGAGCTGGTGGATCAGGTCGGCGCCCATGCTCGACCCGGTCGTGCCCGCCTGGCCGACGAAGCGCTGGTCGATCTCGCCCGGCCCAGGCGAGGCCGGGTCGCGGGCGTCGGTGATCTCGCGCACGTCCTCGGTGATCAGCACGCGCGCCAGCTCGACCCCGTCCTCCGCGGCCGGCGGCTTCGGGTCGATGTCGATGCGCACCGTCTCGAAGGTCCGCCGGTGGCCCTTGAACTTCGGGTTGGCCTTGTTGACCACGAAGTCGACCGGCTCGTCGACGTACTTGATGACGATGTGCGCCGTCACCGGCAGCTTCGGCAGCTTGCCCGGGTCGATCGTGACGATGCGCGGCTCCCAGAGCATGAGGTCGTTGCCCTGCCCGTCGAGCGCGTAGCCCGGGCTCACGTCCACCGACATGTCGCCGCGCCGCCGCCCAGCCACCTTCAGCTCGCCCATGAACCGGCGGACCACGCCGGTCCCGTGGAGGACGCGGTTGTGGAGCTTGCGCTTGTCGAGGTGATAGCGCTCGCCGGTCTCGAAGTCCTCGCTCTCGAGGCGCAGGCCGTGGAAGTGGTTGAGGCGCAGGAAGCCCTTGCCGATCTCCTGAGCCATGTGCTCCCCCTCTCTCCGGGCGGCCGCGGCCGGCCCGCGTTGTTCGTCAGTCCTCGTCCGCCGGCGCCATCGAGCCCTCGCCGCCCAGCGGGTCGAAGGCCTCGTCGTCCGGGTCGCCCTTGATCCAGGTGTCCACGCCGATGGTCGAGGTGACCCCGACCGTGATGCCCGTGTCCGCGTCGTCGCCGTCGTCGGTCGGCTCGGCGAACGTCAGGTAGTAGTCCGTGTGGACCGGCTTCTCCTGCTCGATGATCCGGTGGATGCGGCGGATCGTCTCCAGGTCCACGTCGTCGATCGGCAGCGGGACGTGCACGACGAACGTGTGCGCCCGGTTGACGAGGTGCGTGAGCACCGTGTCGACGCCCACCGTCGAGCTCACGCCCACGACGAAGCCCTCGAACGGCCAGGCGTTCTCGATGATCACCGGGTCGACGCCCGTGAAGATGCGCAGGTAGACGCGCAGGCCGCGCGGGGTGCCGCGCAGGTGGTACAGCTCGACCGCCTTCTTGATCAGGCTGCGCCGCTTCGCCTCGGGCCAGCCCGGCTCGAGGGTCAGCGCCACCCAGGAGGCCAGGTAGGCGAGGAACTCCTCCGGGCACTCGTGCGCGTCGAAGTAGTGGTCGAGGTTCTCCAGCTTCTCGTCGATCTGGAACTGCAGGTGCTGGACGATCCACAGGAAGTCCCGCACGAAGCTGCGGCCGCTCAGGTCGGAGCGCTGGAAGATCTGCGGCAGGTAGCCGACGATCGACCGGTCGGCGACCGTCAGCTCGACCTTCTGCCCCTCGTCCTCGAGGTCGACCTTGGCGCCGGCGCGCGGGCGCTGGCGCACGACGGCGCCGCGCTCCTGCGGGTGCTCGCTCACGCGCAGGCGCACGCGCGACGGGTCGATCCCCGCCAGGGCCAGGATCTTCTGCGCCTTGCGCAGCGGGTAGCCCTCGAGTGTGGGCATGGGCGCCTCGCGCGCGGCGAGCGCCTTCTTCAGCCGCTCGAGCGCGCCCTCGCGCCCGCGGGCGACGACCTCGAGGCCGTCGCCCTCGTCGCCGGCCGCGGCCACCGCGCTGCCGTCGCCGTCGCTCACGCGAGCCGCTCCCGGGCCATGGTCTTCACGTCGACGTCGACCACGTGCACGAGCTCGTCCTCGCGCAGGTTGAGCTGCACGGTCGTGCGCTTGAGGTCCTCGTCGACGAGCTCGAGGTCGTCGACGAAGTCGACCCCTTCGAGCCCCTCGACCACCCGGTACAGGTCCGACTTGTGGACCGCCCGCCCGAACGGCCAGCCCTTGCCGTCGGGGCCGCCGAAGAGCGGGTGGAGCATGGTGCGGATCGCCGTCTCGAGCTGACCCTTGAGCCGCTCCATGCCGGGGCCCGCGTGCTTGAGCACGACGGTGACGCGCACCGAGAGCTCGACGTAGCGCGGCTTCATCACGCGCAGCCGCGTCGTCACCAGCCGGCGCTCGTCGAGGAAGTCCTGCACCCGGCGCAGCAGCTCCGGCGACGGGAGCGGCTTCTTCGTCAGGTCGCGCCCCTTCTGCTCGCCCTTGGGCAGGACGATGATCGTCACCTCGCCCTCGCGGCGCGGCGTCTTCAGGCAGCGGGCGCGGGCCACGCTGCTCGAGGCGCGCAGGGCCAGCCACTCGTAGTCCTCGATGGTGACCGCGCGGTAGCGGTGCCGCACCGTCTGCGGGCCGCGGAGCTTGGCCTCCTCGACCGACTCGAGGTCGGCGCCGCCGCGCGCCTTGTAGTAGTTGGTCACCCGCTCGACGTAGGGGACCGCCTGGCGCAGCGTCACGATCGAGCCGGCGCCGACGTTGCCGACGACGCCGCCGCCCGTCATGTAGCGCTCGGCCATGATCGCGTTCGGCCCGGGCGGCGGGATCATGCCGCGGCGGCCGTCGCCGAAGATCACCTTCCCCGCGACCGGGTCGATGACGTAGTGGCGGTCGGTCGGGCCCGAGGCGTAGAAGCTCTCGACCTGGTGCCAGCGGACCCAGATCTCCTTGGGGTTGCCGCCGTCGTCGGTCTCGATGCGCAGGGCGTCCTCGCCCTCCTCGTCCATGATCTTCTTCAGCTCGCGCTTGCCGGGGAGGTCGTGCTCGCGCACGACGATCGCCTGGCCGGGCAGCACGGGGAAGCGCGCGAACGCGTGCTTCTGGTCGGGCGTGCCGTCGGAGTGGCCGAGCGTCTCCTGCTGCACCTCGGTGGCGTTCACGCCCGCGACCGTGTTGACGAGCACGTCCTCGAGCCGCGGCGACTTGGCGTAGCTGCCCATCTCCAGGCGGCAGCGCAGCCAGAACTGCTCCTCGCCGAACTCGCGGCGCGGCTTCCAGTCCTTGCTCCCGCGCAGCTCGAGCAGGCCCGAGCGCGTCAGGTTGTGCGTGTCGTCGCGCGGCTTGACGTCGACCCAGCGCTCGCCGTCCCAGCACTCCCACACCGTCCGCTGGCTCGGCTTGAGGCGCTTCTTCTTCCGCTGGCGCTCGGAAACCTCCTCCGGGAAGGGCTCCTCGATGACGACGTCGGTCGTGTCGTCCTCGAACTCCTCGACGCGCAGGTAGAGCTTCACCGGCTGCGAGTCGGGGAAGGGCGAGTCGAAGCCCAGGTAGAGCGACGGGTGCTCCTCGCGGAACGGCTCGAACGCCTGGAACGTCTTGTAGGGGTCCCGCGCGATGTCGGTCCGGTCGACGTAGTTGAAGTCGTTGTAGGTGACGCAGCGCTCGATCGGGTACGGCACCTGGCTGTAGCGCAGGGCGATCGAGCGGAAGGCGGGCGGGGCGAGCGGGTCGTCCTCCTGCCACACCCAGTTGCCGTCGATCACGGCGTAGCGGCCCGGGCGCCCGTAGTCGCCCTGGGCGATGCGCGCCCGCAGCCAGTGGCCCTCCACGCCGTTGACCTCGTGCGCGACCATGTTCTTCGGCCGCAGGAACGAGATCACGCCCGTCTGGCTGAAGGCGCGGGTCGTGTCGCGGAACTCGTGGCCGACGTTCTCGGGCGGGCCGGCCGGGCCGGTGCGCCCGAGCTCGGTCCAGCGCTGGCCGTTCCAGAACTCGAACACGACGACCAGGTTCGTCGTCGGGCGCGCCGGCGCGACGGCCGTGGGCTCGGCCGCGACGAGGTCGATCAGCACGCGCGCGTCGTCCTTGCCCAGGACCTCCTCGCTGAGCAGGTAGAGGCAGGTGTCGTGCGCCGGCTGCTCGCCGAAGGGGAAGAACGTGCGCGTCTGGTCGAGCGGCGCGTAGAGGTCGCCCGACGAGCAGGTGAGCGCCGAGTCGGCCAGCACGCCCTCGGTGAGGATCGACGCCGCCGCGGTGATCTGGCCGACGACCGTCTCGTCGTCGCTCTGCGGGAGCTCGATCAGCCGCCCGCGCAGCCAGAAGCCCACGTGCCCGTCGACCTCGCCCTCGGTGATGTCCTCGAGCGGCCCGACGAAGGCCACCGCCCGCTGCGTCTTGCCGGCGGACGCCACCTCCTCGGCGGGGATCTCGGCGATGTCCAGCTCGCGCCAGCGGTGCCCGTTCCAGTACTCCCACTCGAGGAGCGCCGTGAGGCCCTCGGTGCGCGCGCGCGGGCAGTCGAACACGACCTGCACCGTGCCGGTCTCCCCCAGCGTCGAGAAGCGCGCGTCGCACAGGTAGAGGAAGCGCTCGATCTCCTTCGTGCCGGCGAAGGCGTCGAAGGCCACGCGCGGGACCTGCTTCAGGAGGGCGGTGTTGTCGGCCACGCGGTCCTGATGGATCGACACGACGCGCATGAGGCGCGTCGGCACGGCGAACAGGTCCTCCTCGGTCGAGAAGACGATCGTGTCGCCGTCCTCGTTGGGCTCGGTCGCCACCTGCGTGCCGCGGGGCACCCACGCGCCGCTCGCGCAGCCCTCGACGAGGTGGAAGGTGATGAACGTGCGCGACGGCTGCGGCGGGCGCAGCCGGACCCCGATCAGGTCGAGCAGCGCGAGGTGCACCTTCTCGGGGATGCGGTTGAGCCGGTAGAGGACCATCTCGGTCATCCACGAGAACAGCTCGAGCAGCGTGATCCCGGGGTCGCTCGGGTTGTAGTTCGTCCACTCCGGGCAGTACTGCGGGATGAGCCGCACCGCCTCATCGCGGATCTGCTCGAAGGTCCGGTCGTCGAGGTTGGGAGAGGGCAGGACCATCTGCGGGCCTCGGCTCTTCGACCCCGGCGGGGTCGCTCCGCGGCCCGCCTGGGCGGGCCGCGCGTGTCCTCAGGTCGTCACGGACTCTTCTGCAAGTAGAACGGATAGACCAGGTTGTAGACGTTGTTCGTCGCGATGACCTGGTACTCGATCGACGTGACGAGCTTGTTGGGCTCGGCCGGGTCGGCCCACGCGTCGACCTTGAGCGCCTGGATGCGCGGCTCCCACTTCGTCAGGGACTCCTTGACGTAGTAGATGACGAGGCCGTGCGTGTTCGAGTTGTTGGGGGCGAAGATGAGGTCGTGGACGGCGCAGCCGAAGTCGGGCCGCATGATGCGCTCGCCCAGCGCCGTGCCGAGGATGATGAGGATCGACTCCTCGATGTTCTCCTCGAACTGGGACATGGCGACGCCCTTCCGGCGATCGAGGTCGACCGGAAACTTCCAGCCGACGCCGAGGAAGGACTTTCGCGTGTTGTAGGCCGAGGTCTTGGCCACTCGCCCCCAGCTCCCCCCGCCGCGCGCCGGATTCGCCCGTAAAGTCAGCCCTGGGGCGGTCCAGCGCGGCGACGAATGTAGGGGCCTCGGGAGCCGGTGTCAAGCCGCCGGGCGGCGCGGGGCGCCGGGTCGCTTGAGGCGTTGGATGCCCAGGGCTACATTGGCTCGGCGCCGCGAGCCGGCGCATCGGCGCCGCGAGCCCGGCGCGTCAGCGCCGCGAGCCGGCGCTTCGAGGAGGATGGGTGAAGCGAGCGCGAGTGGCCCGCGGCGCGGGGCGCCTGCTCATCGCCCTGCTCCCGCTGGCGGCGCTCACGCAGGCCCTCCCGCCCGTCGCCGGCCAGGACGTGGCCGGGGCGGTCGTGCGCGACGGGCCCAGCCGGGTGCGCCTGGCGATCGCCTCGGAGCCGGTCGACTCGGCCGTGTTCGTCCGCTACCCCGCCGAGGCCCGCGACCGCTTCGTCGGGCGGACCCCCGGCGACGGCGGCGCCCTCGAGCTCGAGCTCGAGCCCGGGCCGGCCGAGCTCGTCATCTACAAGGACGGCTTCGTCTGCAAGGTCGAGCCGCTGGAGCTGCGGCCGGGCGGGGCGGCCCGCCTCGAGGTGCGGCTCACCCCGGACATCGAGGTCCCCCGCCGGGTCCATCTCAAGGACGCGCCGTCCTACGTGCGCTCGGCGACCGAGGGCGAGGAGATCTTCGTCGCCGTCCTCGCGCACGTGGTGAAGTTCTACGTCGAGGAGAAGCACCCCTACGAGCTCGTCGATCGGGCCGTGGCCACGCTCGTCGACGTGCTCAACGCCGTGCGCAGCCGCGAGCTGCTGCTCCGCCGCGAGCTGCCGCAGGAGGCGCGGCGCCGCTACTACGGCGAGGAGGTCGACCTCAGCGGCTACCCGGCGCTGGCCTTCACGCGCGGCGCGCCGGCGCTCGTGAGCGGCAAGCGGCGCTGGTCGCTCGGCGCCGGCGCCGTGGCCGTCGAGGGCGAGACCGACCCGGTCGACCTCGACAGCTACCTCGACATGCTGCAGAAGGTCTACGCCTTCGTGCGGCACAAGTGGGACACGCGCAAGCTCCTGGGCGACGCGGTGGTCACGCACTGCTTGATCGAAGGGCTGATCGCCGGGCTCGACGACGACCACACGCACTTCCTCTCGCCCAAGGACGTGGCGGAGATGGCCCGCGACCAGCGGGGGGCGTTCGGCGGCGTGGGCCTGATCGTCGGCCTGCGCGACGGACGCCTCACGGTGATCACGCCCATGTCCGGGACGCCCGGGCAGCGGGCCGGGATCCGCGCGGGCGATGTCATCGAGGCGATCGACGGCCAGGACACGAGCCGGATGACCATGGAGCGCGCGGTCGACCTCATGCGCGGGAAGGTCGACGCGCCGGTGGAGCTGCGCCTGCGGCGCGGCGACCAGTCGTTCACGGTCTCGGTCCTGCGCGCCAACGTCGAGATCCGCTCGGTCGCTTACCGCATGCTCGGCGAGGGCGTGGGCTACCTGCGCATCTCGTCGTTCATGAACGAGGCCCTGCACGAGAAGGTCGAGGCGGCGCTGGTGACGCTCACGCGCCAGGGCTGCAAGGGGCTGGTGCTCGACCTGCGCAACAACCCGGGCGGCCTGCTCGAGGAGGCGCGCGCCGTGGCCGACCTGTTCGTGCCGGACGGCGTGATCGTCTCGACGCGGACGCGGATGGCCGGCGAGGCGCGCACGCTGCGCGCCGACCCCGGCGCCAGCAAGTGGAAGCTGCCGGTCGTCGTGCTGATCAACGGCGGCAGCGCCAGCGCGTCGGAGATCCTGGCCGGGGCCCTGCGCGAGCACCGGCTGGCCACGCTCGTGGGCGAGAAGACCTTCGGCAAGGGCTCGGTGCAGCGCGTCCTGCCGCTCGACCCCTTCGGCTGCGCGATCGCCCTGACGATCGCGACCTACCACCTGCCGAGCGGCGCCACGCCCCACAAGGTCGGGATCGAGCCCGACGTGGTCGTCCCGCTCGACGACGAGGCGCAGGCCAAGCTCATCGGCCGCACCCCCTACACGCTCCAGGACGAGGAGATCGACGCCCAGCTCGAGGCCGCGATCGGCCTCGTGCGCGAGCGGATGCAGCAGCCGAAGCGGTGAGGGGCGCTCGACGGCTGCGGACGACGCCGCCGCGGCGGGGCCTCGTCGCCCTCGCCTCGCCTGCGGCGCCGATCGAGGGCGGGCCAGAACGCTACCTGGGGCGACGCAGCGCCCTGCGGGCCGCGCTCGCCGTCACGGTGCTCCTCGTCTGCGCGCCGACCACGCGGGCCGAGGACGACGCGCGGACGGCGGCCCTGCGGCAGGTGATCGAGCTCGAGGACCTGCGCGAGGCCTCGCCCGATGCGTGGCGGCCGCTGGTCCTCCACGACGACGAGATCGTGCGCCGCCACGCCGTGCGCGCGGCCGGCCGGACGCGCGACCCCGGGCTGGCGCCGCTCCTGCGGGAGGCGCTGGCGCATGACCGACGGCTCGCGGTCGAGGTCGCATTCGCCTTGCGGCAATGCGTCGACCCGGCCTCGGTCGACCTTCTCCTGGCGCTCGCCGCCGATCCCGAGGGGCCGCGGATCGCTTCCCTCGCCGCCCTCGGCCAACACGGGCCGCACGTGCCCCTGGGCGCGCTGCTCCCCGCGCTCGAAGGCCAGGACATGTGGGGGTCGCGCGCCGCCGCGCTGCTCGCGATCGCTCGACTGCGGGGACGACGCGCGCGCGTCGAGCGCCCCCTGGACCCGGTCGTGACGCGCACGCTCCTGGCCGTGCTCGACCGCATGGCCTCGCGCAGGCAGGGAGGCTGGGCCCTGCCCTACACCGTCTTCGAGCTGGAGGCGCTCGACGGGTGGTCGCCGACCGCGCGCTTCCGGCTCCTCCAAGGGTTCGTCTCCCCGCGGGCGACGATCGCCCCGGAGGCGCGGTTGTTCGTCGCCCGCGGGCTCGGCGCGGCGCCGGGGCCCGGTCCCGAGCGGGCGCAGCTCCTCCTGGACCTCCTCGAACCGGCCGACCCGCATGTGGCGGCAGCCGTCGCCGCGTCGATCGCGCGCGTCGGCTCGGAATGTGGGCCGCTCCTGCCCGCGGCCGTCGAGCGCCTCGTCGGCCTGACTCGCCGTCAGGGCAGCCCGGTCGACTTCCACGCGCGGCGCGCCGCCGTGTCGGCCCTGGCCGATCTCGCCGCGACGCCAGGGCTCGACGAGGTACGCCTGCACGCGCTGCCCGCCGCGCGCGCGACGCTCGACGACCCCTCGCCGTCCGTTCGCATCGAGGCGCTCGTGGCCCTGGCCCGACTCGACCCCGGCGCCGCCGAGCAGGTCGCGGCCCGCGCCCGGGCCGAGCACCCGCTCGACCGCCTCGCCGCGGCGCGCGCCGCGCGGCACCTGCCAGCGGAGGCCCGCGATCCTCTCCTCGAGCGCCTGCGCCAGGACACCGACCTGCGCGTCGCCTGCGAGGCGCTCGGCGTCCTGGGCGCGCTCGCCAGCGAGGGCGACGAGGCACGCGCCCGAGCCGTCGCCGCCGCGCGCGCGGCCGCCGAGCACCCCGACCTCGCCGTGCGCGCGACCGGCGTGTCGCTCCTGGGCGAGCACGGCGGCCCTGACGACGTGACGACGATCGCCGCGGTGGCGTCCGCCTCGCCAGGCGCCGACCTCGTCGAGGTGCGCGTCGAGTGCGTGGGCGCCCTCAAGGCGCTCGCCGGTCGCGAGGTCGCCCAGGCGCTCCCGGCCCTGCGCGCCACCCTCACCGACGAGGCGCCGGCCGTTCGCAAGGCCGCGGCCGAGGCGCTGATGGCGCTCACGGGCGAGGCGATCTCCTTGCCGCCCGCGAAACCCACGCGCTCGACCGTGGCGCTCGAGCCGGCCGATCTCCTGCGCAGCATCCAGGACCACCAAGAGGTCGACCTGCACACGACGAAGGGCAGGATCCGCCTCGAGCTCCTCTGGACCGAGGCCCCGCGCCACGTGAAGGGCTTCCTCGCGCACGCGCGCGCCGGCTTGTACGACGGGCTGCGCTTCCACCGCGTCGTCTCCGGCTTCGTCGTCCAGGGCCTCGATCCGCGGGGTGATGGCTGGGGCTCGGGCGGGGTGCTGGTGAAGGACGAGATCAACCTCGTCCCGTTCATCGCGGGCATGGTCGGCATGCCCAACGCCGGCCCGGACACGGGCGGCTGCCAGCTCTTCATCACGCACGTGCCCACCCCGCACCTCGACGGCAACTACACCGTCTTCGGCCGGGTCGTTGACGGCATGAACGTCGTCCACGCCCTCGACCTCGACGACGTCTGCGAGCGCGTCGAGGTGATCGGCGACGACTGACCGGGGCACCGCTCGAGGTGATGAGCACGAGAGGACGTGAGGATGACCTCCGTGTCCTTCGTTGACCTCGTTGCTCGGTGTCCCAGGCGAGTCCACACGGTGGACGCCGATCACGACGGCCGGCGCGCGCTGCGTGACGCAGCGCATAACACGCCTGCTCGTCTCACCTCCGCCCCGCCGGTTCCTGTTCGCTGAAAAGGTCGGCGTCAGGACTTGACGCACGTTTCTCCTGACGCTGTAACCGCTTGTCCCGCGGTGCACGGCTTGCTGGTTCGGGGGCCCTGAGGGAGGGCTCCATGCGCACACGACCGGTCTGTCTCGTCGCCGGGTGCGTCACGCTCCTCGCGGCGCTCGTGGCCACCTCCTCCCGCGCGCCCTCGCCGGTCACCGAGACCCCCCGCGTCCCCGGCGAGCGCCTGGTCGTCGCGGGCGTGGACCTGCCGGCCGTCGCCGCCGACCACGGGCTGACCTGGTCGCGCGCCCTGCCGGCGCTCGAGGCGGCGGTCGTCGAGGGGCCCGCGGGCGCGCTCGAGGCCCTGCGCGCCGACCCGCGCGTGCGCCACGCGTCGCTCGACGTCCGCTTCGAGGTGACCGGCGACGCCTGCTGCGAGCGGCCGGCGTTCGAGGTCGACGACGCGAGCTTCGCGCGCGCCCGCGCCGAGGTCGCCGAGGCCTTCGGGCCCCTGCGCGGCGTCGCCGCCCGCGAGGTGCTCGTGGCGGTGCTCGACACGGGCGTCGACGCCGCCCACCCCGACCTGCGCGCGGCCCTCGCCGGCGGCCGCTCGTTCCTCCCCGACGAGCCGGCCTGGGACGAGGACCCGGCCGGCCACGGCACGGCGATGACCTCGCTCATCGCGGCCACGCCCGCCGACCCGGTCCGGGGCGTCGAGGGCGTGGCCCCCGGCGTGCGCGTCCTGCCGCTCAAGGTCGCCGACCGGCGCGGGCTCGCCCGCCTGGGTGACGTCGCCGCGGCCCTGGTCTACGCCGTCGACCGCGGCGCCTCGGTCGTGCTCCTCTCGCTCGGCACCCGGCAGGCGGCCCCGCTCCTCGACGACGCGCTGGCCTACGCCGAGGCGCGCGACGTCCTGGTCGTCGCCGCCGCCGGCAACCGCAACGTCCACGTCGACCTCGAGCCGGCCGCCGACCCGCGCGTCCTCTCGGTCGGCTGCGTCGACGACGCCGGCGCCCTGGCCCTCGGCGCCGCCCTGGCGCCGACGACCGACCTCCTGGCCCCGGGCGTGAGCGTGCTCGCCGCGCTCCCGCGCCGCGCCCACGCGCCCGTCACCGGCTCGAGCGTCTCGGCCGCGCGAGGTCGCCGGCGCGGCGGCCCTCGCCCGCGCCCTGGCGCCCGACTCGCCCCGGCGGCGGCCCTGCGCGCCGCCCTGCGCGCCGCGCCGGCGCTGCCGCTGTTCGCCGACCACCCCGACGTCGCCCGCGCCTTCCGCGCCGGCCCGCTCGACGCAGCGGCGCTCGCCCGCGCCCTGCGCGCGCGCGCCACGACCTCGCCCTCGCCGACCCGCGCGTCCTGCCGCGCACCGCGGCCGCCCCGGGCGAGCCGGTCGTGGCCTCGGTGCGCGTCGAGAACCGCGGCCTGGCCGCCAGCGGCCCGCTCGAGGTCGTCGTCTCCGTCGCCGGCCGCGAGGCGGCCCGCGTCGGCCTGGGCGCCCTCGGCCCGGGCGACGAGGCCGTCCTCCGCGCGAAGGTCACGGCCCCCGGCCCCGGCGAGGTCCGCTTCCAGCTCGCCGATCAGGCGGTCGCCTGCGCCCTCGAGCCCGCGGCCCGCCCGCGCCGCGACCTCGGGATCGCCCGCGCGACGGCCCGCCCCGCCGCCGGCGGCGCCCTCGACCTCGAGGTCCTCGTCGAGGGCCGCGGCGCCCTCGCCGAGGCCGGCGCGCTCGCCGTGCGCCTGGGGAACTTCGAGGCCCTCGCGCCCTTCGGCCCGCTGGCCGCGGGCGAGACGGCGCGCGTCGCCCTGACCGTGCCGGCGGCGCGCGTCGCCGCCCTCCCCGACCAGGTGGCCACCGCGCACCTGCGGCTCGCCGCGCCCGACGGCGCCCCGCGCCAGGACGACGGGCCCGACGACGACGCGGCGGCGCTCGACCTCGAGCCGCCGCACCTCTCGCCCCTGCGCACGCAGTACCAGCAGGGCGGCGCCGTGAACATCATCGCCGACGCGCCCTGGCGCCTGAACCCTGCCCGCCCCTACGTGCCGGTGCTCCTGTTCGCGGCGGAGAAGGGCGACCTCGACCCGACGACCTGGCTCCGCCTCGACCGCGCGCGCATCTACGAGCGCGCAACCGCCGGGCCGGCGGGCGCCGGGCAGCTCCTCTACGACGACCGCCACGGCGGGGCGACGGTGGCGCCGCCCGACCTGGTCCTCACCGACGAGCTGGGCCAGCCGCGCCTGCAGGGCGGCGCGCCCGACCCGCGCCTCTTCGGCCACGTCGACCTGGCCCTGCCCGGCCGCTACACGATCCTGCGCCTGCCGCGCGCGGCGCTCGGCGTGGCGCCCGTCCCGGCCGCGCCGGAGGCGCGCTTCCTCGAGGTCGACGTCGACTGGACCCGCCGGCGCTCGTTCCTCGGCGTGCTCTCGACCACCCAGCAGGGGCGCACGCGCAAGGTCCTGCGCGTCGAGTTCGCGCGCAGCCCGCGCCCGCAGCTCGCGGGCGACAACGGCTACTACGACGCGCACGTGCACACGATCTCCGAGTGGACGCACACCGACGCCTTCGACCTGCTCGCCCCGCGCAAGGCCTTCGGCGGGCCGATCCCGATGATCCTCGAGGCGTCGCTGGCGCTCGGGCTCACCGACGCGCTCGACGGGCGCGGGCGGCTCGTGACGACCGACCACAACTGCTTCTACTACGCGCGCGGGCCGCAGGACGACACGATCCACAACCGGCCGCCCTTCGGCCCCACGTCGCCCGCGGCCAGCAACGGCCGCACGGAGTGGGAGCGGATGGGCGACCTGTTCGGGCTCACGCTCGGCGAGGAGCTCTGCGTCCACTCGCCCGGCGTGCCCAGCAGCAGCTACTACGGCGTCCAGCTCCCCCTCGGCGCGCACCTGCTGAAGTACCGCGCCGAGCACATCGACGGCCCCTGGCACGGCGGCAGCAGCGTGGCGCGCGGCCTGGGCGACCCCTCGCCGGACGTCGAGCTGGACCGCGTGCTCGACCAGCTCGCCACGCAGAACCGGGCCCAGAACGAGCAAGCGGCCATCTACGCCGCGCACCCGTTCAGCGGCGACCTGGGCTGGACCGACTGGCACTTCGACACGGCCTTCGAGCGCGACCCGGCGCGGCGCGTCGACCTGGGCGTCCACGTCGAGCGGACCGGCTTCGTGATGAAGGGCCTGCAGCTGTGGAACGGCGACGGCGGCCGCCGCTCGCTCGACTCGTCGCTGGTCGACTGGAACGACGTGAACCCGTGGACGAACGCCGCCTTCGTCCGCGGGAACCGCAACTGGGACGGCGGGCTCTACCGGGGGCTGGCGGCCTGGCACCAGGACCTCGCCGGCCTCCTCACCTACGAGCTGGCCGGGCGCCCGGGCGTGCGCTTCCCCCGCAAGGTGTTCATCGCCGGCGGCAACGACGCGCACGGCGACTTCAACATCACCGAGAACCGCGGCGCGACGATCATCAACCTGCAGTCGACCTTCTCCATCAATGGGCGCGCCTACGGCCGCGTGCTCACCTACGCCATGGCCGACGGGCAGCCCGGCGCCACGGCGGCCGAGCGCGCCTTCGGCGCGTTCGTCGACGGCCAGAGCGTGCTCACCGACGGGCCGCTGGTGACGTTCTCGGTCGACGCCGAGGACCGCTTCGACGCGACGCGCCTGGCCTGGACCGACCAGGCCCCGGCCGCGCTCGACCGCGACGGGCGCATCGGCGGCGGGGGCGCCTTCGACGGGGCGGGCACGGCGCTCGTGCGCCGCGGCGCCCCGGGGGTGCGCCTGCGCTACCGCTACGCGTCGACCGACGACTTCGGGCCGGTCACGCACCTGACGGTCTGGCGCACGAGCGCGGGCGACCCGAACCCGCTCGGCCAGAAGTCCGCCGGCGGGGCCCTGCTCACGCCGCGCGGCGCGCTGGCGGCGGGCGGCGCCGGCCAGGACCTCGAGGAGCGCCTCGACCCGGCGGAGGAGGGCCTGATCACCGCGCCGACGGTCCTGCAGGTGGGCGCCTTCACGGGCGACCCGGGGACGATGGACGCCGACGGCGCGCGCTGCATCACGAACCCGGTGTGGTGCGTCCCCTACGACGCCGACGTCACGATCGACCGGACCGAGACCGACGCCGCCGGGCGCGGCTTCATCCCGCCCGGCGCCCTGCGCGTACGGCTGGCGTTCGACATGTCGCTCACGCCGTCGCGCCTGCGGCTCGAGGTGAAGGCCCTCGACCAGGGCGGGGCGTCGAGCGACGCGGCCGCGGGCCCGATCGACGAGCTGGCGCCGGCGGCGGGCTCGGGGTGGAGCGACCAGGGCGGCGTGCGCGACTGCGTCTACGAGGCGGTCAACACGCGCCCGCTGCCGCTCGACCTCGACCGCTACCCCGCGCCCGACCGCGTGACCTTCGTCGTCTACACCTACGAGGCGCCGCGCGACCCGTTCGACAACGCGCTGAACCACCTGGCGTTCACGTTCGACGCGCCGGCGATCGGCGCCGGCGGGGGCACGGGCCCGCAGATCCAGCGCGGCGCGTCGACGGGCGGGCCGCGTCGTTCGGGCGGCGGCGGCGGCTGCGCGGTCCAGCCCGGCGCCCCCGCGGGCGGGGCGGCGCCGCTCGTGCTCGCCCTGCTGCTGATCACCGCGGCGCGTCGACGCCGCGCCTGAGCGGCACGCCGACGCCGCGCCTGACCGGAGCTCCTCAGCGACCGAACCGCGGGCGCCCGGGCGCCGTCCCGCCGTCGGGCACGATGACCCCCGCGCGCGGGGCGGTCGGCTGGGCCGCCGCCCGGCGCTCGTCGTCGAGGCGGCGGCGCTCGTCCTCGAGGCGGCGGCGCTCGTCCTCGAGGCGGCGGCGCTCCTCGCGCAGGCGCTGGAGCTCGTGCTCGAAGGCGCGCCGCGCGTCGGC
>JAHBXY010000134.1 GCA_019636275.1 Planctomycetota bacterium | reverse complement strand
CGCGTCGTCGTTCACGAGGGACGCGGCGTCGTCGGCGCGGGGCCTGGCGGGGCGCAGCGCGAGCCCGCCGAGGCCCAGCGCCAGCGCGAGGCCGACGGCGACGAGCGCGACGACGACGAGCCCGACGACCGCGCGCGGGGTCGCCGGTCGGCGCGCGGGCTCGGTCGCGATCGCCCCCTCGAGGAACGCGTCGAGGGCGTCGCGCAGCGCGTCGGCGTCCGGGAACCGGTCGCCGGGGTCCTTCGCCAGGCAGCGGAGGACGACCTCGTCGAGCGCCGGCGGCACCTGCGGCGCCACGTCGCTCGGCCGCGGCGGCGGCGCCTCCAGCGTGGCGAACAGGGCGTCGGACGCGCCGTCGAACGGCGCCCGCCCGCAGAGGAGCTCGTAGAGGACCCCGCCGACCGCGTACACGTCGCTGGCGGGGGTGGCGCTGCCCCGGACCTGCTCGGGCGCCATGTATCCAGGCGTCCCGAGCGGCGCGCCGGGCAAGGTGAGGGCGGGCCCCTCGGCCCCGAGCAGGCCGGCGATGCCGAAGTCGAGCACGCGCGGCCGGCCCGCGGCGTCGACGACCACGTTGTCCGGCTTGAGGTCGCGGTGCACCACGCCCGCGGCGTGGGCGTGCGCGACGGCCGCCGCGATGCCGCGCGCGAGCTGCGCCGCCTTCCCGGGCGCGGGGCGCGTGCGCGCGACCGCGCTCAGGGTGGGGCCGCGGACGAGCTCCTCGACGATGAACGGCTGCCCGTCGGCGGCCCCGCTCTCGAGGGCGGCGACGATGTTCGGGTGGCGGAGCCGGCCGAGGACCTCGGCCTCACGCCGGAAGCGCTCGGCCGCGCGGGGCTCCACGCGGAGCAGGACCTTCAGGGCGACCTCGGCCTGCCGGCTCGCGTCCCAGGCGCGGTGCACGACGGCGAAGGCGCCGCGGCCGAGCTCCTCGCGGAGCTCGAACCGCCCCGCGAACCAGCGGGGGCCCGAGGCGCGGTCAGGGCGTGTGGGCGGCCGGCCGCCGGCGGAGCTGTCCATGAGGCCGCCGAGGATACCGCCGCGCCGGCGCGCCCATGCGCCGGCGGGCGGGTCAGGTCGGCCGCGGCGGGGCGTCGGCGTAGATGATCAGCCCGCGCGCGTCGCCCGCCGTGGGCTCGAGGGTGTAGAGGGTGCGGCCCGCCTGCCAGTGGTCGCGGACGAGGTAGGCCCGGAGGCTCGCGTCGAGGTAGTAGCGATGGAGGACCTCGCCCGACCGCGGCCGGGCCATGGCGCCCTCCAGCCACGCGATCCGGTACTCGGGCTCGAGCCCGCGGACGAGCTCGACGAGCTCGGCGTGGGGCAGGGGCCGCTGCCCCTCGCGCTCGAACACGCCCTTGCAGGCGGCGACGTTGACCCGGTTGCGCCCGCCCTCGGGGCTCTCGTGCGGGCAGAACACCGAGAAGCGCTGCCGGATCGCGACCTTCGCGCCGGGCACGGCGCGGAGCCCTCTCGCGCGGAGGGCGCGCCAGAAGTCCACCGCCACGGCGAGGCTCGGCAGGCGGCGCGCCCCGTGCGGGCGGAGCCGCAGGACCCCGTACGGCTTGTAGCGCTCCTTGCCCGCGCTCCGCGGGTCGAGGGCGCTGAGGTACTCGACGTCGTGGCGCGCGCCGACGTCGCGCCGCTGGAAGAACGCCAGCTCGTCGAACGGGCCGGCGGCGAACAGCCGCACGGCGCCGTGCCCGCGGTTCAAGTAGATGTCGAACGGGAGCAGGCGCCCCCGGTCGACGCGCGCGGGCGGCGCGGGCTCGGGGCGGTCGACCCGCCCCGAGGAGGACGGCTCCAGGCGGTGATGGACGCCGGAGATCCACGCGATCTCGCTGTCGTCGATCCCCCGCTGTCGCGCGGCGTCGGTCAAGCACCGCCCCCGGAAGCCAGCACCATGCCGGCGGGACCGGCGCGCGGCAAGTGCCGCGGGCGCCGCCGACCGGCGCGCGCCGGCCCGGGCGCGGTGTTCGAAGGCGCGACGCGCCCCCGTCGTGGATCTCGACGCCGGCGGGCGCGGCCGTCGTAAGTCACGGGCGTGGTGAGCCACCCGCCTGGCGCGGGCCTTGCGCCGCAGGCCGGGCGGAGGCGCCGATGGCCAGCCCTGGACTCGCACACGTGCTCGTCGCCGACGACGACCCCGCCTTCCGCGAGCTGCTCTCCGCCTGGCTCGAGGCGGACGGGGTCCGCGTCACGACGGCGCGCGACGGGGAGGAGGCGTGCGAGCTCGCGGAAGCCGGGGCGCTCGACGCGGTCCTGCTCGACCTGCTGCTGCCGCGCCGCGACGGCTACGCGGTGCTCCTGCACCTCAGGGCGCGCCCGGCCACGCGCGACGTGCCGGTGCTCCTCGTCAGCGGCGAGCCGCCGGCCGAGCACGCGACGATCGGCCCGGCGCTGGGGGCCGACGGCTTCCTGGCCAAGCCGTTCACCCGCGTCGAGCTGCGCGCGGCGCTCGGGGCCGCCATGGCGCGCCCGGGGGGGCCACGGTGAGCGCGCCCGGCGTGGGCGCGCGGGCGGTCGCGGCGGGGCTCGTGACGCCCGACGAGCTGGCCGCGGCCGAGCGGACGCGCCACGAGCAGGGCCTGACGCTCGACGATGCGCTCGTCCAGCTCAACCTCCTGACCGAGGACCAGGTCGTCGGCCTGCGCGCCGCCGACGCGGGCCTGCCCGCCGTGTTCCCGTACGCGCGGTCGTGCGACCGGCGCCTGGTCGAGGCGCTCCCCGCCGAGCTGCTCCGCCGCCACGACGCCGTCCCGCTGGCCCGGGACGGCGACGAGCTGGTGGTCGCCCTGCCCGACGCCCCCTCGCCCGCGCTGCTCGACGACCTCGCGCGCGCCGTCGGCGGCCCCGTCCGTCCGGTCCTGGCCGGCCGCCACCGCCTGCGCCGGATCCTGGGCGAGCTCCTCGGGCGCGAGGGGCGCGAGGGCCGCGAGGGCCGCGAGGGCCGCGATGCCCCGACGCCCGCCGCCTCGGTCGCGACCGACTCGGCCGCGCTCGGGCTGTTCTACGGCCAGCTCGCCCGCGCCGTGGACGCCCGGGCGCAGGCGCTGCGCTTCGACGTGATCGGCGACGAGCTGGTCGTGCGCGCGCGCCTCGGCGACCAGCTCGTGCTCTGCGCCCGCGAGCCCGCGACCCTCCACCCGGCGATCCTCGCCCGCGCGCGCACGCTCCTCGGCGAGCCGGTGGCGCGCGAGCCCGACCGCCCGCTCGTCGGCGTCGTCCCCGTCCGCCTCGCCCGGCGCGACGCGCTGCTCGAGGTCTCCGTCCTGCCCGCGCGCAGCGGGGCCTCGGTGCTCGTGCGGCTCCTCCGCGAGGACCCGCCGGCGCCGCTCGACGCGCTGGCCCTCTCGCCCGAGCGGCTCGAGCGCCTGCGCCGGCTGGGCGAGCTCCGCCGCGGGCTGGTCCTCGTCGCCGCGCCCGCCGCCGCCGACGCCCGCGCGCTGGCCTGCGCGCTGGCCGCGGCGGGCGACCCGCTCGCGCGCGCCGTGCTGTGCCTCGTGCAGGAGCCCCATGCCCCCGAGCCGCTCTTCCAGCACCTCGACCGGCGCCTGGACCTCGACCGCGGGCGCTGGACCGAGGACGCCCTGCGCCACCGCCCCGACGTGCTCGTGGCGGAGGCGGAGCACCCCGACGGGCCGCCCGTCCGGGCCCTCGTCCGCGCGGCCAGGACCGCCCTGGTCGTCGCCACCTTCGAGGCGCCGGACGCCGTCGAGGCCCTCGTGCTCCTCGCCGAGCGCGTCGACCGCCCGGCCCTCCTGGCCCGGGCGCTGGCCGGGCTCGCCACGCCGCCCGGCGACGCGCTCGAGCCGTCGCTCGCCCTGCGCGAGGCGCTCGAGCGCCGCGCCGGGCCGGCGGAGCTGCGCCGCGCGGCGCGGGGGGCGCGCGCGTGAACCTCGCCGAGCTGCTCCTGTTCACGAAGGAGGCCGGCGGCTCCGACCTCGTCGTCGCCGCCGGCGCGCCGGCGGCCATCCGCGTCCGCGGCGAGATGCGCCGCGTCTCCGGCGGGGACGGGCGGGAGGCCCCGCCGCTCGGCGCGGAGCAGGTCCGCGCCCTGATCTACGGCCTGCTCACCGAGGAGCAGCGCAAGCGGCTCGAGCTCGACCACGAGCTCGACCTCGGCATGGCCATCGGCGCCGACGCCCGCTTCCGCGCCAACGTGTTCTTCCAGGAGCACGGCCTCGGGGCGGTGTTCCGCGTCGTCCCCACGGTCGTGCCGGCCGCCGACGCGCTCGGCCTGCCGGCGATCGTCCGGCGCATCGCCGAGCTCAAACGGGGCCTCGTCCTGGTCACCGGGCCCACCGGCAGCGGCAAGTCGACCACGCTGGCGGCGATCGTCGACCTCATCAACCAGACGCGCCGCGCGCACATCCTCACGATCGAGGACCCGATCGAGTTCCTGCACGCGCCGAAGCTCTCGATCATCAACCAGCGCGCGGTCGGGCCGCACACGAGGAGCTTCGCCGCCGCCCTGCGCAGCGCCCTGCGCGAGGCGCCCGACGTCATCATGGTCGGCGAGCTGCGCGACCACGAGACCGTCTCGCTGGCGCTCAAGGCGGCCGAGACCGGCCACCTCGTCCTCGGGACGCTCCACACCTCCAGCGCCCCCAAGACCGTCGAGCGCATCCTCGGCGTGTTCCCGGCCGACGAGCAGGCGCAGGCCCGCACGTCGCTGGCGGAGTCGCTCCAGGCGGTGATCGCCCAGCTCCTCCTGCCGCGGCGCGGCGGCGGCCGGGTGGCCGCGTTCGAGGTCATGGTGGCCACGCTGGCCGTGCGCGCCATGATCCGCGAGGGCAAGACCCACGAGCTCCTCTCGGCGATCCAGACCGGCGCCCAGCACGGCATGCAGAGCCTGGAGCAGGCGCTCTCGCGGCTGGTCGTCGAGGGCAAGGTCGACAAGGACGTGTCGACGACCGAGCTGGACGCGATCGGCCTGGCCCGCGAGGGCGGCGCGCGCGGCCAGCCGGCGCCGAACGGCGTCGCCGCCGGCCGGCCCGGCGAGGCGCGCAGCCCGAGGTACCGCTACACGTGACCGCGGCGCTCGACGACCTCCTGGCGCGGATGGGCCCCGAGCGGGCCCGCGACCTCTACCTGATCGTCGGCGCCCCGCCGACGTTCGCGGTCGACGACCGGCTGGTCGCGGCCGGCGAGCGCGCCCTCTCGGGCGCCGACGTCGAGCGCCTGCTCGCGCCCCTGCTCCAGGGGGAGCGCGCGGCGCAGTTCGCCCGCCGGCCAGAGCTCGACCTCGCGCGCGAGGTGCCGGGGGCCGGCCGGTTCCGCATCAACCTCTACCGCCAGCGCGGCCAGCCGGGCCTCGTCGCCCGCCGCATCCGCGCCGACGTGCCGACGCTCGAGGAGCTCGGCCTGCCGGCGGCGCTGGGCGACGTGGCCCTCGAGCGGCGGGGCGTCGTCCTCGTCACCGGCGCCGCGGGCAGCGGGAAGTCGAGCACCCTGGCCGCCCTCGTCCGGCGGCGCAGCGCGGCGCTGCCGGGGCACATCGTCACGATCGAGGACCCGCTCGAGTTCGTGCACCCGCACGGGCGCTCGCTCGTGTCGCAGCGCGAGGTGGGCGTCGACACGCACAGCTTCCACGACGCCCTGCGCGGCGCGCTGCGCCAGGCCCCCGACGTCCTCCTCATCGGCGAGGTGCGCGACCGCGAGACCGCCGAGGCGGCCCTGCGCTTCGCCGAGACGGGCCACCTCGTCCTGGCCACCCTGCACGCCACGAACACGGTCCAGGCCGTCGACCGGCTGGTGCACCTCTTCCCCACGGAGCTGCACGCCCAGGCCCTCCTGGCGCTCTCGCTCTCGCTCGTGGCCGTCGTCGGCCAGCGGCTCGTCCCGCGCGCCGACGGCCCCGGCCGGGTCGCGGCGGTGGAGGTCCTCTTGCCGACCGAGCGCGTGCGCGAGCACGTCCGCAGGGGCGACGCCGACGGGCTGCGGGCGGCCCTGCGCGACGGCGCCCCGGGGATGCAGGCGTTCGACGAGAGCCTGCACGCGCTCGTGCAGGCGGGGCGGGTCACGGCCGCCGTCGCCGCCAGCCACGCCGACAGCCCGAGCGACCTGCTCCTGCGGCTCCGGCTCGCCGAGGCGCCGGCGCGCCCGGCGCCCGGCAAGAGACCGAGGCTCCTGTGACCGACTGCGTCGTCGACGAGGTCGAGCTCCTCCGCGCGCGGGTGGCCGAGCTCGAGGCGGCCCTCGGCAGCAGCGAGGTCGGGCGCGGCCGCGCCGACCAGGCGCTCGCCGAGCGGGACGCGCGCCAGCGGGCGCTCCTCGAGGGCCTCGGCGCGGGCGTCATCGTCCTCGACGCGCAGCACCGCGTGGTCGAGGTCAACGCAGCCGCCTGCGAGATGCTCCGCGTCCCCCGCGAGGCGTTCGTCGGCCTGACGCCCGCTGACCCGCGCTGGGCGTTCCTGCGGCCGGACGGCGGCCCGCTGCCGCTCGACGAGTTCCCCTCGTACCGCGTGCAGCGGACCGGCGCGCCCGTCCGCGCGCTCGTGGGCGTCATGCGCGGCGACGGCACGCGCGGCTGGATGCTCGGGACGACCACCTTCCTCCCGGGCGACGCCGGCCCGGGTGACCTCGTCATCTCCTTCACCGACGTGACCGCCGAGCGGGCCGCGGAGCGCGCGCTCGTCGAGAGCGAGGAGCGGCTGCGGAGCGTCTTCCAGCACGCGGCCGTGGGCATCGCCGTCCTCGACGAGGCCGGCCGGGTCGTCGACTCGAACGCGGCCCTGCGGGCCATGCTCGGCTACTCGCCCGCGGAGCTGACCGGGCTGGCGCTCGAGCGCCTCGCCGAGCCGGAGGGGCCGCTGGCCCCGTTCCACGAGCTCGTGGCCGGCCGCCGCCAGAGCTATCGCCTCGAGCGCCGCTACCGGCGGCGCGGCGGAGAGCCCTTCGTCGGGCGGGTCACGGCCTCGCTCGCGCGCCGGCGGGGCGCGGCCGGCGGCGCCCTCGTGGTGAAGATGATCGAGGACCTCGGCCCGATCCGCGCCGCCGAGGCGCGCCTCGAGCGGCAGGCGAAGGAGCAGGAGGCGCTCTCGCGCCTGGCCGTCGAGGCGGTCGGGGGCGTCGGGGGCGAGCTCGAGGCGTCGCTCGCCCGCGCCCTCGCCGAGCTCACCGGGGCCGAGGTGACGGGCGTGCTCGAGCGGGCCGCCGACGGGCGCGCGCTCGTCCTCCGCGCCGGCGAAGGCTGGCAGGCGGGCGGCGTCACGCTGCCGATCACGCCCGGGTGCCTCGTCGACCGGGCGCTGGCGGCCCGGGACGGGGCCGACCTGACGCGCACCTCGTCGACCGCGCTGCCGCCGGCCGTGCGCGACCTCGGCGTCGCCGATGGCGTGATCGTCCCGATCCCCGGCGGGGCGGCCGCGGCGGGCGCCCTGGCCGTGCTCTCGCGCCGGCCGCTCGAGCTGCGCCGCGCCACGCCCTTCCTCATGGCGGCCGCGAACATCATGGGCCTGGCCTGGCGTCGGCGAGAGGCGGCGACGGCGCTCGAGCGGTCGAACCGGCTCCTGGCGGAGGCGGGCGACCGGGCGGCGCGCGACGAGCGCCTGCGGGCGCTCGGGCAGCTCGCCAGCGGCATCGCGCACGACTTCAACAACCACCTCACGCCGATCCTGGGCTTCACGGACCTCGTCCTCGACGGCGACGTCCTGCTGCGGGAGCCGACGAAGGCGCGGCGCTACCTGGCGCTGGTGAAGGCCGCGGCCCAAGGGGCCGCGCGGGTGGTCACGCGGCTGCGCGAGTTCTACCGCCGGCGCGACGAGCAGGAGCGCCACGAGGCGGTCGACCCCGCCGCGGTGCTGACGTCGGCCATGTCGCTGGCCGAGCCGAAGTGGCGCGACGAGGCCGGCGCGCTGGGCAAGGCGGTGCGCTTCGAGGAGCGCCTCGAGGCCCGGCAGGCGGTCCTCGGCAACCCCGAGGAGCTGCGCGACGCGGCGCTGAACCTGCTCCTCAACGCCGTCGACGCCCTCCCCCCGGCCGGCGGCACGATCACGCTCCGCACGCGCGACCGCGGCGACCACGTCGCGCTCGAGGTGCAGGACGACGGCTGCGGGATGTCCGAGGAGGTCCGCCGCCGCTGCCTCGAGCCGTTCTTCTCCACCAAGGGCGACCGCGGGACCGGCCTCGGCCTGCCGCAGGTCTGGGGGATCGTCTCGCGGCACGGCGGGCAGGTCGACATCGACAGCGCCCCGGGGCGCGGGACGACGGTCACGCTCCTCCTCCCGGCTGCCCGGCAGGCGGCCGCCGAGGAGGCCCCCGCCGAGGCGCTCGGCCGGCCGCTCGCCGTGCTCGTGGTCGACGACGAGGAGGGCCCGCGCGGGGTCCTCGCAGACGCGCTGGCGCGCGACGGCCACCTCGTGACCCTCGCCTCGAGCGGCGCCGAGGCGCTCGCGGCGCTGGCCGGCGGCCGCTTCGACCTCCTCTTCACGGACCGGAGCATGCCGGACATGAGCGGCGACCAGGTGGCCGCGCAGGCCCGCGCCGCCGCCCCCGGGCTCCCGATCGTCATGCTCACGGGCTTCGGCCCGCTCATGGACCCCGCGGAGCGCCCGCCCGGCGTCGACCTCGTCCTCTCGAAGCCCGTGTCGCTCGCGGCGCTGCGGCGCGCGGTCGTCGACGCGCTGGCGGCGCGCCCGGCGGAGGGCGCGCGCGCCCCGTGACGACGCGGCGGACCGCGCTCGGGCTGGCGGTCGCCGCGAGCGCGGCGCTGCTGGTGACCCTCGGGTGCCAGGTCCTGCCGCCGGCGTGGGGGCCGCTCCTGGCCGCCCCGCCCCGCGGCGAGGCGGTGACCATCACCGGCCCGGCCGGCGACTCGGCGGCCGGCCGGGCGGCCGTCGTCGGCGCGGACCTGGTCCTCACCGTCCGCCACGTCCTGCCCGCGACCGGGCTCCCGCCCCAGGACGGCGTCGAGGCCTGGGTCTTCACGGGCCGCGGGGGCGGCGGGCGCGTGCCGGGCCGGGTCGTCGGCGCGATCCCCGCGCGCCCCGAGCCCGTGCTCGTCGTGCGGGTCGACGTCGACGACGGGCCGTTCGCCGCGCTCGTCGGCTTTCCCGGCTTCTCGCCCGACCGGCGCTACGTCATGGGCGCCGGGCCGCCCGAGCAGGTCGAGACGGCGCGCGGGCGCGCGCCGCTCCTGCGGGCGCGCCTCCGCCCGGGCGACTCGGGGTCGCCGGTGCTCGATGCGTCGGGCGGGCTGGTGGGGCTCCTGTGCGGCGTGCGCGACGGCGTGCCCGCGCTCGCGCCCATCCGGGGCGCCGACCTGCGGCCCTACGAGCGTCGGCTCCCGCCGGCGCCTGCGCCGATCGACCTGATCGCGCGGGCCTGGCCGGGAGCGGCTCGCGGCCCGCGAGGCCCGTGACCCGTCAGCCGGAGGCCGGCAGGTCGCCTTCGGCGACCGCCGGCCCGAGCAGCGGGCCGCGCGCCTCGACGCAGCCGAGCGCCAGGGCGAGCTCCCGCTGCCGCGGCGCGCCGACCCCGTCGGCGACGAGGCGCCATCCGCCGGCGGTGGCCACGGCGGCGGCCGCGGCGGCCAGGGCGCGCGCGCCGGAGTCGTCGCCCAGGCGGCGGACGAGGGCGCCCGGGAGGACGAGCCCCTGGAGCGGCAGGCGCCCGAGCGCCTCCGCTTCGAGCCCTGCGGTGGGGGACAGCCACACCTCGAGGCCGGCGGCGCGCAGCGCCTCGACGTCGGCCAGCTCGGGGGCGCGCGCCTGATGCAGCTCGACGGCGACCGGCGCGCCGGGCGCGAGGCCCAGGGCGGCGGCGAAGGCGGCCCCCAGCCCGGGCGCGCCGGGCAGGGGCAGGACGACCCGCGGCGCGACCCGGCGGCAGGGCGGGACCGCCGCTCCCTGCGTGGAACCCCACGCCAGCGGGTCGGCGCCGCCGGCTGGCGCCACGGCTGCGGCGCGCCCGTGACCTCGTCGAGGCCCTCGGCGCGCCAGGCGGAGAACGTCGCGACCCCACGCGCGGCGACCTCGCCGCGGGCGAGCCGCGCTAGGTCAGGCCGGCGCGACGCGCCCGCGGCGAGGCGTCGGAGCGCCTGCTCCTGCGCGAGGCGCTGGAGGGCGGCCGGGCCCGCGGGCGCGGAGCCGCGGGCCAGCGCGCGACCTCGCGGGCTGGGCGAGCGCGGCCTCGGCCGCCACGACGAGGCGCGCCACGTCGCAGTCGCCCTCCGCCAGGCCGGCGCTCGCGCACACGCGCACGTCCTGCAGGCCCCCGGGGCCGGCGACGGGGAACGGGCGCGCGCGCACCTCGTCGAGGAGGGCCCGCGCGCGGGCGTCGAGGTCGGGCGCGTCCCGCAGGAGGGCGACGAGGATGTCGCCGCGGCCGCGGACCAGGTCCCCGCCGTCGCCGAGGGCGCCCGCCAGGCGCGCGGCGACGGCCCGGAGCAGCCCGTCGGCGGCGGCGCCGCCGAGCGCGGCGTCGAGCTCCCAGCGTCGATCCAGGTCGATGGCGAGCGCGGCGCGCGGGGGCGCGCCAGCCGGCGGGAGGCCCGCGAGGGTCGGCAGCCCCGTGATGGGGTCGTGCGTCGCGGCGCGGCGGGCGGCCTCGCGCGCCGCCTCGAGCGCGGTGACGTCCTGCTCGACGGCGACCAGGCGGGTGATCCCGCCGGCGGGCCCGCGGACGGGCAGGACCCGGCGGACGACCGCGTGGCCCGCCTCGGCGACGCGCTCCTCGGCGGGCTCCCCGCGGGCGAGCGCGGCGCGCGCCGGCGGGCTCAGCCGCAGGGCGTCCTCGCCGCCGCGGGTCGACCAGAGGACGTGCGCCTCGGCGTCGGCCACGGCGACCGCGGCGCCGGTCGCGTCGAGGGCCAGGGCGCGCAGGCGCAGCGCCTCGAGCTCGCGCGCGACGAGGAGCAGCGTCACGAGGCTCGAGCCGGCCAGGGCCAGCGCCCGCGCGGCGGGCTCTGCGCCCTCCGGCGCCACGAAGGCCCCGGCCCAGGCCAGCCGCCCGCCGGCGCCGTCGGAGAGGGGCGTCACCACGGGGACGCCCGCCGCGCCGGCGAGGCGCCCGACGAGGACGTCGGCGGCGGCGCCCGCCTCGGCGAGGGCGGCGGCCAGGCGCGGCCGCACCTCGAAGGCGGCCGGGCCCGCGACGGCGAGGGCGTCGGCGTCCCGGCCGAACCACACCGCGGCGGCCGAGAGGTGGCGCGCCAGCCACTCGCACGCGGGGCGGGCGACCTCGGGCAGGGCGTCTCCGGCCGCCGCCCGGCGGAGCCCCTCGAGGAGCGCGTGGACGAGGCCGAGCTCGTCGCGCGCCGGGGCCAGGAGGAGGGCGCGCTGCCCGCCGGGGCCCACGACCGCGAACACCTCGAGCGCCTCGGCCGCGCCGGCCACGCGCTGGGGCAGGTGCTGGGCATCGGCGCCGCGCTGCCACGCCTCGAGCAGCGCCGGGGCGCGCGCGGCCCGCGCCAGCTCGGCGACCGTCGCCGGCGCGACGGCGTCGTCGAGCCCGAGGAGGGCGCGGGCGTTCGGGTCGAGGTCGACGCGCCCGCCGACGGCGTCGACCTCGACGAGGCCCAGGCCGGCGACGCGCAGGGCCGCGTGCAGGAGCGACGGCGCGCCCGCCCCGGGCGACGGCGGCTCGTAGGCCACCATGACGTGCACGCGCGCCCCGGCGTGCTCGATCGTCGCCAGCTCGACCTGCCGCGGGCGCAGGCCGCCGCCGGGCGCGCGCAGCGACGCCTCGTAGCGCGCCGGCGCGCCGCCGGGGAGGAGGGCGGCGCCGGCGCGGGCGACGAAGGCGTCCGGCGTGATGCCGGGCTCGAGCTCGCCGAGGCTCACCCCGGTCAACGTCTCGGGCTCCGTGCCCGCGGCGCGCGCCGCCCGCTCGTTGGCGAACTGCACGATCAGGGTCCCGGGCTCGAGCAGGTAGACCTCGTCGGGGACGAGGTCGAGGGCGGCGGTCAGGTGCGCGCGCTCGACCTCGGTCCGGGTCCGGTCGGTCACGTCGGCCATCACGGCCACCGCGCCGCGCGCCCGCCGGTCGCGCCCGCGCAGGGGCGACAGGCTCAGGAGGACGTCGACGCGCGCGCCGTCGCGGCGCCGGCGCACGACCTGGATCGGCCCGAGCGCGTTGCCCTCCTGCACGATCCTGAGCAGCGTCTGCCACTCGGCCTCGCGCTCGGGCGGCACGAAGGGCGCCGGCTGGCCCTTGACCTCGGCCTCCGACCAGCCGAAGAGGCGCTCGGCGCTGCGGCTCCAGGAGGTCACCTTCCCCGCCGGGTCGAGGAGGACGACCGGGTCGGGCGCCGCCTGGAGGATCGTGCGCAACGACTCGCCCGCGTCCTCGGCCGCCAGGGCCGCCTTCCGCGCCTCGGTCACGTCACGGACGACCATCACCGTGACGCGCTCGCCCGCGGCCTCGACGGCGTGCTGGACGACCTCGGCCTCGAAGTGGCTCCCGTCGGCCCGACGGTGGACGGTGCGCACCACGGCCTGCCCGCGCGGCCCCTGGCCGCCCTCCTGCAGGGTGGCGCGCGCCGCCTGCGCGGGCGCGGCGAGGTCCTGCGCGCGCAGGCCGACGAGCTCCTCGACGGGCCGGCGGTAGGTCCGCGCCGCCGCCTCGTTGGCGGCCTCGACCGCGCCCGCGGGGGAGAGGACGAGGACGGCGTCGCGGACCCCCTCGAGCGCCACGCGCGAGCGGGCCAGCGCCCGCTCGGCGTCGCGCAGCCGCCCCAGGTCCTGGCCGATCGCCACGAGCACCGCCGTCCGGTCGCGCTCGAGCCAGCGCAGGTGCAGCTCGATCGGGTAGCGGCTGCCGTCGGCGCGGCGGTGTTCGCGCTCGAAGCTCGTCACGTCGCGCTCGCGCGTCACGATGGGCTCGAGGAGGCGGCGGTAGACGTCCTCGTCGGTCCCGGCGAGCTGGAAGAGCGTCAGCTCCTGGAGGGCCTCGCGCGCGTGGCCGGTGTTCCGCACGGCCTCGTGGTTGGCGTAGCGCACGCGCAGGCTCTGCGCATCCACCACGTAGACCTCGCTCCGGCCGGTGTTGAGCAGCTCGAACACCCAGCCCGCGTCGCGGCCGAGGCTCGCCCGCCCGGTGAGGGCCCGCCGGGCAAGGACGGTCGAGAGCCGCGCGGCGCCGGACGCGGCGTCGCCGGCGTCGCCGGCGTCGACGAGGTCGACGAGGCGCAGGACGTAGGTGGCGCGGGGCAGGGCGCGGGCGGCCGCGCCGAGCTCGTCGCGGAGGGCGGCATCGACGTCCGGGCCGAGGACGACGACGTCGCACCCGCGGGCGAGCGCCGCGCGGGCGCCCCCCGCGTCGTCGGCCCGCTGCACGTCGGGCGCGAAGCCGCTGGCGCGCAGCGACGCGCCGAGCCGCGCGACGTCGGCGTCCGCGACGCCGACGGCGAGGACGTGCAGCGGCGAGGCCATCAGGCGCGCATCCTACCGGACCGGGCCATCGCCGGGCGCCGGCGACGGCGGCGCGCCCGCGAGGGCCTCCGCGCGGAGCGTCCGGAGCGAGGCGACGAGGGCCGCGGCGTCGACCCCCGGCGCGAGCGGGACGCGCAGCGGGGACCCGAACCAGCCGGTCAGGCGCGAGGGGACCGCCGCGGGAGCGACCAGGAGGACGTGCCCGCTCGCCGTCACGTCCCGGACGTCCTCCCAGGCGAGCGCCCGGGGCCAGGGCCACGTCCCGTGGGCGCGGAGGCCATGGGCGCCGGCCACCAGCGCGGGCGAGGCGCCTCGAGACCTCCAGGCCGAGAGGACCAGGAACCAGACGGCCTGGCTCCAGGCGAGCGCGTAGCCGCCGAACACGACCGTGAACGTCGCCAGGTCGAAGAGCGACTGCTCCCCCACGCGCGCCCAGGGCGCCAGGCCGAAGCGCTGCCGCAGGAGCAGGACGCCGCCGAAGCCGACGACCGAGAGCAGGCCGCCGAGCAGGAGCATGCCGGCCACCTGGCCGCGCTCGAGGCCGTAGCGCGCGACGACGACGGCGCCGCCGAGCGCCTCGAGCTCCTCCCCCGTCAGGCCGTGCGCGCCGGTCACGGCGCGGCGCCGGCGCGAGGCGCCGGCGGCTCGAGGAACGCCGTGATGTGCGGGCCGCGGAGGACGCGCAGGCCGTGCGCGCGGAAGGTCTCGCCGAACTCCGCCGTGACCTCGGGCACACGCGTCCAGTGGACCTGCGGCCGCCAGTGATGCTCCATGTGGTAGCCGTTGTTGAACGTGAGCAGGTTGTAGAGGCGGCCGTAGCTCGAGACCGAGTTGGCGTACCGGTCGCGCGGGTCCGCGCCCCAGTGCTCGTAGTAGTTCTCGGTCGAGGAGAGCGACCAGCCGAGGTACCACGTCGGCAGGTAGAAGCAGACGAAGCCGCGCCAGTCGAGCAGCGCGAGGGCGCCCAGCAGCGTGACGACCGCCAGCGCCTCGGCCAGGAGGAGCGGGCCCATGCGGTGCCGGCGCGCCTTGCGGATCAGCGCCGGAAAGCTCACGCGGAAGAAGCTCAGGAGCGAGTAGGCGAGCACGTGCTCCGGCCCGTCGGTCCGGCTGTAGCGGTAGATCGACGACAGGTCCCGCGTCGTGCCGTCGGGCCGCTTGGCGTCGTTGTTCCACCGGTGATGGTTCAGGTGATGCCAGTGGTAGATCGTCTGCGGCAGGCCGAAGGCCAGCGAGTTGAAGACCGAGAAGACGACGTTGAGCGGCCGCCAGGTGAAGAAGCGGTTGTGGATGAAGTTGTGCGAGACGCAGTTGACGTTGACCGGGTAGAGCACGACCAGCGCCGCGCCGAGCCCGAGCAGGGCGGGCCAGGGCAGCGCGGACCAGAGCGCCACGCCGGCCACGGCCGCCGCGAGCTGCAGGGCCGCGAGGGCGACCAGGAGCGCGTCGCGCGCGCTGTGGGCGAAGAGCCAGCCGGCCGAGGGCGGCGCGGACGCCTTCAAGGTCTCCTCCTGCGCGCGGGACGCCGGTGTCCCGCGGCGGGCCCATGGTACCGCCCCGCGCGGCGGCGGCGCACCGCGCTGACGGCGCAGGGGTTGGGCGAAGCGGGCTGGACCTCGCGCGCGCGGAGGTCGACGATGGGGCGCGATGGGGGTGGAGGTCTCATGGCTCGCCGCCTCGCGGCGCTGCTCGTCGTCGCCTGCCTCGTCGTCTTCCCCGGCTGCCGCATCGTGCGTGTGGACACGGCCCACGACACCGGCCCGCGGGAGGACCACCGCGTCGATCGCTGGCTGTGGGGGATCATCAGCGGGTATCACGACATCGAGCGGCCGGCCACGGTCGCCCGCGTCGACGTGACGAAGGCGTTCACCGACTACGTGCTCAGCTTCATCACGCTCGGGATCTACGTGCCGGTCACCGTGACGGTGTGGTACGTGGACGAGGAGCCGCCGCCCGCGCCGGCGAAGTGATCAGCGCCACTGCCCGAGGCGCAGCCCGGCCTGCTCGCGCAGGCCGGGCGCGACGTCCTCGCGTCCCTCAGCGGAGGAGGAGGTAGTAGAGGGCGCCGTCGCGCTTGAGCACGCCGGCGGCCGCCTCGGCCGCGTCGTCGCCGCCCATGTAGAGGTCGACGCGACCTGCGCCGCGGATCGCGCCGCCGGTGTCCTGGTCGACCACGAGGCGGGCCGTCGGCCGCCAGGCGACCACGCGCTCGCCCTCGAACAAGGGCAGGTCGACGACGACGAACGCCAGGGCGCCGGCGGGGAACAGGCGCTTGTCGGTGGCGATCGAGCGCCCGGCCGTCACGGCGGCGCCCGCGCAGCCGCGCGGCGGGTCCTCGGTCTCGTGGAAGAACACGTAGCTGGCGTTGCGGAACAGGTACTCGTCGACGTCCTCGGGGTGGCGCTCGAAGTAGGCGCGGATCGCCTGGATCGAGGCCTCCTCCGGCGTGATCTTGCCGTCCTTGACCAGCTCCTTGCCGAGGCTCGTGTAGGGATGCCCGTTGCTGCGCGCGTACTGCAGGCGCACGATCGAGCCGTCCTCGAGCCGCGCCGAGCCCGAGCCCTGGACCTCGAGCAGGAAGGCGTCGAGCGGGGCCATCCACACCAGTTCGAGCCCCTGCCCGTCGAGCGCCCCCTCGCCGTCGATCTGGCGGCGCGTGAACGACGGCCCGCGCGGCAGGTCGGGCGGCGGGCGGCGCACGGGCGTGCGCAGGCGCTCGCTGCGGACGCGCGAGGCGTCGAAGCAGGGCGAGTGGTAGCCGGTGTAGAGCACCGTGCCCTGGCCGTCGTGCCCGACCGAGCGGTAGCAGGCGAACTCCGACGTGATCGCCGCCGCGCGCGCGGCCGGCTCGAGGTCGAGCAGCGCGTCGAGGCGCTCGAGTGTGGCCAGGAGCGCGCGGCGCGTCGTCGGCACGCCGCCGAGCGAGACCGGGTCGTCGGGCCGCGCGCGGAGGAGGCGGCGCTCCTCCGCGATGGCCTGGCGCAGCGACGCGGCGTCGAGGTCGTCCAGGGCGAAGTCGGGGGTGTCGGCGGCCGCGACGGGGCGCAGGACGGGGTCCTGCGCCAGGGCGACGGCGGGGAGGAGCAGGGCGAGGGCGAGGGGAGCGTGGCGGTGGGTCACGCGCGGGATCTTAGCGGACGTGACCCGACCCTGCCGGGTGTCCGGAACGCCGCGAGCCCGCCTGGGAGGCGGGCTCGCGGGTGGTGTTGACCCCGACAGGATTCGGACCTGCGACCTGCTGATTAGGAATCAGCCGCTCTATCCAGCTGAGCTACGGGGTCTTGGACGCTCATTATGCCCGCTCGTCGGGGCCGGGGCGAGGCCCGGGCTCGTCTTCGCCTCGACCCTGCCAGTACCCCCGACGCCCGGCCTCCTCGATGCGCGCCGCCGTGCGCACCCGATGGCAGTTCGCGCACACGAGGTCGCACTTGGCGACCTCCTCGCGGATGCGCTCGAGCGAGGACATCCGCGCCACCAGGTAGGCGACGATCTCGACCTTCTCGCCCCTGACGTGATCGAACTCCATGGCTGTCGGGTGGAAAGTGCCGCCGCAGTCGGTGCAGGGGCGGCGCTTCAACGAGAGGACGAAGTCCTTGTTCCGCTTTCGATAGCGGGCGTTGTTACGGGTCGCGTTCTCGAGCTGCGCCGCCTTGTTCTCCTCGTACCAGCGGCGGTTGTACTCCGACTTGCAGTCGCGACAGACCTTCGACTTCCGCTTCAGGAAGACGGCCGTGAACGCGCTCGCGTCCTTCTCCTCCTGGCAGGTCGTGCAGCGGAACCGCATCGGCCCCCACCGTAGCAGCAGGGGCCGACAGGTCGGTTCGGGCTCCGTTCGCCCTCGCTACCCGAGCGCCTCGAGCCCGCCGAGGTGCCCGCGCAGGGCCTCGGGCACGGTCACCTTGCCGTCGGCGCGCTGGTAGGTCTCGAGCAGCGCGACGACGACGCGCGGCAGGGCCAGGCCCGAGCCGTTGAGCGTGTGCACGAAGGTCGTCTTCGGCTTGGGGTGCTCGGCCGAGGGCTTGTCCTTGAAGCGGATGTTCGCCCGCCGGGCCTGGTAGTCGGTGAACGTCGACACCGACGACACCTCGAGCCACTCCTTCGACCCGGGCGCCCACGCCTCGAGGTCGTAGCAGCGCGCGGCGCCGTTGCCGGTGTCGCCCGTCGCCAGCTCCTTGACCCGGTAGCGCAGGCCGAGCCGCTGGAGGCACGCCTCGGCGTGCCCGAGGAGCGTCTGGTGCTCCTGGTCCGACGCCTCGGGGCGGCAGAAGCGCACGAGCTCGACCTTGTCGAACTGGTGCAGCCGCTTGAGGCCCTTCGTCATCTTGCCGGCCGCCCCCGCCTCGCGGCGGAAGCAGGGCGTGTAGGCGCAGTAGGCCAGCGGGAGCTGCTCGCCCGGGATGATCTCCTCCTGATGGAGGTTCGTCACCGGCACCTCGGCCGTCGGCACGAGGTAGAGGTCGTCCGCCGTGACCGTGAACAGCTCGTCCTTGAACTTGGGGAGCTGCCCGGTGCCCGTGGCCGTCCTGGCGTTGACGAGGAACGGCGGCGAGACCTCGACGTAGCCGTGCTCGGTCGTGTGCAGGTCGAGGAAGAAGTTGATCAGCCCGCGCGTGAGCCGCGCGCCCGCGCCGGTCCACACGACGAACGACGACCGCGCCAGGCGCGTGGCGCGCTCGCCCAGCTCGGCCAGCTTCAGCGCCTCGACGAGCGCGACGTGGTCCTTCGGCGTGAAGTCGAAGGTCGGCGCGGCCCCCCACTCGCGCACGATCCGGAAGTCGTCCTCGCCGCCCACCGGGGCGTCGGGATGGGGCAGGTTCGGCAGGAGCAGCAGCCGCGCCTCGAGGTCGGCCTCGACCTGCCGCGCCTCGGCCTCGAGCTCCTTCTGCCGCTCCTTGATCGCCTGCGTGCGCGCGAGCAGGGCCGACGCGTCCTCGCCGGCCTTCTTCTTCTGCGCCACCTGCGGGCCGAGCTCGCGCGCCTCGTGGACGAGGTCGTCGCGCTCCTTCTGCAGGCGCTTGCGCCGGGTGTTGAGGTCGCGGATCGCCTCGAGGCCGAGGTCGGCCTTCGTGCGCGTCGCCAGGCGCGCGGCGACGCCCTCGAGGTCCTCGGTCAGCAGGTTCACGTCGAGCATGGGGGTCTCGGGTTCTGAGAGGGGGGGAATTCTAATCGTCCCCGCGGCCATGGGCGGGCGAGGCGACACCAGGACGGCCGGGAGGCGCCGAACCGTCAGCCAATACTGGACTAAGCGCGCCGATGGGAGCTTGACACCCCGGGGGGGCCCCATGGTAAGGTCCGCGGCCTCGGTAGGCGCGCGAGCCAAGACCGACTTCTAGGTGGGGGAAACTCACATGTCCTTCGAGCGACGGGGCCTCGGCGCCCTCGTGGCGGGCCTCCTTGCGCTCCTGGTCCAGGCTCCGGCGGCGGCCGCGGGCGAGCTCGACGGGCGGCTCGGTCAGGTCCAGCCGACCACGAGCCGGTTTCAGGTCGGCGACGCGGATCTCGGCCGGACCGACCTGGGCGAGGAGCTCCTGCTGAGCGACCTGCGCCTCACCCAGGAGGACTTCCACCCCGAGACCGACCGCTGGACCGCGCGCACGAACCGCATCCGCATCACGTCGTGGGTCGGCGCGTGGATGTTCTCCAACGAGCTGCGCATCCACCACGACGTCGTCCTGGGCCTGCGCCTCAACTGGGAGGTCCCCGGCTTCATCGGGATCCGCCTCGACAGCGGCTTCGTCCCCTGGAGCCGCATGGAGGTCAAGGGCATCAACGCGACGGGCGGGACCTCGAGCCGCTGGATGAGCGGCGTGGTCCACAGCCACACGCTGAGCCTCGGGATCTTCAACCCGGAGCTGTCGGTCGACGGCCTGGCCTTCTGGGCGGGCTTCGGCGCCGGCCTCTGGTTCTTCAACTACAGCGAGAGCGACGTCTTCGGCCAGAACACGGGCATCGACGCCAAGTTCTCGGACACCGTCTTCTCGGGGAACATCTTCGTCGAGCTCGACTACAAGATCCTCGACATCCTGCACGTCGGCCTGGGCATGCGCCTGCATGTCCTCATGGCGAACCACACCGACGACGGCCGCTTCTACGACTTCAACGGCCAGTCGCAGTCGTTCGCCAAGGGCCGCAACGACGGCCTCGTCGACGACCTCGCCACGGTGACCGAGTTCACGTTCAACATCTCGGTCCTCTTCTAGAAGACGGGCCGTAACCCCTCGCCTCGCCTCGCCGTTGCGCGGCGAGGACGGGGCAGGCTCTCGACCTTCCACGGACCGGCCTCTACCCTGGGGGCAGAGGTCCCGTGAAGGAACCGGCGCGCCGTGCGACGCGGGGGGAGCGGCCGGAGCGGGGGATGTCCCCCCCGCTCCTCGCCGAGACCCCGCCCGCAGACGAGCTCGATCACAGCCTGACCCCCGACCTCGGCGACGACGAGGCCCACCGCGTCGCGCCCGGGGGCCTCGACCTGCTCGAGGTTCGCTACGAGGAGCGCGAGCTCCTCGGCAGCGGCGGGAGCGGCGTGGTCCTCCTGGCGCACGACCGCGAGCGCGACGTGGCGGTCGCGGTCAAGCGGCTCCGCCGCGCCTCGGTGAGCCACGTGCGGCGCCTGCTGCGCGAGGCGCGCACGATCGCCGCCCTGGACCACCCCGGGATCGTGCGCCTCGAGCAGGTCGTCCGCACGGAGCACGACGAGGTGGCCCTCGTCCTCGAGCACGTGCAGGGGCCGGACCTCGAGACGCTCGTGCGGGTCGAGGGTCCGATGCCGCTGGCGCGCGCGCTGGAGGTCGGGCGCGACGTGGCGCAGGCGCTGGCCTACGCGCACGAACGCGGGGTGATCCACCGCGACGTGAAGCCGAGCAACATCCTCCTCGGCGATGGCGGTCGGGCCAAGGTCACCGACTTCGGCCTGGCGCTGCCCCTGTGCGACCCGCAGAGCCTGTCGCTCACCGGCGCCGACGTGTGCGGGACGCTCGACTACATGGCCCCGGAGCAGCGGGTCGACAGCCGGCGCGTCGACGGCCGCGCCGACGTCTTCGGCCTCGGCGCGACGCTCTACCGCCTGATCACCGGCACGTCGCCGCGCGTGATCCGCGAGCGGGCCCTGCCGCCGGTGGTGCGAGAGCTGGTCCTGCGCTGCGTCGAGGAGGCGCCCGCGTGCCGGTATCCGTCGATGCGCGCCCTGGCGCTGGCGCTCGAGGACGCCCTGGCGATCGCGCATGGACCGCGGGCGGTCTCCGAGGTCAGCGAGCCGCGGGCGCGCCGGCTGGCCGTGGCCGCCGCCGGTCTGGTCGCGCTCGGCGCCCTGCCGCGGCAGGCGGCCGAGCGCCTGCGCGCGCGGCTGGATGCCGGGGCGTCGCTCCAGGACGAGGTGCCGCGGCTCGTGGCCCACCTCCTCGGCGGCGCGCGCGTGCGCGCCCGGCCGTCGCTGCTCGAGCACGCCCACGTGATGCTCGCCTCCGCCCTGGCCGGGAGCGACCTCGACCGGCCCGCGCGCTGGGCGCTGCGCAAGCTGGCGCGCGCGGCGCGCGGGCAGGGGGCCGAGCCGACGCCGGCGCCGGGCCGGCCGGTCCCGGAGGGCCTCGACGCCGCGCACGTGCTCGAGCAGGTCCTCAGCCTCGTGCGCGTCCAGGCGCTCGCGGCGAGGGCCCTCGACGCCGCGGGCGCGCGGGCGCGCTGGTCGCGCGCCCTGCGTGAGCTGGCGGCGGCGCTGCCGACGACGGCGCTGGTCGAGCGCGTCGTCGACGAGCTGCGCGCCGTCGAGGGCGAGGCCGACGAGCGGACGGCCGACGCGGCCTGACGGAAGGGCACCGGGCGTGCGTCTCCCGCCCGCCACGAGGGAGCAGGGCCCGGTCGACCGCGGCGTGTGGGAGAATCGGCGGCCGAGGTGCCCCCGATGACCCCGACCGCCACCGCCGCCGCGCCGGCCGCCCCCGCCGCCCGGCCCGAGCCCGTCCCCGCCGTCCTCGAGCGCCTGCGCGCCACCTTCCGCGCGGGGCGCACGCGGCCGCTGGCGTGGCGCGTCGAGCAGCTCCAGCGCCTGCGGACGCTCCTGCGCGAGCGCGAGGCCGAGGCCATGGCGGCGCTCCGCGCCGACCTGGGCAAGCCGGCGCTCGAGGCCTACGGCGGCGAGATCGGCTTCGTCGTGGCCGAGATCGACCACACGCTGGCGCACCTGCACGCCTGGGCGCGCCCCGAGAAGGTGTCGACGCCGCTGGCCAACCAGCCGGCCTGCAGCACGATCATCCGCGAGCCGCTGGGCGTCGTGCTGATCATCGGCCCCTGGAACTACCCGCTGCAGCTCACGCTCGGGCCGCTCGTGGCCGCCCTCGCCGCCGGCAACTGCGCCGTGGTCAAGCCGTCCGAGGTGGCGTCGCACACGTCGGCGCTCGTCGCCCGCTGGCTGTCGGACCTCGCGCCGGACGCCGTGGCGGTGGTCGAGGGCGGGGTGCCCGAGACGACGGCGCTCCTCGAGCAGCGGTTCGACCACATCTTCTTCACCGGGAGCACGCAGGTCGGCCGCGTCGTCATGCAGGCGGCGGCGAAGCACCTGACGCCCGTGACGCTGGAGCTCGGGGGCAAGAGCCCGTGCATCGTCGACCAGAAGGTCGACCTCTCCGTGGCCGCGCGCCGCATCCTCTGGGGCAAGTTCTGGAACGCCGGCCAGACCTGCGTCGCGCCCGACTACGTCATCGTCCACGAGGCGGTGGCCGGCCGGCTCGTCGAGCGCCTGCGCGCCACGCTGACCGAGTTCTACGGCCCCGACCCGAAGGCCAGCCCCGACTACGCGCGCATCATCAACGAGCGGCATCACCGCCGGCTGGTCGGGATGCTCGGGCAGGGCGGGCAGGTGGTCGTCGGCGGCGAGCACGACGAGGCGGCGCGCTACATCGCGCCGACGATCGTGCAGGACCCGCCGCTCGACGCCGCGCTCATGACCGAGGAGATCTTCGGCCCGATCCTCCCCGTGGTCACCTTGCGCGGGCTGCGCGAGGCGATCGAGCTCGTGAACTCGCGCCCCAAGCCGCTGGCGCTCTACGTGTTCTCGAGCGACCGCGCCGCGCAGGAGCAGGTGCTCGCCGAGACCAGCTCCGGCGGCGCCTGCGTGAACGACACCGTCGCGCACCTGAGCGTCCCCGACCTGCCCTTCGGCGGCGTCGGCGACAGCGGCATGGGCGCCTACCACGGCCGCGCCGGCTTCGAGACGTTCAGTCACCGCAAGAGCGTGCTGAACAAGTCGACGTGGATGGACGTGAAGCTCCGATATCCGCCCTACGGCGACAACATCAAGTGGGTCCGCCGCTTGATCGGGTAGTGTCGGCGCGACGTGACCCCCCCGCACGCGCTGCCGCTCCGGCCGATCCTGGCGAAGGTCAGCCGCTCGTTCTACGTGAGCCTGTGGCTGCTGCCGCCGGAGACGCGGCACACGGTGGCGCTGGCCTACCTGCTGGCAAGGGCGGCGGACACGGTAGCGGACACGCGGGTGGTGCCGCGGGGCGAGCGGCTGCGCCTGCTGGAGGAGGTCGCGGCGGCCGTGCGCGGCGAGCGCGACCCGGCGCCGCTGGCGCGCGACCTGGCGCGGGCCGTCGCCGCCGGCGCGCCGGGCGAGGGTGGGGCCACGGAGGCCGAGCGGGCGCTCCTGGCGGAGCTGCCGGGATGCCTCGGCGCGCTCGAGGCGGCGCCGCCGCTCGAGCGCGCGCTCGTGCGGAAGGTCCTGGCCACGATCACGCGCGGCATGTGGCTCGACCTGACGCGCTTCGCCGGCGAGGACCCGGCCGGCCTCGCCGCGCTCGAGACGCGCGACGACCTGTTCGACTACTGCTACCACGTCGCCGGCTGCGTGGGCGAGTTCTGGTCGGAGCTCCACGCCGCGCGCCTGCCCGCCCTGCGGCGCGTCGACCCGGCCGCCTGGTCGGCGCTCGGACGACGCTTCGGCCGCGCGCTCCAGCTCACGAACGTCCTGCGCGACGTCGCGCGCGACCTGCGCCACGGCCGCTGCTACCTTCCAGCCGCCGACCTCGCCGCCGTCGGCCTGGCCCCGCGCGACCTCCTCGACCCCGGCGCCTGGCCGCGCCTGCGGCCGGTCTACCGGGACCTCCTCGCCCAGGCCGTCGACGACGCGCGGGCAGGCCTGGCCCACTGCCTGGCTGCTCCCGCCCGGACGATGCGCCTGCGCCTGGCCGGGCTCCTGCCGCTGCTCCTGGCCCTCGAGACCCTGGGCCTCGTCGCCCGCGGCAATCCGCTCGACCCGGCCGCGCGCCTGAAGGTCCCGCGCCGCGCGGTGTGGGGCACCCTCCTGCGGACGCGCCTGGCCGCGCGCGAGGACCGCGAGCTCGTGGCGCTCTTCGAGCGCGTCCTCCGCCGCACCGGCCTCCCGCGACGGCCTCCCGTCGGGTCGGCACCCGGATCAGCACCCGGATCGAGAGCCGGGTCATCATGGATGCGGCCGGGAAGCCCGACGACGGGTCCGGCGTTGCAGGAGCGATGACCCGCCAGGTCTTCGAGGTCGAGGGGATGACCTGCCAGCGCTGCGTGCGCAGCGCCACCCGGCTCCTGTCCGGAGTCGCCGGCGTCTCGGCCGTCGAGGTCACGCTCGAGCCGCCCCGCGCCACGGTCGAAGGCCCCGACGTGGACCTGGAGCGCCTGCGTGCGGCCCTCCGCGAGGAGGGCTTCCGCCTGCGGGAGGCCGGGGACGCGCCGACGGTTCCCGCGCCGGCCGCGCCGCCGCCCGCGACAGCGGAGCTGGGCGACGACGCCGGGGCGCGCTGGTTCGACATCACCGGCATGACCTGCGGGTCGTGCGTCGCCGCCGTCCAGGGGGCGATCGCCGCCGTGCCCGGCGTCGCGCGCGTCGACGTGAGCCTCCCGCGGCGGCTGGCGCGCGTCGAGGCGGTCGTCGGCGAGAGCGGCCGGGGCCCCGCCGGCGCGGGCGACGACGAGGTCACCCGGGCCTTCGTCGCGGCGATCGGCGCGGCCGTCGACGCTGCGGGCTACGGCGCGGCCCTCCGGCGCGACGACGAGGGCGACGTGCTCGCGCGCGAGGCGGAGGCCGACCGCCGCCGCCTGGCCGAGGTCGTTCACGCGCGGCGGCGGTTCGTGGCCGCGGCCGCGGTCACGGCGCCGCTCGTGGCCCTGGCGATGGGCGGGATGGCCGTGTGGCACCACCCGCCGGCCTGGAGCGGCTGGACGCAGGCGGCGCTCGGCACGGCGGCCCTCGTCGCCGGCGGCCCGATCTTCCGCGGCGCCTGGGAGAAGGCGCGCCGCCTGCGCGCCAACATGGACACGCTCGTGGCGCTGGGCACGCTCGCCGCGTGGGGGCTGAGCCTCGCCCTCCTGCTCGCGGGCGCGCCGGCCCACCTGCACTTCGAGGCGGCCGCCGTCATCGTGGCCCTGGTCCTCCTCGGCCGCTTCCTCGAGGCCCGCGCCCAGGGCCGCACGGGCGAGGCGCTGCGGCACCTGATCGACCTGCGCCCGGCGACCGCCCTGCGCCTCGGCGCCGACGGCCGCGACGAGGAGGTGCCCGTGACCGCCGTCCGCCCGGGCGACCGGCTGCGCGTGCTCCCGGGGGCCGCCGCGCCCGTCGACGGGCGCGTGGTCGAGGGGACGTCGTGGGTCGACGAGGCGCTGCTCACCGGCGAGTCGATGCCGGTCCCGAAGGCGGTCGGCGACCGGGTCGTCGGCGGCACCCGCAACGGCGAGGGGCCGCTCGTCGTCGAGGCCGAGCGCGTCGGCGCCGACACCGAGCTGGCGCGGATCGTGCGGCTCGTGGCGCAGGCGCAGGGCTCCAAGGCCGGCGTCGAGCGCACCGCCGACCGCGTCTCGGGCGCGCTCGTCCCGGTGGTCCTGGGGATCGCCCTGGCCGCCGGCCTGGCCTGGACCCTGGCCGGCGCCCCGGCCGAGCGCGCGCTCCTGGCCTCGGTCGCCGTGCTGGTCGTGGCCTGCCCCTGCGCGCTGGGGCTCGCCACGCCCACCGCCGTCGTCGTGGCCGTCGGCCGCGCGGCCGGGCGCGGGATCTTCGTGCGCGACGCGCGCAGCCTCGAGGCGCTGGCCGAGGTCACGCACGCGCTCCTCGACAAGACCGGCACGCTCACCGGCGGCCGCCCCGAGGTCGTGGCGGCGGTCGGCCTCGACGGCGGTCCTGCCGCCGATGCCGACGCCCTCGTGGCCCTGGCGGCGGCGGTCGAGGCGCAGAGCGAGCACCCGCTGGCCCGCGGCGTCGTCGCCGAGCGCGACCGGCGCGGCCTCGCGCCGGTGTCGGCCCAGGAGGTGACCGTCGACGTCGGCGGCGGCGTCGCCGGGCGCGTCGAGGGC
>JAHBXY010000133.1 GCA_019636275.1 Planctomycetota bacterium | reverse complement strand
GCTGGCGCGCCTGGCCACGCGCCACGCCGACGGCGCGGCGTCGTGGCCGGCGGGCCCGACGACGACCAGCGAGCGCGACGAGGTCGAGGTCACGGGGGTGGCGGCGCAGGCGATCATCCGCGCCGGCGTCGACCCCGCCCTGGCGGCGGCGGCCCTCCGCTGGCTGGCGGCGCGGCGCACGGAGCGCGGCTTCGGCGGCACGCAGGCGACCGTCCAGGCCCTGCAGGCCTTCCGCGACGGCCAGGCCCTGCGCGAGCCCGGGCGGGGCGTGCTCGAGGTCGAGCTCCCGGGGCGGCTGCCGCAGGCGCAGGCGCTCGCGCCGGACGCCGGCCTGACCGCGCTGCCGCTCGTCGAGGCTGCCGACGACGCGGCGCTCGACGCGGTGCTCGAGCGCGGGCTGCGCCTGCGCTTCACGGGGAGCGGGCGCGTGCACGCGCAGGTCGTGCTCACGGGCGTCGTCGCCTGGGACGACCCGGCCTGGCGCGCGGGGTCGCTCGAGGGCGAGGCGCCGGCCCTGCGCGTGCGGACGGTCCGCCCGGCCAGCGGGCGCCAGGGCGAGGCGCAGCGCTGGGCCCTCGTCGTCGAGAACACGCGCCCGGCGGCCGTGCGCGACCCGATGCTCGAGCTGGCCCTGCCGCCCGGCTTCGCCCTGGCGAGCGACGACGGCGGGCTCGTCGCCCACCGCGAGGCCGGTCGGGTCCGCCGCTGGGAGGTGTGGCACGACCGGCTCGTCCTCTACCTGCGCGACCTCGCGCCCGACGAGCGGCTCGAGCTGGCCCTGCGCGTCGTGCCCACCCTCACGGGCGACTTCACGGCCGGCGCGCTCCACGCGTATCCGTACTACGACCCCGCGCAGGCCAGCGTCGTCGGGCCGCAGCGCCTGCGCGTGCACCCGCCGCGCGGGCGCCAGCCGGTCCTCGCGCCGCGGCCGGCGCCGGCGCCGGCCTGCAGCACGGTCGCGCCGACCCCGGCGGCGTCGGTCGACGACGTCGCTCCGGTCGACGGCGAGGCCGTCGTCGACGACGACGTCGCCGACGACGACGACGCCGTCGCGGGCGGCGGGGCGCGCGTCGTCGGCTGGGACCCGCGCCTTGGGCCGCTCGACGTGGCGCGCCTGGACCTGCCGCTCGGCGCCGGGCCGCTCGAGCGCCTCGTGGCGCGCGCCCTCCTGCGCGGGCTGCCGTCGGCCGCCGAGGTCGTCGAGCTGACCCCCGACCAGGCCTGGGAGTTCTTCCTCTCGCCCGACGCGCGCTGGTCGGACGGGCGCGCCGTGACGGTCGACGACTACCTCGCCGCCTGGGAGGCGGCGCGCCGCCGCGCGCCTGCCCTCGCGCACGACCTTCAGGTCGACCCGACGCAGCTCGCCCTGCTCGACGGCCTCGTGGCCGAGCCGCTGGGGCCGTTCTGGCTGCGGGTGCGGCTCGCGCGGCCGGTCGCCCGGGCGCTCGAGCGGCTCGACGGCTGGCCGTTCCTCCCCCGCGCTCCCTTCCCCGACCCCGACGGCGCTCCGGTGACGAACGGCGCCTGCCGTGTGGCGCGCGCGACGCCCGACGTCCTCGTCCTCGCCGGGCCGGGTGGCCTCGTCGTGCGGCGCGGCGCGGCGGCGGCGCTGCGCTGGGGGCCGTGCGAGGCGCGCGCCGGCGTCGTGCCGCTGGGACCGCTCGGGGTCACGCGCGACCGGGCGCCGCCGGTGGCCGACCGCGACGCGCTCGCGCGGACCCTGGGCTGGTGGCCGTCGAGCCGGCGCGACGACGACGACGACGCGCCGCCGCTGGCGGCGGCGGCCGTCTGGCGCGACGACCCGCGCCTCGCGCCGCTGGGCGACCTGCCCCTCGCGCGCGCGCCGGAGCGCGGCGACGGCGGCCTGGCCCTCGTCGGACGGCTCCCCTCGCACCTCGCCGGCGGGCGGCCCGCCGACCTGGACGCGTGCGGCTTCCTGAAGCCGACCACGCGCTGAGCTCGCCGGAGTCATTCAGCGGCTGACTCTCAGGCGAGTCTTCCGTTCCCGTTCCCGTTCCCGTTCCCGCACCTCCGAGGTCGTTGATCATGCGAGTGAGCATGGAGACCCCGCGGAGGAGGACGTTTGACCAGCGCTCGTGGTCGAAGTTCATGTGGCCCCAACAACCGGGAACGGGAACGGGAACGGGAACGGGTGGACAGGCTAGAACGGAGGTGTGGAGCCCACGCCCACCGACGACCTGAGCGAGGCCGACCTGGCCGCGCGCGGCCTCTCGCGCGAGACGGACATCGTGCTCGACGCGCGCGGCCGCTTCCTCGTCGCCGGCGTGCCGTTCGAGCACGAGGGCCTGGCCGAGACCTTCGCCGGCTGGCTCGACCGCGCGCCCGACGGGCGCTACGCCCTGCGCAACGACCTGCACTGGGTCTACCTGACCGTCGAGGGCGCGCCGCTGCACGCGCGCCGGGCCGAGGTCGCGGGCGACGAGGTCACGCTCGTCCTGCACGCGGGCGAGCGCGCCCCCCTGCGGCCGGAGACCCTGCGCGCGGGGCCCGACGGGGCGCTCTACGCCGACGTGCGCGACGGCACCTGGGCGGCGCGCCTGAGCCCCGAGGCGGCGCTCGACCTCGCGCCGCTCCTCGTCGAGCACGAGGGCGGCGTGGCCCTGCGCCTGGGCGGGCGCGCGCATCCGATCGCGCAGGTCGACGACCCGCTCGCGCCGGCGCGGGGCGCGTAGCGGCCTGGCGGCCGCCCCGGGCGTCGTCGACACTCACGCGTCGGCGGAGGCGAGGAGACATGAACCACATCGCGTTCCTGGTGCGCTCCGTCGACGCCGCGTCGGCCGTGGCGCGGGCGGCCGGGCTCGAGGTCGGCGCGCGCGAGGACTTCGAGGGCGAGGGGACCGCCGAGGTCTACGTCGGCGGCCCCGGGGACTCGGCGCGGCTGCTCCTCATGGAGTCGATCGGGCCGGGGCCGTACCGCCGGGCGCTCGAGAAGCGCGGCCCGGGGCTCCATCACATCGCGATCGACGTCGCGGACGTCGAGTCGTTCGTCGGCGACCTCGGCGGCAGCGGCTGGCTGCTCCACCCGCGGAGCCTGCGCACGCTGAAGGCGACGCGGACGGCCTGGCTCGCCCGCCCGGGCGCCCGCGCGCTGATCGAGGTGCAGGAGCGCGCGCCGGTGAGCGCCGGCCCGGCGTGCGTCACGCAGGTCACCTTGCCGCTCTCGCCGCAGGAGAAGGGCATGATGGCCGCGCTCGGCCTCGTCGGTGTGGTCACGAACGGCGAGTCCCCGTCGATCACCGCCGGCGGCCGCCGCATCCCGATCGCCGACCTGGTCGGCGGGGGCGGTTGAGCGCGGGGCGCCTCGCGACGTCGCTTCCGACGATCAGGGCTCGTGGTCGAAGGGCACCGGGGTCGTCGTGCCCCGGAGCCAGTCGTCCTTGAGCACGGCGTAGGTGACCGCGTCGTGCCAGGCCCCGGCGTCGTCGGGCCACGCCCGCCGGTGGTGCGCCTCCTTCACCCAGCCGCAGGCGCGGAGGGCGCGCCGCATGGCCACGTTGTCGGCGCGGGTGTGACCCTCGAGGCGCAGCTTGTCGGTGGTCGTGAACACGTGGTCGGCCAGCCAGCGCACGGCCGCGCGCCCGAGCCCGCGGCCGCGGAGGGGCGCGCGCACGCGCAGGTCGAACACGGGCGTGGGGTCGTCGAGCTCGCGCAGGGTCACGAGCCCGACCGCCGCGCCGTCGACCTCCAGCCAGAAGGCGCGGGCGTCGCTCACGCCGGGCCCGCCGTAGAGGCCGTCGTCGACGGCCTGCGCCGCCTGCGCCGGCGTGGGGCGGCGCCGCTCGTGGTAGGGCCAGTCGTCGCCGGCCAGCAGGTCGATCAGCGCCGCGCGCTCGTCGGGCAACGCGGCCGGGCGGAAGTCGGGGTGGCTCATGGGGTCGCTCCGGGCAGGAGGCGCGGGACGGGCGGGCGGGCTGGACCTGTCACGCCCACGCGGCGACCAGCGCGGCCGTGACGGCGGCCGCCGCCGTCTCGATCCGCAGCACCGTCGGCCCGAGCGACGCCGCCAGGAAGCCGGCGGCGCGCAGCGCCGCGCGCTCGTCGGGGTCGAAGCCGCCCTCCGGCCCCACGGCCACGAGCACGCTCGCCGGCCGCGGGCGCGCGAGGACCTCGCGCAAGGGCGGGGCGTCGACGGTGTCGGGCAGGAGCGCCAGCGCCTGCTCGCGCCCGAGCGCGACGAGCCCCTCGAGGTCCAGCGCCGGCAGCGGGGTCAGGGCGCGGTTGCGCAGGCACTGCTTGGCGGCCTCGAGCGACCAGCGCCGAACCTCATCATCGGTGGGCGGGCGGGCCGTCGTCCGGCGGAGCTGGAGCGGCGCCAGCGCCGACGCCCCCAGCTCCGTCAACTCCTCCACCAGGCGCTGCGCCCGCTTGCCCTTGGGCGGGGCCACGGCGCAGGTGAGCCGGAAGGGGAGCTCGCGGTCGGCGTCGACCCGCGCCTCGAGGACCAGGTCCACCCGCCCGCGCCCCACGTCGGTCACGCGGAACCGACCGGCCCCGCCCTCGGCGTCGAACACCTCGACCTCGTCGCCCGGAGCGACGCGCAGGACGCGCCCCAGATGGACCGCGTCGGGCCCCTCGAGGCGGAAGGGCGCGCCGGCCGCGCGCGGCAGGTCGAGGCCGTGGACCCTCGGGACCCTCATCGCTTCACCACCCCGCAACCACACGAGACAGGCTCACCCGCCCCGGAGCAAGCCGCCACGGGCGTTCCGTCCGGCTCGCGGGCCGCGCAGGCGTCCACGACGGCGACGGTTCGTCTCAGATATGAACCGCCCCCGGCGCTTTCCCGGGATCGGGGCCAGACGAACGGTTCCGTTACGTCGCAGGGCCGGGGACGTGCGTTTCAAGTCCATGCTTGGTCCGGTCTTGAAGAAGCCTTGAGATTCGGCCTCTACCTTGCTCGGATACCGGCGCCACGGAGGGCGCCATGCGCACCACGCTGAACTCGATCCGGCTCCTGTGCCTCGTCGTCGGCCTCGGGATGGTCGCGCTCGCTCCTCCGGCGTACGCGCAGCCCCGGGCCGAGTCGCCCGAGGACTACCGGGCGCGAAAGGCGGCGGAGAAGGCCATCCGAGACGAGGTCCGCAACCTTCTCGCCGAGTACGCCCGGCTCGAGGCCGGTGCCTCCGGCTTCGAGGGCATGTGGCGGCTGAGCGGCACGCGGACCGTCGCCCGCTCGGGCGCCGCGGGCCAGGACACGGGCTTCACGGGCGACATCGTCGTCCGGCCGCAGCCCGACGGGACCTTCGCCATCGACGGCAAGGCCTACCTCGAGGGTCGCAACACCGGGCTCTTCACCGCCCAGGGCAAGGTGGTCGACGGGGTGCTGACGGGGACCTACAAGGCCACCATCGCCGGCGAGGGCGAGCTGACCCTGCGCCGCGCGCCGGGCGGCCTGCTCCTCGGCATGCGCGGGATCATCGCCGGCAACGAGGTCACCTGCGACGGCGAGGGGGTGCCGCAGCTCACGCTCGACCGGCAGGGGCTCGAGGCGAGGCTGTTCGAGCTCGAGCACAAGCTGCAGTCGAGCCGCTACCCGCGGCCCGAGCCGGTGCGCTACCGCACGCCCTCGCGCAAGACCGAGGTGCGCTTCACCCCGACCGTCGAGTGGGACCCGCACGGCGTCGAGCAGCAGGTGATCGACCTGATCGACGGCGCCCAGCGCTCGATCGACATGGCCGTGTTCGAGTTCTCGCTCATGCGCGTGGCCCACGCGCTGGTCCGGGCCAAGGAGCGCGGCGTGGCCGTGCGCATGGTCTACGACAACCGCGAGGACCACCAGCCGGCCATCCTGCACCTCAAGGCGCACGACCTGCCGCTGCGCGACGACGGCCGCTCGGGCTACATGCACAACAAGTTCATCCTCGTGGACGAGCGGATCGTCTGGACCGGGTCGACCAACCTGGCGCCGGGCGGGATCTACGTGGCCGACAACAACGCGATCTCCTTCACCAGCCCCGAGCTGGCGGCCGAGTTCAAGAAGGAGTTCGAGGAGATGTTCGTCGACAACCAGTTCGGCCCGCGCTCGCCCCGGAACACGACGCTCGACTGGATCACCGTCGACCGCGGCGTGAAGGTCCAGGTGCGCTTCGCCCCCGAGGACAGCGCCATGGCGCGCGTCATGGAGGCCGTGAAGGGCGCGCAGCGGTCGATCCGCTTCATCGCCTTCGCCTACACCTCGAAGCCCCTGTGCGACGCCATGATCGAGCGCATCCAGGCCGGGGTGAAGGTCGAGGGGATCTTCGAGTCGCGCCACGCCGGCTGGGCCGACACCAAGATCGGCCCGCTGCACGCGGCCGGCGCCAAGGTGCGCTTCGACTCGAACCCCAACGCCCTCCACCACAAGGTGATCATCGTCGACGACCGCTACGTGCTCACCGGGTCGTTCAACTTCTCCGAGGGCGCGGACCGCAGCAACGACGAGAACCTGCTCGTGGTCGACAACCGGCAGATCGCCCAGGCCTTCGTGCGCGAGTTCAACGCGCTCATGTCGATCACCGACCCGAGCGACCCGCGCATCGCCACCTCCGGAATGGGCGGCGGCGGGCCGTCGGGCGAGGGCATGATCGACCGCCTCGACGACAGCTTCACCGAGACCGAGTGAGCCCGGCTCACCGCCAGGACACGACGACGACGACGACCGAGACGAGAGAGCGACAGGAGCGACCGATGACCTCGTTCTGCAGGTGGACCCGACCCGGCGCGCTGGTGGCGGCGCTGGCCCTCCTCGCCGCGGGCCGCGCCGAGGCGCAATCGACCCGCCCCGAGCCGTACTTCTCGCCCCGCGGCGGCGGCGCCGAGGCGACGGCCAGGCTGATCGACGCGGCGCAGGAGACGATCGACGTCGCGATGTACAGCGTGACGACGACGTCGGCCAGCCCGATCCACGTCGCGCTCGAGCGGGCCGTGCAGCGCGGCGTGCGCGTGCGGTTCATCCTCAACCAGGCGACGTCGGCGAACAAGTCGAAGGCGAACGCGCTGAAGAACATCGGCGTGCACGTCTACGGCGTGTCGCGCACCCTGCACGAGAAGTTCGCCATCGTCGACGCGCGCACGTCGCGTCGCCGCCTGGTCAACGGCAGCGCGAACTGGTCGACGGGCGCCGAGCAGAAGTACAGCGAGAACACGGTCGTCTTCGGCAACCACTACCACCTGGTCCACCAGTTCCAGGAGGAGTTCAACCGGCTCATGGCGGCGGCCCGCCCCTACACGCCCGAGGCCGCCGAGCACATGGCGCCGGTGGTGCTCTCGCCGCCGTCGCCGTTCGTGCGCCGCTACGAGAGCGCGCTGTTCTCGAGCATGAACCACGGCAACGGGACCGCGCTCATCGCGGACAAGATCATCGAGGTCATGCGCTCGGCGGAGCGGTCGATCCTCGTGGACGTCGCGCACTTCAACTGCGTCTCGATCGCCAAGGCCCTCGCCGACCTGCGCAGGACGAAGCCGCACCTGCGGATCGAGGTCCTGACCGACCTGGGCTCCTTCTCGGACACCAAGTCGCGGGCGCGCGACCTCGAGCGCGCGGGCATCGAGGTGCGCTACAAGGTCTACTCGCTCGTGTGGCTGCACCCCCGTTCGCAGCTCATGCACCACAAGACGCTGATCGTGGACGAGCGCCACATCGTCACCGGCAGCTACAACTGGTCGGAGACGGCGGAGAGCTCGAACTACGAGAACGTCATGGTGATCGACGGCAGCGTCTCGCGGAACCGCGCCTGCGCGGCGGCCTACGTGGCCGAGCACGACAAGCTGTGGAACCTCGGCCGCGACATCTTCCCCCGCTTCCGCGCGCAGATGCTCGCCCAGCCGAGCAGCCCTGGCTTCAAGCCGATCATCCCGGTGCACTTCGACACGCCGTACTTCGACTCGATCATGACCCTGACGCGCAACGAGTTCGCCCCCGTGCGGGCGGTGGCCTTCAGCGCCGGGATCCTCGAGCGGGCGCCCGACGGGTCGACGATCTACCACAACGCCGTGACCTACCTGGACCGCGTCGCCGGCGGCCCGCACCGCGGCCCGAACCCGACCGGCCGGTTCCTCGACCCGGTGCCCAGCAACACGACGGGCCTCTCGGGGTCGCTGCCCGGCCAGTGACCGCGCTCACCGCTTGATCTGACAGCGCTCACCGCTTGATCTGCGAGCGAAGCGAGCAGATCGAGCGGTGGCGCCATCCCCGAGCGGAGGCCGTGCCTCACTGCGGATCGGAGCATCGAGCCGCGCCCCCGGACGTGGACATCAGAACGAGCGACGGCCGCTGTGAGAGCGAAGCGAGCAGATCGAGCGGTGGCGCGCGTCCCCGAGCGTAGGCCGCGAAGCGGCCGGAGCGAGGGCGACAGGTGCGTCACTGCGGATCGGAGCGAGGGTCCCGCTCCGCGACGTGGACATCATCACAAGCGACGGCCGCTGTGACGCCCGGCTGAGGCCACGACGAGGACCGCGCGGACCGCCAGGGCTGCCCTGGCGGTCCGCTCGCTTCCGGATGGGGCTCGCGCGGCCGGGGCGACCCCGCTTCAATGCCCGACATGCCCTCCGCGTGGCTGCCCCCGGCGGTCGCGGCGTCGGCCGCCGGTTCGCTGGTCCTCTTCGTCGTCTTCCTCTACCTGCACCTGACGCAGGGGCGCGAGCGGCACCTCGCCCTGTGGGCCGGGGCCTGGGCGCTGTCGTTCGCCCGCTACGCCCTGACCCTGGTGGGGGTCCTCGCCTGGCCGGCCGGGGCGCCGACTGCGCTCAAGGGGCTCACGTACCTGGCGACGCTCGGCTCGACGCTGCTCCTCCTCTGGGGCACGCACGTGTTCATCGGCATGCGCCTGCCGCGCTTCTGGGTGGGCTTCACGGCGGCGGTCGGCGCCTGGGTGGTGCTGGCCCTCGCCGCGGACGTGAGCTTCCTCGCCCTGACCGTGCCCGTGTTCTGGTTCCTCGGCGCGACGTCCGTCTGGACGGGGGCGCGCTTCCTGCGCTGGCGGGAGGTGCCGGGGGTCGGGCGTGTCGTGACCGGCTGGACGTTCATCGTCTGGGGCCTGCACCGCTTCGACTACCCGTTCGTGCGCCCGATCGAGGACCTCGCCATGTGGGGCTTCATGCTCGCCGGCATGCTGGAGCTGGCCCTCACGATCGGCATGCTCCTCGTGCACATGGAGAAGAACCTCGTCCGGCTGCGCGAGAGCGAGGAGCGCTACCGGCGCCTCGTCGAGGGCTCACCCGACGCGATCCTGCTCGTCCGCGCGGGCGAGCCGGTCTACATGAACGAGCCGGCGCGCCGGCTCCTCGGGGTCGGCGCCGGGCCGCTCGTCGAGCGTCTCGTCGCCGCCGCCGGCGGCGGCGAGGTGGTGCGGGCGGCGCTGGCCGACGGCGAGCGCGACCTGGAGGTCCGCTCGACGCCGCTCGGCCCGGGCGCCGCCCAGCTCGTCGTGCAGGACGTGACGGAGCGGCGGCGGGTCGAGGAGCGGGTGCGCGAGGCGGCGAAGATGGAGGCGGTCGGCCGGCTCGCGGGCGGCGTGGCCCACGACTTCAACAACCTGCTCACGGCGATCCTCGGCTACGCGTCGCTGCTGCTGCTCGAGACCCCCGCCGACGACCCCCGGCGGGAGCACGTCGAGGAGGTCCAGCGCGCCTGCGAGCGGGCGTCGGACCTGACGCGGCAGCTCCTGGCGTTCGCGCGCCGGCAGCCGCTCGAGCCGAAGGTGGTCGCCGTCGACGACCTGCTGCGCCGCGCGACCCTCCTCATCCAGCGCCTCGTCGGCCCGCGCGTGCAGGTCGCGGCGCGCCTCGCGGCCGGCGAGGGGCGCGTCCTGGCCGACCCGGCGCAGCTCGAGCTGGCGATCGTGAACCTGGCCGTCAACGCGCGCGACGCCATGCCCGATGGCGGCACCTTGACCATCGAGACCCGGCTCGTCGCGCCGGCCCGCGGCGACGACGCGCGCCCGGCCGTGGCCATCAGCGTCGCCGACACGGGGGTCGGCATGGACGAGGCCACCCGGCGGCGCGTCTTCGAGCCCTTCTTCACGACCAAGCCGCCCGGCGCGGGGACGGGCCTGGGCCTGTCGACCGTCCACGGCATCGTCGAGCGCTGCGGCGGCCGTGTCGAGGTGGCGTCGGCCCCCGGCGCCGGCTCGCGGTTCACGGTGCTCCTGCCGCGCACCGACGCGCCGGTCACCCCCGAGCCCGCCGGGCGCGTCGCCCTGCCGCCGCCCGCGCGCGGCGTCGTGCTCCTCGCCGAGGACGAGCCGGCGGTGCGGACCATGGTCACCCGCGCGCTCGAGGGCGTCGGCTACACCGTGCTCCCCTGCGGCAGCGGCGAGGAGGCCCTGGCGGCGGCCGCCGCCCGCGCCGGGCCGATCGACCTGCTCGTCACCGACGTCGTGATGCCCGGCTGCTCGGGGATCGACCTGGTCGCGCGCCTGCGCGCCGACCGCCCGAACGTGCCCGTGCTGCTCATGAGCGGCCACGCCGCGGACGCGCTCGGGGCCGACGGTCGGCTCCCCGCCCCCTTGCTCCCCAAGCCGTTCACGGCCGATGCCCTGACGCGCCGGGTGCGCGAGGTGCTGGAGGCGCGGCCGCCCGCCGTCGCCTCGCCGGCAAGCGGCTGACGCCGGTCACTTCCCCCGGGGGTCGAAGTCGTAGGGCAGGTCGCGCAGCCAGTCCTTCCACCGCTGCTCCAGCTCGAGGAACTTCTCGCGGCCGCCGCAGCGCTCCTCGACCATCTCCGGCGTGACGCGCCCGCGCTTCGAGAGGCTGAACAGGTCGCTGAACCACTGCTGCGTCCGCGCGCGCACGGCCTTGCTCTCGCCGTAGTAGAGGATCATGTAGATCAGCCCCCAGGCGTGCGCGTAGTGGTAGCCCGTGAACTGCGCCTGCGGGGTGCGGATCAGGTCGGTGAGCGGGATGAGCTGCTCCGTCGCCAGCCCGCGCTTCAGCGCGGCCAGGCGGTCGCGCGGGACCAGGCCGATCACCACGTCCTTGCCGTCGTAGTAGGCCGACTCGAAGAACACGGCCAGCCCCTCGAGGATCCAGATGGGGGCGTTGCGGAACGAGCCCTGCAGGACGATGTCCTGGAACTGGTGCGTGCCCTCGTGCGCCAGGACCTCGCGCGTCGTGCCGGTCTGGCCGAACATGCCGTGGAACGCGGTCACCCGCTTGTTCCCCGTGTTGTAGAAGCCGCCGACGGTCTGCCCCATGCCCTCGGCCGCCATGAACTCGCGCTGGCTCGAGTAGATGAGGATCTCGCTCTTGGCCGGCGTCCCGGGCGGCATGAGCTGCTCGAACACCTTGAGGAAGCGCACGTAGTAGCGGTCCATCATCTCGCCGTAGCGGCGCGCGTACTCGGGCTTCACGTTGGTGCGGATGCGGTAGTAGCGCGACTCGGTCGGCGCCACGGCGCCGATGTCGCCGACGCGCGTCTCGTCGCGGTACCAGGCCGTGTCCTCGTTGAGGTCGGGTCCGGCGGGCGGCGGCTCGAAGCGGCCGCCGCGCGGGCCGGGCTGGCCGGGCGCCGGCTCGGCGGGCGGGTTCTGGCGCTCGCGGGCGAGGCGCTCCTCCTCCGCCTTGCGCGCCAGGTCCTCCGGGCGGACCCAGTTGCCGTCGGCGTCCTTGATGAACCCCTGCTCGAGGCGGGCGCGCTCCTCGGGCGTGACCCAGCGGCCGTCCCACTCGACGAGCCCCTGGACGGCGCGGCGGTACTCCTCCTCGGTGTACCAGCGCCCCTGGTGGTAGCGGTGGCCCAGCTCCTGCCGGGCGCCGCGGTGGAACGCGTCGAGGGCGATCGCCCGCTCGAAGCAGCGCCGCGCCTCGGCGTCGAGGCCCTGCCCCTTGGCCCACAGGCCGAGCTCGTGGTGCGCGTCCGGGTCGTCCTTGCCGCGGACCTCCGCCTCGCGCCGGGCGAACGCCTGCTGCTTGGACTCGTCCTTCTCGATCGATGCGATGTCGCGCCGCGGCACGACGACGACGCCGCCGGCCGTGCGGATGTGGACCTCGCGGGCGGTCTCCTTGACGATCGTCCCGCGGTACTTGCCGCCCCCCTCGAGGTGAATGACGTCGGCGTGGGCGGCCAGCGCTCCGACGAGGAGGACGAGGCCGGCCGAGACGAGGGTGGCCAGCGGGCGACGGACAGCGCGGCTCGGCATGACGACCTCCCGGGGACTCGCCAGCGTAGGTCGCCCGGGCTGGAGATACGTCACGTGTCTGCAAAGCCGCTCGCAGGGTGGAACTCGCCGCCCGAAAAGGACCTGCGGCCCCGGTTGGTCCCTAGTGTCCTGCCAGGCCGAGTGTTATCCTCGCAGGGGTGACTCCACCCGAGACCCGGACGGAGCGCGCCGGGGCAGGGTCCCCCGCGTCCCAGCCCGCTCCTTCGGTCGGCCCCCCGCGCGGGGGGACCGCCACTCCTGCCGAGGCGACCAACGGCGGTCCTCCGCCGGCTGCTGCTGCTGGCGGTCCTCCGCCGGCTGCTGCTGCTGGCGGTCCTCCACCTGCTGCAGGCGGTCCGCCGCCGGCCGCTGCAGGCGGTCCGCCGGCCGCTGCAGGGGGCCCGCCGGCCGCTGCAGGCGGTACGCCGCCGGCCGTGGCGGACGTCCCCGGCGCCGAGGCTCCCCCGCCGAGCGACGCGCCTGGCGCCGGAGAGGGGGCGGCGCCCGCCGCCCCCTCGCAGCAGGCGACGCCGCGCTACTTCGAGGATGCCACGGAGCTGCTCGTCCGCACGGTCGAGGCCGTGGAGGGCGACGACATCATCGGCTGGGCGCACGACCGGATCGATCCGGACACGATGGGCGCCAACGGCCTCCTGTGGTTCCTCCTCCGCGAGCGGTTCGGCAAGAGCTACGTCTGCTACTACTCGAAGCGGATGTCGTTCCTGATGAACCGCTCGCTGGCGACGAACTTCATGCCGAGCGGCGTGCTGCGCCGCTGCGAGCAGACGGACAGCCTCTCGGAGATCGCGCACAAGGCGCCGCTGATCATCATCCTCGACGCCACGTGCCCCGAGATCATGACCGACTTCGCGCACCTGATCCGGCGCAGCAAGGAGGTCCGGCACAAGCCGATCCTGTTCATCGACCACCACCGCAAGGGGTCGTCCGACGTCGAGGACCTGCCCAACGCCGTGGGCGTGCGCGCGGAGAGCGCGCAGGCGACCTCGGCGATCCTCGTCCACGTCATGCGCAACCTCGGGCTCGACCTGCGCGGCACCGAGGAGGGCTTCCGCCTGGCGATCGTCGCCCGGGCCGGGATCGAGACCGACCTGATCGGCGTCGACCCGCAGGGCTACGCCGACTCGACGCGGGCGGCGCTGGCCTACCTCGACGAGGTGCTCGGCGACCGCGGGCGCGAGATCCTCGACAAGCTCAAGGCGATCAAGCACCCGAACACCTGGTACCGCAAGCTCGGCGAGGCGCTGGCCGAGGTCGAGAACTACGACCCGACGATCGCCGTCGCCGGCCTGGGCGTGATCGACGACACGGGCATCGTCCCCTTCGTGGCCAACCGCCTGATGGAGATGTGCTCGTTCAAGACGACGATCGTCTTCGGCCTGGTCTACGACCGGATCGAGGGGCAGATCATCTCGGTCGACCTCGACGCGTCGGGCCGCTCGACGCAGGACACCGAGATCGTCCTGCCGGACCTTTTCCACGACATCTTCTTCGTGACCGACCCGGCCGGGCGCAAGACGTCCAAGGGCGGCGGGCGGACGAACATGCTGCTCGGCGACTACTCGGGCGCGGGCGCGTCGGTGCCGCTGGACTACTGGCGGCAGCTCTCGACGAAGTCCGCCGACGAGAAGATCCACGTCCTGCACCAGCTCGCCTGGCCGGCCGAGTTCCTGCGCATGCGCCACCTGCTCCTCTCGCGCATCCACTCGCTCAAGCCGGAGGAGGTCCGCTCCGTCGTGCCGGTGCCGGGCCTCGACGGCCTCTGAGCCGCTCGCTCATGGCGCGGCTGCCCTGGTACGCCTTCCTCTACCGCCTGTTCGGCGCCCAGGGCACGTTCTGGCTGTGGGTCGTGGCCCTGATCGCGATCTGGTGGACGGCGAAGCCGACGGTCGCCCGCCTGGCGAACCGCCAGCCGCGCGACCTGCGCGTCGTCGACGTGGCGCAGCTCTCCGCGACCGATCAGACCCGCTGGGTCAGCCTGCGCGGCGTCGAGGTGCGGCTCGACCGCGCCCTGCTCCTGCGCGAGCCGACCGGGGCCGCGCCCGTGTGGCTGCTCCTCGACCCCTCGGACCCCGCGGCCACGTGGTGGGCCCGGACCCGCGCGCTGGCCGACGTCATGGTCTCCGCGCGCGCCCCCCAGCCGGCCGCGCCGGCCGCCCTGGGCGGGGCCGGCGGGGTCCTGCCGAAGCACGCCCGGCAGCGGCTGCAGGAGCGGCTGGCCCGCCTCGAGGGAGGCAGCGCCGAGGCGCTCCCCACGCCGGGGCGGGTCGTGCTCGTACAGCGAGAGGACGCCCGCCTCGGCCGGCCGGCCGCGCGCGCCGACGGTCCGCCGCCGAACCCGCTCGACTTCGAGGCGCGGCTCGCGGCCCGCCTCGACGAGCGCGCCGCCCTCATCCGCGAGCGGGTCCGGTCGGGGCTCGTCGACGACGAGTCGACCGGCGCGCGCGTCGAGCCGCGGGTCGTGCAGGGGCTGCTCGTCGCCACGCCCGTGACGCTGGCGGCCCGCGTGAAGCAGGACGTCGACACCGTGATCGCGCCCTGGATCCTGCAGGCCGACCGCGAGCCGCGCGACCTCGAGAGCTGGGTCTTCGCCGCGGCCGCCGTGACGCTCCTGTTCCTCACGGCCGGTTTCGCCGGCGCCTCCCGCGCGGGGGCGGGGCCTGCACCGGCCGCGTAAAACCGAGCCTTGCCCGTTGCGCGCCAGGCCCGGCGCCGCGCACCATCCGTGGCCGCCGACCTCGGCTGCTGCCGCCGACCGTCGGCTGGAGGACCCTCGTGAGCAAGGCCCGCAGGCCCGCGCCCGCCCCGAAGAAGCCCGCCGGCGCCGCCACCACCGCGACGATCGCGCTGGCGCTGGCGCTGGTCGCGGCCTTGATCGCGGTCGCGCTGTGGGCCGCGGGCTCGCCCGCGACGACGCCCGAGGTCGACGTCCCGCCGCCCCGGACGGGGGAGGTCGTCGCGCCGCCGCCGCGGGCGACCGAGACGCCGCGCCCGCCGGTCCGGCCGCCGGCGCCCGAGCCCGAGCGCGAGCCGGAGCCCGAGCCCGAGCCCGAGCCCGCGCCCGCCGCGCGGCCGGAGCACGCGACGGCCTGGATCAAGGGGCCGACCGAGACGGCGCGGGTGAAGCGGGTGATCGACGGCGACACGCTCGAGCTCGCCGACGGGCGGCGCGTGCGGCTCGTGGGGATCAACACGCCGGAGAAGGACGAGCCGCTCTACGCCGAGGCGACGGCGGCGCTCAAGGAGCTCGTCGAGGGCCAGCAGGTCACGCTCGAGTACGACCAGGAGCGCACCGACCAGTACAAGCGGACGCTCGCCTACGTGTTCAAGGGCGAGCTCTTCGCCAACGGCGAGGTCGTGCGCCGGGGGCTGGCCTACTGCTACACGTGGGAGCCCAACACCCGGCACAAGGACGAGCTGATCACCTTCCAGCGCGAGGCCCGCGCGGCGCGGCTGGGCCTGTGGGCGCTGCCCCCGCCGGCGCCGGAGCGGGTCTACGTGGCCGACGAGCGGGGCCACCGCTTCCACCGCCCCTCCTGCGCCCGCGTGCCGCGCATCCGCAGCAAGCTCGAGTTCAGGAGCCGCGACGAGGCCCTCGACGCCGGGCAGAACGCCTGCGGCGAGTGCCGCCCCTGACGAGTGATGCGCTCGCGAGGGGCGGGCGATTGGCGCGAGACCCGGACAGGCACGAACAGTCCCGCTTCGCCCGTCCCCATCGCTCGCTCGGGCGGCTCGAGGACGAGTGACGGAGGGAACGAGTCCGAGCTCTCGAGCCGTCTGAAGTGGTCGACCCCCCCGCAGGCGCTGGTGACCGCCTCGCCTTCGATCGGAGCAGCGCGCGAGCCGCGACGCGATGCGCGCGGGCGACGACGGAACGACTCACGTCGAGCCGGCGCCGCCGAGGCCGGCGTCGTCCGCCGCAGCCGTCGAGCACACCTCGCATGAAGCCGTCGACGCGCGGCGGCGAGCCCGCGGTGGCCAGCCTCCGATCGGAGCAGCGAGCGAGGCGAGGGCGCGGAGGCCGAGGCGAGGCGGCGCGAGCGCGGGCGACGTCGTATCGGCACACTTCGAGCCCGCGCGCGCCGCCTCGCCCAGCATCCGCGTCCGCAGCCGTCGAACACACCTTCGTTTGAAGCCATCGACGCGCGGCGGCGAGCCCGCGGTGACCAGCCTTCGATCGGAGCAGCGAGCGAGGCGAGGCCGCGGAGGCTGAGGCGAGGCGGCGCGCGCGCGGGCGACGTCGTATCGGCATACTTCGAGCCCGCGCGCGCGCCGCCCCGCCCAGCATCCGCGGCCGCAGCCGTCGATCACACCACTCAGCCGGTGATGGCCAGGCGCAGCAGGCCCTGCGCGTCGACGAAGCGGCAGCGGACGTCGCCCAGGCGCAGCGCCGTGTCCGGCGCGAGCGGCGTCGGGGCGACGATGCGGACCTCGGCCACGTAGGTGCCGTGGCTCGAGTCGGCGTCGCGCACGACCCAGCCCTCGCCCTCGCGCGCCAGGTAGGCGTGGAACGCCGAGACGCTGGGCGAGGCGAGCACGATGTCGTTGTTCGCTGCGCGGCCGAGCGTGATCATCGCCGGGAACGGGGACGGCCCGGCGCGCTTCTCCACCGGGTGGACGACGGCGCCCGCCCAGGCGTTGGTCGGCGCGGCGACCTGACCCCACGAGACACGCGGGAGCTTGCCCGTGGTGACGAGGAAGTCGCCCTGGCCGCCCTGGGCGGGCGGCGGCGCGAGCGCGACGAGGAACACGCCCCGGTACCGGCGCAGGAACTCCTCCCGCGGGGTCCGGTGAGCCTCGGTCGACCAGGCATCGAGCGTCCGTGCCACCCCACTGTTATCGACGTCACTTACCAGAAACGGTAGGCCAACCTGTGCGTTGGATGAGGGCGACCCCGGGTCGCCGCCGGAGCGGTCCGGTCACGCGAGCGATACCATGGGCCCCCGCGCGAGGAGGCGTCGATGACCGCCGAGGACACGCCCGAGCCGGCGCCCGAGCAGGCGCCCGACGCCCCGACGACCGGGCCGACGACCGGGCCGACGACCGGGCCGACGACCGAGCCGACGACCGGGCCGACGACCGGGCCGACGACCGAGCAGACGACCGGGCCGGCCGCGCCGGACCCGGAGCAGCCGGACCCTGAGCAGCCAGTCCCCCGCCGCCGCTTCCTGGAGATGGCCGCCGTGTGCGCCGGCGCCTGCGCCGGGGTGGGCGCGCTCGGCGCGGCGGCGGCCGCCGTGATCGGCACGCCCCTGCGCGCGGGGCCCGCGGGCGACCTGTGGGTGGACGTGGGGCCGCTCGCGCGCCTGCCCGAGGGTCAGCCGCTGAAGGTCGCCCTCGAGGGCGAGCGGCGCGACGCCTGGCAGCGCCTGCCGCGGCGCACGCTCGGCAACGCGGTGGCGATCCGGCGCGGGGGCGAGGTCCTGGCCTGGTCGGCCACCTGCCCGCACAACGGCTGCGACGTGGTCGTGGGCGAGCGCGACCTGCTCTGCCCCTGCCACGTGAGCCGCTTCGCGGCCGCCGACGGGGCCGTGCTCCTGGGGCCCTCCCCGCGCGGCCTCGACCGGCTCGACACGCGCGTCGAGGACGGGCGCGTGCTCGTGCGCTTCCAGCGCTTCGCCCTGGGCACGGCCGAGCGGAGGACGCTGTGAGGCGCTGGCTGGCGGCGCTCGAGGACCGCACCGGCGCGGCGTCGCTGGCGCGCCGGCTCCTCGCGCGCCCCGTCCCCGACGGCCCGCGCTGGCGCCACGCCCTGCCGGCGGCCCTCGTGGCGGCGGTCCTCGTCCAGGCGATCACCGGCGTGGCGATGACCTTCTACTACGCGCCCGGGGCCACGATCGCCTGGGAGAGCGTCCTGCACCTCGAGGAGCGGGTCGTCCTGGGCGGGCTCGTGCGCGGGCTGCACGCCTTCGGCGCCGGCGCCGTCGTCGTGCTCCTGGCGGCGCACCTCGTCTCGGCCGGGCTGTCGCGCGCCTACCGGCGGCCGCGCGAGGCGGCCTGGATCTCGGGGCTCCTGCTCGTGCCGCTGGCGCTGGGCTTCGGCCTGACCGGCTACCTCCTGCCGTGGGACCAGAAGGGCTACTGGGCCACGCAGGTGGCCGTGGGGATCGCGCGCGCCACGCCGCTCGTGGGCGACGTCGCGGGGCAGGTGATGCAGGGCGGCGGCGACCTGGGCACGCTCACGCTCACGCGCTTCTACGCCGTGCACACGCTCGTCCTGCCGCTCGGGCTGCTCGTCCTCGGCGCCGTCCACGTGGCGCTCGTGCGGCGCGCCGCCGCCGCGCGCCTGGCCGAGGGCGCCGTCGCCGCGCCCTGGTGGCCCGGGCAGGCCTGGCGCGACGGGCTGGTCTTCGCGGCCGTGGCCCTGGTCGTCGTCGTCCTGGCCGCCGCGCGCGGCGCGGGCCTCGAGGCGCCGGCCGACCCGGCCAGCGACTACTCGCCGCGCCCGGAGTGGTACTTCGCGCCGCTGCGCCAGCTCCTCACCGTGGTCCCGGGGCCCTGGGGCAGCCTGGTGCTCCCGGGCGGCGTGCTCCTGCTCCTCCTGGCGCTCCCCTGGCTCGACCACCCCGACCGCCCGCGCCCGCGGCTGGCGCGCGCCATCGTCCTCGGCCCGCCGCTCGCGGCCCTGGCGCTCGGCGTCCAGGCCGCCGTCGTCGACGCGGGCGACCGCGAGCACCAGGCGGCGCGCACGCGCGCCGAGGCCGAGGCGGCCCTGGCGCGGCGCCTGGCCCGCGACGGGGTCCCGCCGGGCGGCGCGGCGGAGCTCCTCTGGGCGCACCCGCCGCTGCGCGGGCGGCGCCTGTTCCAGACGCGCTGCCAGGGCTGTCACCCGCTCGACGGCGTCGGCGGCGAGGAGGCGGCCGACCTCGGCCCCTTCCTCACCGACGCCTGGCTGGAGGGCGTGATCCGCGACCCGCGCGACCCGCGCTTCTTCGGCCGGACCGAGCTCGACACCATGCCCGCGCTCGAGCGCGAGGACTGGCCGAAGCTGCCGGCGCTCGTCGCCTTCCTGCGCGCGCAGGACCCGGCGCTGGCCCCGAAGCTGGACCCCGCGCTCGTCGCCGCCGGCGAGGAGGCCTACTTCGCCCTCGAGTGCCACACCTGCCACGCGATCACCGACGCCGACGAGGGCGGCGCGCTGGGCGGCGGCGCGCCGTCGCTCCAGGGCTACGGCACGCCCGAGTGGCTGACCGCGTTCCTGCGCGACCCCGGGCACGAGCGCTTCTACGGCGACTCGAACCTGATGCCCGCCTACGGCGGCGAGCTCGACGACGACGAGCTCGCCGCGCTCGTCGTGTTCCTCCGCGGGCGCGACCCGGCCCGCGCCGCCGCGACGCCCGACCGCTGAGCCAACCAGTTGGTGAATTCGCGTCTTGCGCTCGATGCCTGAAAGCGGCGATCCGCCGCGCTTCGAGGCGCTGCGCGGCGGCTCGTCTCGACCATTTGGTTAGCGCCGGCGCGCGGCCGCGGGGGCCGTCCTTCGGGCCGGTGACGGGGTTCTGATAGGATCATGGCGTCCCCCCCGGAGGTCCCATGACGCCCCCCCACGAGGCCATCGACGGCGGCGCCGGCGGCGCGCCGACGCCGACGGCCAGCCCGACGGACAGCCCGATCGACAGCCCGGCAGGGGCGTTCGACGCGGCGCGCCGGCAGTTCGAGGCGCAGGCGGCCGCGGCCCCGGTGCGCGCGGACGGCCACTTCGAGACGCTCGGCTTCACGCCGCTCGACGTGTGCTACGGCCCCGCGACCGCCGACGAGGCGGCGGCCACGGACTACCTGGGCAAGCTGGGCTTCCCGGGCCAGTTCCCCTACACGCGCGGGATCCACCCGAACCTCTACCGCGGCAAGCTCTGGACCATGCGCCAGTTCGCCGGCTTCGGCTCGGCCGCGGACACCAACGCCCGCTACAAGTACCTGCTCGAGCGCGGGCAGACCGGCCTGTCGGTCGCGTTCGACATGCCCACGCTCATGGGCTACGACTCCGACCACCCGCGCGCCGAGGGCGAGGTCGGCAAGTGCGGCGTGGCCGTGGCCTGCCTGGCCGACATGGAGCGCCTGTTCCAGGACATCCCGCTGGGCGACGTGTCGGTGTCGATGACGATCAACGGCCCGGCCGCCGTGATCTGGGCCTTCTTCATCGCCGCCGCCGAGAAGCAGGGCGTCGCCCGCGCGCGCCTCTCGGGCACGACGCAGAACGACATCCTGAAGGAGTATCAGGCGCAGAAGGAGTACCTGTTCCCGCCGCAGCCGTCGCTGCGCCTCGTGGTCGACACGATCGAGTTCGGCACGAACGAGCTGCCGCGCTGGCACCCCGTCTCGATCAGCGGCTATCACATCCGCGAGGCCGGCTCGACGGCGCTGCAGGAGCTCGTGTTCACGCTCGGCAACGGCTTCGCCTACGTCGAGGGCTCGATCGCCCGCGGCCTCGACGTCGACGCCTTCGCGCCGCGGCTGTCGTTCTTCTGGAACAGCCACTCGGACTTCTTCGAGGAGATCGCCAAGTTCCGCGCCGCGCGGCGCATCTGGGCCCGGCGCCTGCGCGACCGCTACGGGGCGAAGAGCCCGCGCTCCATGCAGCTCAAGTTCCACACCCAGACGGCCGGCTGCTCGCTCACGGCGCAGCAGCCGGAGAACAACATCGTGCGCACCGCCTTCCAGGCGCTGGCGGCGGTGATGGGCGGGACGCAGAGCCTGCACACGAACTCGCTCGACGAGACGCTGGCCCTGCCGACCGAGCGCTCGGTGAAGATCGCCCTCCGGACGCAGCAGGTGATCGCCGAGGAGACCGTCGTGCCCGCCGTCGTCGACCCGCTGGGCGGCTCGTGGTTCGTCGAGTCGCTCACCGACCGCATGGAGCGCGAGGCCGAGGCCTACTTCGCGCGGCTCGACAAGCTGGGCGGGATCGTCGCCGCGACCGAGAAGGGCTGGGTGCAGCGCGAGATCGGCGAGGCCTCCTACCGGCTCCAGCGCGAGTACGAGCAGCGGAAGCGCCGGATCGTCGGCGTCAACGCCTACGTCGAGGAGGACGACGGCACGCGCCCCGACATCCTCAAGATCGACGAGTCGACCGCGCGCGACCAGCGCGCCCACCTCGCGAAGGTCCGCGCCCGCCGCGACCGCGCGAAGCACGCGCGCGCGCTCGAGGCCGTGAAGGAGGCCTGCCGCGAGGGGCGCAACGTCATGCCGCTCCTGATCGACGCCGCCCACGCCGAGGCGACGCTCGGCGAGCTGTGCGACGCCATGCGCGACGTCTTCGGCATCTGGCGCGAGGGCCGCGAGTTTTGAACGACGGCTCACCCCGCTGTGTCGGCACCACGAAGAGCGCCGCTTCGGCTCATGCTGTTATCTTGGCGGCCGCGGAACTGCTCTGCTGAAAGGTTCTGAACCGGCAGGGAACCTCCGGTCGTGCCTGGAAGTCGCGGACGGGGAGCCATGGGCATCTGCTTCGAACACGCGCTCCTGGTGGCGGATCTCGACTGGCGGCCTACGAAGGAGAGAGCGGAGGCGATCCACTCCGTTCTCTTGAACTGGTGCCTCGTCGACCCCAACACCAAGCCGGAGTTGTTCAAGATCGACGGCAAGCACTCGAAGAGAGTCTCAGGACGGACCGTCCTCCGTTCGGGGGAGATTCCAACCGAGTTCGTGATGGTCTATCCGTCGATGACCGGGGCTCACGTCCGAGACGTGTTCGGCCCCTACGTCAACGAGGACATGGAGGGGTTCGAGGGGCCGGGCTTCTGGGAGCTGAAGCTGATCCTCGGGCGCGACTTCAAGATCCTCTCAGGATCCGAGTACGGACCAGCTGGTGCGAAGCTCCTCTCGAGCTCGCCGATTTACGACAACTCGAAGAGTTCCCCGGCGGGCGTCGTGGTTCCAGCCACTTGGACGACGACGATGCCCGAGACGTCGTTCGTCATCCGGGATCCCATGACGGGGGATCTGCCCGAGGTGCTCCCGGAGCTCATCCGGACGTTTAACGGCGTGTGGCGGTCCGGGCTCTGGATCGACTTCGACAAGGTCTACCCGGGGTTTCACGCGGACGGATTCGGACGAGGCCGAAAGTATGGAGGTCTCGGGCAGATCCCGAACCGTGCGTTTGTTTCGGACCTCGAGCGTGCGTTCGATGCCGAGTTGCTCGAGATCGGCGTGTACGTGTAGCCACGTCGCCCGGACGGTGGGGCGTATCAGCCGGTTCAACGACGTGGTGGCCTGTTCACGACAGCGCGAACCCGTCGCGGCCCCTCATCGCCGCCGGCGAGGGTACGCTGGTGACGGCCGTGGGGGATCACGGTCGGTGGGAAGAGCTCAGGGTGACGCATGGCTTCGAGACGTGAGCCCCGCCCCGACCTGATCGAGGTCCTGGAGGACGGGCGCGAGATCGACGCCGCCCTCGAGCGCGCCGGCCGCGACGCGATCCGCCGCCACAAGCGGGGCGGCGTGCCGCTGGTGATCTGGAAGGACGGCCAGGTGGTCCACGTCCCGCCCGAGGAGCTGCCGGACCTGCCGGACGAGCCCTGACCCTCACCTCGGCGGCAGCGGGACGACGAGGCGGCCGCGCTCGACCTCGACCAGCAGGCCGCCGCGGCCGACCGCGTCGTCGAGGAGGCGCTCGCGGGGGACGGTCAGGTCGCGGCCGTTGAGCACGACGTCGAGCGGACGGGCGAGGAGCGGCGCGACCTCGTCGCACGCGCGGCAGATCGAGGCCCAGATCAGCGGGTGCGGGTTCCTGAACACGCCGCCGCCGATCGCCGTGAGCACGACCGTCCGCTGGCCCAGCGTCGCGGCGGCCAGGAGCGTGCCCAGGTAAGCGGCCCGCAGGAGGTGGCCGCAGACGGCGTCGTGGTCGGCGCCGAGCGCGCCGCCGCGGCTGTAGCCCGAGGCGTAGGTCGAGGTGAAGACCTGCGCGATCCGCGGCGCGCCCTCGACCGGACCGTCCCAGTCGTGGCCGAGCACGACCTCGACGCCCTCGTGCACGCCGACGCGGATGCGCTCGAAGCCGGCCTCGAGCGCGCGCGCCAGCGCGGCGGGGTCGCGCACGCCGTCGCTCGACAGGTAGCCGTTGCGCACGCGCGCGACCTCGGGCGGCAGGGCGTCGGCCAGGAGGTCGAGCTGCCGCGCGGCGGTCTGCTCGAAGCGCCCGCCGTCCGGCGCCGGCGCCGCGTAGTGGCGCAGGAGCGCCCCGGGGAAGGCCGAGATCGCGGCGCGCGGGCCCTGTGTCGGGTCGTTGAAGTAGTCGGCCACGGGCACGAGGTACGGCCCGGGCGCCTCCAGGCCGTTGAACTGCGAGGCGACCTGGAAGAGCGTCCCCGGCGCCGCCCGCGCCTGGAGCCCGCCGATGTCGGTCAGCGGCCCCGTCCCCAGGAGCACCACGAGCCGCAGCCGCGCCCGGGGACCGTCGCCCGGGCCGCCGACCCGGCGCCGCAGGTCGCCGATCGTCGGCGCCTCGAAGCGGCCGGCGTGGTAGACGCGGTCGCCGACGACGAGCCGCGCGGCGCCGTCCGCGCCGAACGAGAGGCACGACGGGTCCCGGGCCAGGGCCGCCTCGGCCCGCGCGACCTGGCCGCGGTCGCCGCGGCCCCCGCGGGCACGCGTCGCCGCGGCGGCGTCGAGCAGGTCCCGCAGGTCCGCGAGGCGATCCAGCATGCCGGCCCCTGCGCGGACCCGGGCCGTCAGGCCGGCGCCGCGCGCCGACGTCGACCGGTCACGGCGGCGCCGAGCGCGCCGAGGCCGAGGATGAGCAGGGTCGAGGGCTCGGGCACGACACCCTCGATCGTCGCCGAGCGCGCCGGGTTGATCGTGACCCCGTTGCGGATCTCCAGCCACGTGAGCGTCGTCTGCTCGTAGGACGACTGCTCGAAGCCCTGCGTCCAGAGGATCGGCAGCGCGCTGAAGGTGTTCGCGTTCGTCGGCGTGCTCAGCGTGGCCGAGTAGCCGCCGTTGAACACGACATAGGACCAGGTCGCGCCCTGGTCGAGCAGCATGGTCGGCGCGCTGAGCGAGAACGTCGTCAGCCCGCCGACGGGGAGGAACATCTGGATCGTGTTGGGCACCTGCGCCCCGAAGCGCGACGACAGGTCCTCCGTGAAGGGGAGGGCCTGCGCGGGCGCGGCGAGGAGGAGGGCGAGGAGCGGGACCCAGGCGGTCCGGAGCATACGGGCCTCTCCTGGGGTTGTACTCAGGCCGGGGCGGCGAATCAATCTCCGGGCCGGCCCGACGCCAGGGCGTCGGTCAGCGGCCCGAGCGCCCGGGCCGCGAATCCGGCCAGGCGCGCCTCGGCGGCCGGGAGGCCGTCGACGGCAGAGGTGCCCAGCCGCACGAGCGTCGCGTCGGTGCGCCGCGCGCCGCGCAGGCGCCCGAGGAACAGCGCCAGCCGGACGGCCCGGGCCTCGAGGGCCGCCTCCTGGTCGCCCAGGCGCACCCAGTAGTAGACGAGCTCGACCTCGGCCCCGCGGCGGAAGACCCGCCGCCTCGCCCGCTGTCCGCCCGGCAGCCGGCGCTCGTCGGCCTCGGCCAGCTCCCAGCCGCCGATCAGGAAGCAGTTGTCGGGCGGGTGGTGGGCGCGCCACGGGTCGTCGGCGGAGTGGACGACGACGACGTCCACCGGCGGCGCGCCGGGGTCCACGACGAAGCGCCGCGCGGCCACGTCGTCGCCCAGGACCTCGAACACGGCGGGCGACAGGGGCGCCGGCGCGCCCACGAACGGCCCCAGGCGCTCGGGCAGCCGCCGGGCGACCGCCGTCGGTCCGGCGCCGCCCGTCCCGACGAGCGCCAGGCCGGCGAAGACCGCCACGATGCCCATGAGCGCGGCCCGGGCGAGGGGCGACGCCGGCGGCGAGTCGTCCGGCGCGAGCGGCTCGCCGACGACGGCCTGCGGCGCGTCGACGACGCCCCCGCCCGTCCGCCCCGCGGCGAGCAGGACCAGGCCCAGCGCGACCGCGTAGACCGCCAGGCCCGTGGCCTGGTGCGCCGCGCCCTCGAGCACGGCCGTGTGCCCGCGCACGACCAGGAGCGAGAGGACGACGACCCTGAGGACGTTGGCGGCCAGCGCGGCCGGCACGGCGACCGCCAGGGCGGCGAGGCCGCGCCGGCGGTCGCGAGCGAGGTGGGCCATGAGGGCCGCCAGGGCCACGACGGCCATGAGGCCGCGCAGGCCGCTGCAGCCGTCGTCGACGACGAGCGCGGCGCCGGGCAGGTGCAGCGTGCTGCCCACGCGGACGACGGCCAGGCCGAGCGCGTCCAGGGTCGCCGCCGCCGCCTGGGCGGCGAGGAGCTGGAGCCGCACCGAGAGCGAGAAGAGCGCCGGCCCCGGCGCCGGCAGGGCGAACAGGCAGAAGGCCAGCGGGAAGGCGATCAGGCGCAGGGCGGGGAGGCCGTGGCGGGCGGCCACGTGGGCGGCGACGGCCAGGAGCGCGGCCGGGCCGGCGACGGTCACGAAGGGCTCGAGCGCCGCCGCGTCCACGATCCACAGCGCCAGCGCCAGCGCGATGCCGCCGGCGAGCGGCCGCGCCGGCGACGGGGTGGCGGCCAGCGCGGCGCGGCGGCGCCACAGGAGCCAGGCCGCCATGGCCACGACGAGC
>JAHBXY010000132.1 GCA_019636275.1 Planctomycetota bacterium | reverse complement strand
CGAGCTGCGCGAGGGGGCGCGCGTGCGCCACGCCACCTACGGCATGGGCTCGGTGGTCTTCTTCCGCGAGGGCTTCCCCAAGGCGCGCGTGGCCTTCGACGCGTCGGGCGAGGAGGTCAAGGTCGACAAGTCCGAGCTGACGATCCTGTCTTAGTACCTGGACTCAGACGCGCAACTCCTGATCGATACGCTCGGACCCACGGGGGGAATGGAACCGCAAGCGAGGCGAGGCTGCGGAGGCCGAGGCGAGGGGGGAGCGCGCGCGGGTCGTATCGATCGCCGGATCTCCGGTGGGCCGCCGGAGCGAGCGGGAGGCCCGCGGCTGCGGACGGCCGCGAGCGGTAGGGGCCGCATGGGCTGCAGCACCGCAGCCGCGGGACGGAGTTCGCGGAGGCGGGCCACACCGACGACCCGCGCGCGCCCCCCCTCGCCCGGCATCCGCGGCCGCAGCCGTCGATCACACGATTCAGCCCTTCACGACCCCGATCGGCCGGATGCGCGCCACCTTCTCGGCCAGCCCGCCGAGGTGGACCACGTCCACGACCTGCGCCACGTCCTTGTAGGCCTCGGGGACCTCCTCGACGACGGTCGCGCGCGACGCGCCCATGACGACGACGCCGAGCGTCTCCTCGAGGCGCCGCGCGACGTCGGCGCCGCCGTGGCGGCGCTTGGCCTCGGAGCGCGAGAGCAGGCGCCCGGCGCCGTGGCACGCCGACCCGAAGGTGTCCTCCGCGCGCGCCCCGCCCTTGAGCACGAACGAGTAGCGGCCCATGTCGCCCGGAATGATCACGGGCTGGCCCGCGGCGCGGTAGGCCGCCGGCACGAGCGGGTGCCCCGGCGGCAGCGCGCGCGTGGCGCCCTTGCGGTGCAGGAGCAGGCGCCGCGCCTGCCCGTCGACGGGGTGCTCCTCGAACTTGGCGATGTTGTGGCACACGTCGTAGACCGTGCGCAGCCGCGCCCCGAGCCGCTCCTTGAACACCTGCCGCGCCCAGTGGGTCATCACCTGGCGGTTGGCGAAGGCGAAGTTGGCCGCCGCCGCCATGCCGGCCAGGTAGCGCCGCGCCTCCGGGCTGTCGATCGGCGCGCAGCAGAGCTGCCGGTCGACGAGCGGGATGTCGTAGGTGGCGGCCGCGGCGAGCATGGCCGCGAGCGAGTCCTCGCACACCTGGTGCCCGAGCCCCCGCGAGCCCGAGTGGATCATGAGCGTGACCTGCCCCAAGCGCAGGCCGAACGCCGCCGCCGTGGCCTCGTCGTGCACCTCGTCGACGACCCCGACCTCGGCGAAGTGGTTGCCCGACCCCAGCGTGCCGAGCTGGTCGCGCCCGCGCTGCCGCGCGCGGTGGCTCACGGCCGCCGGGTCGGCGCCGGCGATGCGCCCCTCCTCCTCGACGTGGGCGCGGTCCTCCTCGCTCGCGTAGCCCTCGTCGACCGCCCAGTCGAGGCCTCGCGCGAGCACGTCCGAGAGCGCCGCATCGTCGAGGCGCAGCTCGGGCCGCGTCGCCCCGACGCCGGAGGGGATCGCCTCGAACAGCGCGCGCGTGAGCTCCTTCAGGCGCGGCTTGACGTCGCCGAGCTGGAGGTCGGAGGCGAGCAGCCGGACGCCGCAGTTGTGCACGACGAGGCCGTTGGCCACGAAGTCGTGCGAGGCGTGGTCGACGGTGATGTCATAGACGCGATCGACATCGTCGCGCGGCCGGATCGCGACGACCTCGTCCCACACCGCGCCGGAGTCGCCGAGACCGAGGGTCGCGTCCTCGAGCCACTCGTCGAGGCGCGGGAACCGCTCCGCGACGCGCACGCGGGCGTCGGCGCGACCGCAGATCGCCCGCTCGACGAAGCGCAGGTTGACCGGGGCCGTCGGCCCGAGCGCGGCGTGGATCCGGGCCGCGGACCACGCGTGCCGGCGCCGCAGCTCGAGGACCCGGTCGCGCGCCGCCTGGCGCTGTCCCAGGGCCGCGCGCTTGGCCCGCAGGTACCCGACGGCGGCCGCCGCCTTGAGGGCGCGGCTCGCGTTGTACTCGAAGCCGATCCGCGCCCAGAGCGCGAGCAGGTCGTCCGGCGTGGACGGGAAGATCAGGCGCAGCCGGATCGACGTGGTGCCGTCCGGCGCGTCGTAGTCCTCGCGCTCGGAGAGCGTGCAGGGGCGGACCCCGAAGCGCGCCGCCAGCTCGCCCACCTGCTCGAGGAAGCGGCGACCGCTCGCGACGTGCGCCTCGCGCTTGTTCTGACACAGGACCGGCGCCTGGAAGCACGTCCCCTGCTCGGGCACCGGCGCCGGAGCGCTCAGCTCCGCGCCGAAGAAGCCGGCGAGGAACAGCCGCTGCTGCCAGCGCGGCGCCTCGAAGAGCCACGAGGGGAGGCCCCAGTCCTGATCGACGCGCCTGCCTGTCGGTGTGGCTCGGCCTGCGCAAGCTGCGCGGACGCCTCGCTCGGCCTCCGGCGACGAGCAGGCCGACTTCGCTCCATCGCTCGACGTCCGCTCCGCTTGCTCCGGTCCGCCACCGATCGGGAGTCCCATGGCCGCGAGCACCAAGGCCAGCCGCTTGCCCAGCCGCAGCGAGTGCTCGGTGGTCGCGAACGCGCTCGTCCCGTACCGCGTGGTCACGGCGCACTGGCGGGGACGCGAGTGCACCGGCGAGACCCGGAACCACGGCCGCAGGTCCTCGCGCATGCGCTCGAGGTCCTCGGCCGCGCCATAGACGACCGCATTCAAGGCCGTGCCGCTGAGGTAGACCGAGCCGTCCCCGAGCACGTAGCCGGCGACCTTCAGCAGGACGGGGAGCGCCGGATGGTCGTACGTCAGGGGGAGGAGGTCGTCGAGGCGCCGGAGCGCCTGCTCGAGACCGTTGCCGCCGTCGCCCTTCCCGGCACGGAGCGCGACCTCGCGGACCTGCTCCCTGGCGACGATCACGTCCGTCGACGGCGGCTCGTAGGGCACGCCCTCGAAGGGGTGCGTCGCCACGCGGTCACCGACCACGAGGGCGCCGAGGTCCCGCATGCCGGTCGGGGTGAGGAAGGGGTGATCGTCCGTCGCGACGACCCGCCGTCCGGTGGCGGTCTCCACCTCGAAGACCGGGCGGCGCGGGCGCCGCGCGAGACCGGCCGTGACCGCGCCGGCCTCGAACGCGCGCGTCTCCAGGTCGAACACGGTCACCGGGTCGCGGACCTGCCCCTCGACGAGCTCGCGCAGCGGGCGCGAGTAGCCGAGCGAGGAGGCGACGCGGGTGTCGCCGGCGAGGCAGTTGATATCGAAGCCGATGCCGCCGGGGGTGACGACCCCGCCGGCCTCGGGATCGAACGCCGCCACGCCGCCGATCGGGAAGCCGTAGCCCCAGTGAATGTCCGGCATGGCGAACGAGTGCCCGACGATCCCGGGGAGGGTGGCCACGTTGGCGACCTGCTCGAGGCAGCGGTCCTCCCGCAGGTCGGGGAGCAGGTCGTCGCGGGCGTAGACGATCCCGTCGACGTGCATCGCGCCCGTCTTCGGCACGCGCCAGCGCACGTCGTCGATCTTCTCCAGCGGCACCGGCCGCCCCGCGTAGGGCGGCGGCGCGGCCGTCGGGCCCGCGCCGCGCGCCTCGCGCTTGCGGGCCTGCTTCTTGGCCACCTGCTGGCGGCGCTTGCGGTCCTTGCGGCTCACGCGCCCTCCTCGAGCACGAACCAAAGACTAACCTGTGGGTCCGACATCCCCCGGGCCCTCACAGGTCGAAGATCAGCCTGGCGCGGACCCGTCGGCCGCGCCGCTCCAGGGCGGCCTCGTGGTGGGTGACGGCCTTCACCGGCCGTGCGATCGGGTGGCGCGCCGGGTCGAAGCGCTCGCCGTGGGCGGTCCCCGCGATCACGTCGGCCTCCACCGTCGAGGGGGCGAAGCGCGCGCAGAGGAAGCGCTCGACCTCGAACAGGAACAGGAGCTCGTTGCCGAGCGCCACCAGCGTCGCCGGCGCGTCGACCCCCGTGACCCTGACGTCGAGCGCCTCGCGCTCGGCCACCGTCTCCGGCGCGTCGGTGAGCAGGGCCAGGAACGCCCGCGCGCAGGCGGCCACGGCCGTCGCCTCGTCGGGGGCCTCGACGTCCACGCCGAAGTCGCCCGTGTGGTCGAAGAAGCGGTAGCTCGGCTCGGGCACGGTGCACTGGACGCGCGCCGGGGCGGCGCCTGTCTTGGATGATACCTCCGGTGCGCGTCCTGACGGGCCCCGGACCCGGGCGAAACGCCGCCACCACTACAATGCGTGCCATGCGCGTACGGATCCTCTCGGGCGTGGCGGAGGTCCCGCAGGCGGCGTGGGACCGCCTCGTCGGCGACGCGTCGCCGTTCGTCGAGTGGGCCTACGTGCGCGCGTGCGAGGTCGACTCGGCCACGCCGGCGCACGGCGTCGAGCCGCGCCACGTGACGGTGTGGCGCGGCGACGCCCTCGCCGGCGCGACGCCGCTCTACCTCAAGCGCGACGGGCGCGGCGAGTTCATCTACGACTTCGGCTGGGCCACGGCGGCGCGCCGCGCGGGGGTGCCCTACCTCCCCAAGCTCGTGTCCATGGCGCCGTTCGCGCCGTTCGACGCGCCGCACCTGCTCGTCGCGCCCGACGACCCGGACCCGGCCGCCGTGCGCGCGGCCCTCGTCGCCGGGGTCGAGGCGCAGGCCGAGCGCGACGAGGCCCAGGGCGTCCACTGGCTGTTCACGGGCGACGACGAGGCCGCCGCGCTGGCCGGCCGCGGCTACGCGCGGCGTCGCTCGCTCTCGCTCGTGTGGACGAACCCGGGCGACGCCTCGTTCGAGGCGTGGCTCGGCCGCCTGCGCAGCAAGGCGCGCGTGCGCACGCGCCGCGAGCTGCGCCGCGTCGAGGAGGCGGGCGTGACCCTCGAGCGCGTCGAGGGCGACGCGGTCACCCCCGACGACGTCGACCAGCTCCGCCGCTACTACGAGGCGACCTGCGAGGCCCACGGCACGGGGAGCGACTACCTCAAGCCCGGGACGTGGGACCTGCTGGCCCGCGCCTGGCGCCACCGGCTGGTGCTCTTCTTCGCGCGCGCCGGCGGCCGCCGCGTCGGCGGGTCGCTCCTCGTGCACAAGGGCGCCGACCTCTACGGCCGCTACTGGGGCGCCGACGGCGCCTGGCCGTTCCTCTACTTCGCCCTGTGCTTCTACCGGCCGATCGCCCACGCCCTCGAGCGCGGCCTCGCGCGCGTCCACGCCGGCGCCGGGACGACCTTCCACAAGCACGCGCGCGGCTTCGACCCGGCGCTCGTCTCGTCGTGGCACCGGCTGCGCCATCCCGCCCTCCACGAGGCCATCGCCCGGGCGGCGGCCGCGGAGGCGCTCGAGGTGGAGCGACTCGCCGTGGCCTTGCGCCGCGCCCCGGGCGCGTAAAGGTCGAGTATGATTGGCGTTGCGGGTCCCGGCCCACCCGGGCGTGGCCCGTCGCGAACTTCTTTGCAGGCTGAACGACGCGCGGAGGTTACTATTCTCCGCTCCGGGCTGGACCCGAACCTCTGTTCGGCTCCAGCCCTGCACGTATGTGTGTGTCCGCTCGTCGCGGCGCACCGACACCAAAGGGTGTGACCCCGCTCGGGGGTCACCGATCGGAGCTTCGAACGTGGCCATCACCCCCAGGGCGCTGATCCGCAACATCGGCATCTCGGCGCACATCGACTCGGGCAAGACGACGCTCAGCGAGCGGATCCTCTTCTACACCGGCAAGATCCACGCCATTCACGAGGTGAAGGGCAAGGACGGCGTCGGCGCGACCATGGACTCCATGGACCTGGAGCGCGAGAAGGGCATCACGATCCAGTCGGCCGCCACCTACTGCGAGTGGAGCGGCCACAACATCAACCTGATCGACACCCCGGGCCACGTCGACTTCACGATCGAGGTGGAGCGCTCGCTCCGCGTCCTCGACGGCGCGATCCTCGTCCTGTGCGGCGTCGCGGGCGTCCAGTCGCAGTCGATCACGGTCGACCGGCAGATGCGCCGCTACAAGGTCCCGCGCCTGGCGTTCGTCAACAAGTGCGACCGCGCCGGCGCCGACCCGCTGCGCGTGTGCGAGGCGCTGCGCGAGCTCCTGCAGCACAACGCGGTCATGATCCAGCACCCGATCGGCCTCGAGGCGAACCACAAGGGCCTCGTCGACCTGATCACCCGCGAGGCCTACTACTTCGACGGCGAGAAGGGCGAGACCGTCCGCAAGGACAAGGTCCCGGCCGACCTCGCGGACGTGGTCGAGTCGCAGCGGCAGAAGCTGTGCGAGGCGCTGGCCGACCTCGACGACAACATCGCGGCGGCGTTCCTCGAGGGCCAGGAGGTCACCCCCGAGATGATCTACCCCGCCCTGCGCAAGGCCACGATCGACCGCAAGATCACGCCGGTGTGCCTCGGCTCGGCCTACAAGAACAAGGGCGTGCAGCCGCTCCTCGACAACGTCATCCGCTACCTGCCCTCGCCCGAGGACATCAGCGACTACGAGGCGCTCGACCGCGACAAGAACGAGGAGAAGGTGCACCTGCGGCCCGACCCGAAGGACCCGCTGGTGGCGCTGGCGTTCAAGCTGCAGGACGGGCAGTTCGGCCAGCTCACCTACTGCCGCATCTACCAGGGCACGCTGAAGAAGGGCGAGTTCATCGTCAACTCGGCCACGCAGAAGAAGGTCAAGGTGCCGCGCCTGGTGCAGATGCACGCCGACCAGATGCACGAGATCGAGGAGGCCTACGCCGGCGACATCGTGGCCCTGTTCGGCATCGACTGCTCGTCGGGCGACACGTTCACCGACGGCTCGGTGAACTACACGATGACCTCGATGTTCGTCCCCGACGCCGTGGTCACGCTCGCCGTCGAGCCGGCCAAGAAGGAGGGCTCGAACAACTTCTCCAAGGCGCTGAACCGCTTCGCCAAGGAGGACCCCACCTTCCGCGTCTCGCGCGACGAGGAGTCGAGCCAGACGATCATCGGCGGCATGGGCGAGCTGCACCTCGAGGTCTACATCGAGCGCATCCGCCGCGAGTACAAGGTCGACGTGATCGTCGGCCAGCCGCAGGTGGCCTACCGCGAGGCGATCTCGCAGCGGGCGGAGTTCGAGTACACGCACAAGAAGCAGACCGGCGGCTCGGGCCAGTACGCCAAGATCGGCGGCTACATCGAGCCGACCGAGGAGGTCGAGGGCGAGCCGCGCAAGGACTACGAGTTCGTCGACGACACGGTCGGCGGCGTGATCCCCAAGGAGTTCATGAAGTCCTGCGACAAGGGCTTCACGGAGGCCGTGCAGAAGGGGCCGCAGATCGGCATGCCGGTCGTCGGCATGCGGATCGTCATCAACGACGGCAACACGCACCCGGTCGACTCGAAGGACATCGCCTTCCAGACGGCCGCGAAGTTCGCCTTCCGCGAGTGCTTCCCCAAGGCCAAGCCGATCATCCTCGAGCCGATCATGAAGGTCGAGGTCGAGGGGCCGGAGGAGTTCTCGGGCACGATCCTCGGCGGCATCAACCGCCGCCGCGGCATGATCCAGGGCAACACCTCGGCCTACGGCCAGGCCAAGATCACGGCGCTGGTGCCGCTGAAGGACATGTTCGGCTACAGCAACGACCTCCGCTCGCAGACCCAGGGCAAGGCCGAGTTCTCCATGGAGTTCTCGAAGTACGCCCAGGTGCCGCGCAACATCCAGGAGGAGCTCATCAAGGAGGCCGAGGCCAAGAAGAAGGTGCTCGCCGGCGCACGGTAGTGTGATCGACGGCTGCGGCCGCGGATGCCGGCCGCGGCGGCGCGCGCGCGGGGTCGTAGGATCAGGCGATCGATACGACCCGCGCGCGCGCCGCCTCGCCTCGGCCTCCGCGGCCTCGCCTCACTCGTTGCTCCGTGCCGAGGCGCGAAGACACCAGACGACGAGCCCCGCCCCGCCGGCCCACCGGCGGGGCGGTGTCGTTGGTTCGAGCCCGCATAACCTCTTCGAGGTGTGGCCAGGTTGCAGACACCACCTCCACGTGGCTAGGGTGCACCCGGCGGAGGTGTCCATGAGAGGTGTGCGGGCTGTCGCCCTCCTGATCGCGCTGCCGGGCCTGGCGGCGGCCCAGGAGCCGGAGGCGAAGGCGGTCCAGCGCGTGGTCCGCAACTTCGGCAAGCTGCGCGGCTACGCCGTCACGGCCGAGGTCGAGGGCGGCCAGGCGCGCGGGGCCGACCACCGGATCACGAACCACACGGTCAACACGACCTACTCGGCCCTCGTGCTCGGCACGGTGTGCCGGGTCGACGCGCCCCGGCGCGCCTTCCGGCCGCGCGCCGGGCAGGGGGGCGCCGTCGAGGACGGCGTGCGCTGGTGCGCCATGCTCGCCACCGACGACGGCCGGCGCATGGAGCGGCTCTTCACCCGGCCCGAGGCGATCCTGGCCGAGTGCCTGCGCCTCAAGGGCGCGGCGCGCTGGGTCACCGGGACGACCCCGGCGCCGGCGGCCGAGGTCGCCCTCAGCCAGCGCGACGACGACGACGACCAGCCGCGCGGCACGAAGACCCGCGACAAGGACGACGACCCGGGCCAGGCGCCGCCCGCGCCGGCGTCGAACCACCTGCGGATCGTCGGCCCGCAGACCCTGGCGCTCGAGCACTTCACGCGGATCCAGAACTCCGGGTGCTTCACCGAGGGTTGAGGCGTCTCCGAGACCTTGTCCCGTGCGGACAAGACCCAGACCGCGATCGTCTACGACCTCCTCCTCGACGAGCGCAACGAGCGCGTCCGCGAGCTCCACGTGACCGTCCTCTGCGCCAGCCGCACCGACCAGGGCCCCGTGACCGGGGCGGACGCGCTGACCACCCGGCCGCACGTGGCCTTCTTCACCCGCTACCGCTTCTCCCGCGAGGACCAGGTGGAGCGGTTCGAGGTGCCGGCGGAGGCGGCGAAGCTCTGCAGGTAGCGCGGCGCCGACGGCCTGCGACAATCCCCCCATGATCGAGGGGGACCCGCGCATCGGGGCGTTTCGCCCGGTGCCCCGCACGGGCGTGATCTACGTGACGACGGAGGCCGCCGCGCGCGGCTACCGCTCGGGCGACCCGAGCTGGGCGAACCTGGGCCAGGGCTCGCCCGAGGTGGGCCCGCTCGAGGGGGCGCCCGAGCGGATCACCTCGCTGGCGCTCGACGTCTCGCAGCACCGCTACGCGCCGGTCGGCGGCACGTGGGAGCTGCGCGAGGCGGTCGCCGAGTACTACAACCAGTTCTTCCGCCGCGGGAAGGGCAGCCGCTACTCGGCGGAGAACGTGTGCATCTCGGGCGGCGGCCGCCTGGCGCTGACGCGCGCCGTCGCGGCCCTGGGGTCGATCAACCTCGGCCACTTCCTGCCCGACTACACCGCCTACGAGGAGCTGCTGTCGATCTTCCGCCTGTTCAGCCCGATCGCGATCCTCCTCGACCGCGAGCGCGGCTACCGCTTCGATGCGGACGACCTGCGGCGCGAGATCGTCGGGCGCGGGCTGGGGGCGGTCCTGCGCAGCAACCCGTGCAACCCGACGGGCGAGCACCTGCGCGGCGACGCGCTGGCCGGCTGGGTGGGCGTCGCGCGCGAGACCGACTGCACGCTCCTCATGGACGAGTTCTACTCGCACTACGCCTGGAGCGACGGCGCCGGCCCGACGAGCGCGGCGGCCTACGTCGAGGACGTCGACCGCGACCCGGTGGTGATCGTCGACGGCCTGACGAAGAACTGGCGCTACCCCGGGTGGCGCGTGTGCTGGACCGTCGCGCCGAAGAAGATGATCGAGGCGGTGACCAGCGCCGGCTCGTTCCTCGACGGCGGCGCCGCCGCGCCCATGCAGCACGCCACGATCCCGCTCCTCGAGCCGGGGCGCGTGCGGCAGGAGGTCGCCGCGATTCGCAAGGCGTTCCTGCTCAAGCGGCAGCGCGTCGTCGACGCGGCGCGCGAGATGGGCCTCGTCGTCGACGCGCCGCCCGAGGGGACGTTCTACGCCTGGGCGTCGCTGGAGAAGCTGCCGCCGCCCTTCGACGACGGCATGACCTTCTTCCGCCGCGCGCTCGAGTGGCGGGTGATCTGCGTCCCGGGCGAGTTCTTCGACGTCAACCCGGGCAAGCGCCGGCCGGGCCACCGCGGCCAGCGCTTCTCGCAGTTCGTGCGCCTGTCGTTCGGCCCCGCCCTCGAGGAGGTCGAGCTGGCCCTCAAGCGCCTCAAGGCCATGATCCCGAGCCTCTGACCGCGCTCGCCGGAGCTGTTGAAGCGGCCCCGTGGGTCCATGGCGCGAGCGCGGGGGGACCGCGGGGGCGACAGCCCCCGCGAACCACGCGCAGGTCAGCGGCGGGTGACGGCGTCCGTCAGGCCGCGGGTCGGGGCGCGGCCGCCGAGCGGCCCGTCCGTCGCGAGCAGCCCCTCGAGCTGCGCGAACGTGAGCTTCACCTCCGGGGCGCCCACGACGTAGGGGCCGAGCTCGTAGGAGCCGAAGAGGAAGCGCAGGCCGTCGCGCTCGACGCGCACGGCGCGCAGGTGCTCGGCCGTGACGCGCTCGAGGACGTACTCGCCGTCGTAGGTGTAGTCGGGGTCCGCGCGGAGGGCCCGGTGGACGCGCGCGGCCACGGCCGGCAGCGCGCCCGGGCGGAACAGGCCGGCCACGGGCACCTTCGCGCCGGTGCGCAGGTCGAAGGTCAGCGTCTTCACGGCGTGGTTCGGGTGCGCGGCGCCGGCGTAGTAGGTCGACAGGCCCACGCTGACCGACAGGAGCCGCGCGTCGAGCAGGCCGACCTCCATGTGCAGCCAGAGGCTGCTCGGCATGTCGACGTCGGGGCGGTCCTCGGGCGCCCACTCGCGCAGGTCGCGGCGCATCTCGCGCTTCGCGGCCTCGGCCGCGGCGCGGAGCGAGGTGTTGACGCGCCGCTGGACCACCGGGTTGGCGAGGCCCGAGACCTCGACGCGGGTGACCTCCCACTCGAAGCCCAGGGCGGCGTCCTTGCCGGCGTCCTTCACGACGCGGGCGGTCGGCGATGGTTCGCGCGCGGCGGCGCGGGGGAGCAGGTCTGGGCAGGCGGCCGCCAGGGCGAGCAGCCCGAGCAGCGTGAAGGTGCGATGGGTCATCGAAGTGTCTCCTGGCGCGGCGATCGAGGGCCGCAGCTCGTTGAGCCTCGACGACGCACATGGCTTGCCAGCGCGCAGGAGCTTGCCGGTGACGCGCTTGCGTCGCCGCGGGATCACCCGGAGCTGGAAGCGTCGCGCGACGCAACGGACGAGGCGGAATCTGCGGCAACGAGTCGCTCCAGCCCGGCCCGGAGCGCGGCGGCCAGGGCCAGGATCGGGGCCAGGGCCACGAGCGCCAGGTGCGCGCCGGCGTAGAGCACGCCGAGCGCGCCCCGGGCGTCGAGCGGGGCGGCGCCCGAGAGCACGGCCGTGGCTTCGCGCCCGCCGAGCGCGTGCAGCAGCAGGTAGACGACGACGATCGCCGCGGCCGAGATCGCCAGCCCGTTCCACGTCTTCTTCATCTCAGGGCCTCCCGGACCTTCGCCCAGAGCGGCCCCTGGACCATGGCGTAGAGGAGCACGGCGTCGCCGACCTGGTTGCTGGCCGCGTAGCGCAGCCCCTCGCCGTCCTCGACCGGGAAGCCGGCCAGGTCGAGCGAGGCCTGCAGGCCGCGCAGCCAGGCGCGGTCGCCGAAGGTGCTCGCGCCGAGGAAGGCCAGGCCGCTCGAGCCGGCGCTGGCCTCGAGCCCGGGCACGATCGGCCCCGAGTCGACGTCGGCGTGCCCGGGCAGCGAGCGCGGCCACTCGCGGGCCAGGCCGAAGCCGAGCGCCGGGATCGCCAGCTCGCGCCGGGCGCGCTCGTACTGGTCGCGGGCGAACGGCTCGTCGACGAGCGCCAGGCAGTGGGCGACCATCCAGATCGACGACCCCTCCGGGCCTTCCATGACCCGCCCGTCCCAGGCGTAGCGGCTGACGAGGAGCCCGGTCGTGGGCTCGACGAGGCGCGCGCGCGCCGTCTCGAGCCACCGTCTCGCGAGGTCGCCGTGGTCGGTCCGGTCGAGCGCGTCGTGGACGCGCAGGGCGGCGAGCGCCGCCGCGTTGCAGAAGGTCCAGCACTCGTCGGGGTAGCTCTCGCCCGAGAGCACCGGGCCGCCCTCGAGCGCCCGGACGATCCGCTCCGCGCGCTCGGCCAGGAGCGGCCGCCAGTCGGCGCGCTCCTCGACCAGGCGCCGCGCGCCGAGCATCAGGGCGACCTCGCCGTCGACGAACACGCTCCTGCCGTCTGCCTTCCAGCCTCCGTACCGGCCATAGGGCATGAGGAAGTGCTGGTGCCCGCGCTCCTCCTCGAGGCGCAGGGTCTCCTCGACGATCGCGTCGATCGCCGCCAGGGCGCGCGCTCGCTCGGGCGAGCCGGGCGGGTCGTGAGCGGCCATGTTCGCCAGGGCCAGGACGAGGAACGTCCGGCCCATGAAGTCCCACTCGGCGTTCGTCGCGCGCATGCGCGCGACCTCGCGAGCGCGGGCGTCCGGGTCGGACCAGAGCGCCAGGTGCCGCGCCGCGAGCGCCCGGGCCCTCGGCGTGACGCGCTCGGCGCTGAACGACGCGTCGGGGTCGCGGCCGTAGACGAGGTGCAGGCAGGGCAGCCAGACCAGCGCGGCCAGCACGAGCGAGAGCGCCGTCAGCCCCAGGCGCCTCACGCGTCCGCCTCGGCGAAGCGCAGGCGGTTGCCGAAGGGGTCCGTGACCTCCATGACCTTCCCGCCCCAGGGCGCGTCCTCGAGGCCCGGGCGGCAGCGGGTGTAGCCCTTCGACGTGACCTCGCGGTGCAGGTCGGCCAGGCCCGTCGTGCGCACGAAGACGGTCGACCCGGGGCAGGCGTCGCCGTGATGCTCGCTGAGGTGCAAGACGAGGTCGCCGCGCGAGACCTGCAGGTAGACCGGGAAGTCCGGGCCGAAGCGGTGCTCCCAGTCGACGGTCAGGCCGAGGAAGCCCACGTAGAAGGCGCGGGCCTGCTCGAGGTCGAAGATCCGCAGGATCGGGACGGCCTTGAAGCTCATGCAAGCTCCTCGTCGGGGCGGGAGGCGAGGCGGACGGCCAGGGCGACGACGAACGCCAGGCCGGAGAGGGTCAGTCCGACGGCGAGCGCCGCCGGCACGACCTGGGGCAGGCTCAGGGTGGCGACGCGCTCGGTGTGCGCCACCGCCCAGGCGACCGGCGCGGCCGGGAGCGCGGCCGCGAGGGCCAGCGCGGCCTCAGCGGGGAGCGGGCGGCGGCGCGCGCGTCGCAGGACGGCCCAGGCGAGGGCGAGCCAGAGCACGAGGCCGAGGGCCGTGGGCGAGGGCTGCTCGAGCGCCGCGCGTCGCAACGGATGAGCGTTGTGCGGGCTCGAGGGCTGGATGTGGTCCAAGGGGTCCTCGCCCGAGGGCCCCTGGCTGACCACGACGCGGAGCACGTCGGTCCGGCACCCGTCGGGGTAGAGCACCGAGATCGTCATGTCCTGCACGAAGAACGGCCGCCCCCAGGGATCCAGCGCCGTCGGGGGCGGATCGTCCTCCCGCAGCTCGGTCGGTCCCCCGCCAGCCTGCGCCCAGGCGACGGAGACGGCCAGGCGCGGCTCGAGCCAGCGCGTGGCCCGGACCAGCAGCCCGGGGCCCGTGAACGCCAGGGCGACGAGGGTCAGGCAGGCGACGCGGTCGACGGTCTTCACGCGGCCTCCGGGCGGGAGGTCAGGCGCACGGCGAGCGCGACCACGACGGCCAGGCCGAGCGCGCTCAGGCCGACGGCCACGGCCGGCGGCACGACCGGCGGGAGGGCCAGGTCGGCGAGGCGCTCGGTGTGCGCGAGCCACCACCCCGCCGGCGCGGCCGGCAGGGCGGCGCCGAGCGCCAGGGCCCCCTCGGCCGGCAGCGGGCGCCGGCGCGCGTGGCGCAGCAGGGTCCCGGCGAGGCCGACCCAGAGCGCGAGGCCCAGGGAGACGACGGCGGGGTGCTCGACGGGCGCGCGCCGCCAGGTGGGGAAGCCGGAGAGCGGCGTCGGCTCGACGTCGTCGGTCGGGTCCTCGGGTGACGGGCCCTGGCTGCGCGCCGCCCAGCCGTCGAGGACCTCGCAGCCGATCGCGACGCGGTAGCTCTTCCACACGAACGGCCGGCCCCAGGGGTCTTCGCCGGTCGGCCTCGACTCCACGGGCGCGACGACGGCGCCGCTCCCCGACCGCTCCCAGGCGACCGAGACGGCCAGCGCCGGGTCGAGCCGGCGCGTGACCACCGGCAGGAAACAGGGCCCTGCGAGGGCGGCGGCGAGGAGCGCGGCGCAGGCGACGCGGTCGGCGGCCTTCACGCGGCCTCCGGTCTGGCGACGAGGCGGACCCCGAGCGCGAGGAGGAGGCACGGCGCGACGATCGTCAGCGCGACCGCCAGCCAGGCCGGGAGGACGAGGGGCAGACCGGCCGTGAGCCGCCTGGCGACGTCGGACGAGGCGACGAGCCAGGCGACCGGGACCGCCGGCAACGCGACGAGCGCGGCGAGCGCGACCTCGCGGGCGCGCGTGCGCAGCGGGGGCGCGCGCAGGAGGGCCCAGGCGACGCTCAGCCACGCGGCGGCGAGGAGGGCGGCCAGGGCAGGATGGCGGACGAGGGTGCGCTGCCAGGTCGGCCAGTTCTCCTGCGGCAGGACCCGGAGCCCTCGTCCGCCAGGTATCGGTCCGAGGCTCAGCGCCTCGAAGCCACGGACGTCGATGGCGTGATCCTCGGGTCGCTTGTAACGGTGCGGATTGTTCACGTAGCGATAGTCGACCTTCGCCCAGACGAACGGCCGGTTCCAGGGGTCCACCAGCAGTAGATCGGGTGGGGTCGGTAGGTCGCTCGGCGTCACGGCGAACGGGCCAGGGTGCGCCTCAGTCTTGGCCACCCGCACCGGCTCCCCGCCGCCCCCCCGCTCCCACGCCAGCGCCACGCACAGGGCCGGGTCGAGCTCGAGCGCCGCGCGCTCGGCGAGCGGCGGCCCGGCCAGGGCGATCACGAGCAGCCCCAGCGACGCCGCCCGGTCGAGCGGTCGCAGGCAGCGCAGGCGGTCGAGCGGTCGCGGCACGAGGGTCATCATGCCTCTCGCCCGGAGGGACCGCGAGTCGCCTCTGCGTTGCACCCGGTTTCGGTCCGGACGGCGACGGCGTAGGATCGTCCACGCACCGGATCGGGGGTCCCATGACCACGCTGCGCGCCCTCGCGCTCCTGCCGCTCGTCCTGCTCGCTGGCTGCCTCGACTACACCGAGGAGGTCTTCGTCCTGCGCGACGGCTCGGGCCGCATGCGCACGGAGGTCGCGGTCCTGGCCGAGCTCCTCACCGACGAGGACGTGGCCGAGATGCGCCAGGGCCTCGAGGAGGCCGCGGCGGCGCTCCGGCAGGACCCGGACGTCACCAAGGTCGAGGTGGCCGATCGCCGCCAGGGCCTCAAGCACGCGTTCCTCCTCGACGTGTCGACGCGGACCTACGAGGCGTTGCCGCGCGTCATGCAGGCCGAGGACTGGCTCAGCCTCGACGCCCGCGAGGGCAAGCGCCTGGGCTACGTGCGCCTGCTCGACGACGGCGGGTCGGCCGCCGCCCTGGCGCGCGCCGGCCGGCGCACGCCCGACGTCGGCCGCGCCGACGACCTGGCCCGGCGGTTCGCCTCCAAGGCCGGCGTCCGCGCCAAGCAGGAGGAGAACCCCGAGTTCCACGTGACCTTCCGCCTGCACGCGCCGAAGGTCGTGAAGGCCAACGGCGAGGTCGCGGGCGGCGTGACCACCTGGCGCTGGCGCCTCGAGGACTTCGAGGGCCAGGCGCCGCCGCGCCTCGAGGCCGAGGCCGACCTGTCGGGGCCGTCGTTCCTCCTCCCGGTCGTCCTCGCGCTCGGCCTCGGCGTCCCGCTCCTGTGGCTGCGCCGGAAGTGGCAGCGCCGCTGGGAGTGATCTCCCTCTACTGAAATGAGTTGCAGCTCCGGCTGAGGCATTGACAGCAGAGTAGGTGCATATACACTCTTGGCGTGGTCACGACGCGCGAGCTTTCGGTCACGAGGGGCTGCCTGTGCCTGGCGGCGCGCCGGCGCTCGCGGGCGGTCACGCGCCTGTTCGAGGACAAGCTCCGCCCGCACGGGCTGCGCGCCACGCAGTTCTCGGTGCTCGCCGCGCTCGCCCTCAAGGGGCCGACGCGCGTGGGCGAGCTGGCCGACCTGCTCGGCCTCGAGCGCACGACGCTCACGCGCAGCGCGGACCTCCTCGAGCGCAACGGCTGGGTCGACGAGGGCCCGGCCGACGACGCGCGCGAGCGCCCGCTGCGCCTCACGCCCGCCGGCCGCGAGAAGCTCGAGTCGGCCTTCCCGGCCTGGCAGGAAGGTCAGGCGGAGGCGGCGGCCGGGACCCCCAGTCAACAGCCGACGAACGCGGCGAATCGCAGAGGAGACGTGATGGCGACCGAGACGACGACGACCCCGACCGAGATGACGTGCGCGGGGATGCCCGAGGTGAAGCCGCAGGCGGAGCACGCCTGGCTGCGGCGGCTCGTGGGCGAGTGGACGTGGGAGATGGACGCGCCGGACGGGAGCGGGAAGCTCTCCGGGACCGAGACGGTGCGCACCGTCGGCGACGTGTGGATCGTCGGCGAGGGCTCGGGCGCCATGGGCAGCATGGTGATCACGCTCGGCTACGACCCGGCGAAGAAGCGCTTCGTCGGCACCTGGATCGGGTCGATGATGACGCACATGTGGATCTACGACGGCGAGCTCGACGCCGCCGGGCGGGTGTTGACCCTGCGCGCCGAGGGCCCCAGCATGACGGGCGACGGCACGACGAAGCAGTACAAGGACGTGATCGAGCTCCTGAGCGACGACCACCGGACGCTGAGCGGGCACTGCCAGAACGAGGACGGCACGTGGCAGCAGTTGATGACCATGGAGCTGCGGCGCAAGGCGTGACCCGCTGCGCCTGGGCGGGGACGGACCCGATCTACGTCGCTTACCACGACGAGGAGTGGGGCGTCCCCGTCCACGACGACCGCCGGCTGTTCGAGTTCGTCCTGCTGGAAGGCGCCCAGGCGGGCCTCTCCTGGCTGACGATCCTCAAGCGCCGCGAGGGCTACCGGAGGGCCTTCGCCGGGTTCGACCCGGCGAAGGTCGCGCGCTTCGACGCGAGGAAGCGCGCGGCGCTGCTCGAGGACGCGGGGATCATCCGCAACCGCGCCAAGGTCGAGAGCGCGGTGAAGAACGCGAAGGCCTTCCTGGCGATCCAGGAGGAGTTCGGCAGCTTCGCCGCCTACCAGTGGCGCTTCGTCGACGGGCGCCCGGTGCAGAACGCCTGGAAGGAGCAGCGCCAGGTCCCGGCCACGTCGCCCACGTCGGACGCCATGAGCAAGGACCTCAAGAAGCGCGGCTTCTCGTTCGTCGGCTCGACGATCGTCTACGCCCACATGCAGGCGGTCGGCATGGTCAACGACCACCTGGTCTCGTGCTTCCGTTACGGCGCGGTCGCGGGGTAGGTCACGGGGCGAGCATGGTCACGCGCTCGCGCAGCCCCTCCGGCAGGGCGGCCAGGGCGCGGGCGACGTCGTCCTCGCGGTACTTGAGGCTGAAGTGCTTGAGCACGATTTGCCGCGCGGCGAGCGCCTCCGGGGCGCGCGCGAACAGCGCCACGAGCTCGTCGAGGTGCGTGTGGCCGTAGCGGCGCGCCGTCGCCACGTCCGTGCCGGGCAGGTGCGTGGCCTCCATGAGCAGCACGTCGCAGTCGCTGACCTCGGGGCGCTGCTCGAGGGTCTCGATCGTGCTGTCGCCGATGTAGGTCAGGCGCCGCCGCTCCGCCTCGGCGTGGACCGCCTCCCCGCGCCGCACGGCCGCCGAGACCTCGGCGGCCGGCCGCCCCTGCCAGGCGGGCAGGAGGGCGCGGGCGCGCTCGACGACGGTGTAGCCGCGCGAGGCGATCCGGTGCGTCACGTCGAACGCCTCGACCGTCCGGCCGCGCCCGAGGGCCAGCCGGTCGCCCGGGCGCACGGGCACGACGACGTCGCCCACGCCGGCCGGGTCCTTGCCCTCGAGGCGCGCCCAGGCGCGCAGGAGGTCGCGCAGGGCCTCGGCGCTCTCGGCCGGGCAGTAGATCCGCGGCGGGCGCGCGCCGGTCATCGCGCGCAGGGACAGGTGACGGTGGACGCCGCCGGCGTGGTCCTGGTGCACGTGCGAGAGGAACACGTGGTCGAGGCGCGCCGCCTCGACGCCGCAGTGGCCGAGGTCGAAGCAGGCGTCGAGCGCCGGCACGAGGACGTAGGTCGCCAGCCCCGAGATCGAGAAGGCCTCGAGCTCGAGCCCGGCGAGGGTCAGCGAGACGGGGAGCCCCGGGTTGTGCAGCCGGCGCCAGCGCATGGGCGCTCGACTCTACCTGCCCCGGGCGAGGCGGACCGGTGAGCGACTGGGTCGAGGCGAGCACGATCTTCCTCACGCTCGCGGGCAGCCGCCTCTACGGCACGAGCACGCCGGCGTCGGACGTCGACCGGCGCGGGGTGTGCGTCCCGCCGCCCGAGGTCGCGCTCGGTTTCGCGCGGCCGTTCGAGCAGCACCAGGTCCCCGGCGAGGACACGGTGATCTTCTCCCTGCGGAAGTTCATGGAGCTGGCCGCCGCCTGCAACCCGAACTTCATCGAGCTCCTGTTCGCCCCCGACGACGCCGCGCTCGTCCGCCGCCCGACCTGGGAGCGGCTCGTCCGGCGCCGCGACGAGTTCCTCTCCGCCGCCGCCTTCCAGACCTTCACCGGCTACGCCGCCTCGCAGCTCGCGCGGCTGCGCTCGCACCGGGCGTGGCTCCTCGACCCGCCGACGCGGCGGCCGACGCGGGCCGAGTTCGGCCTGGGCGAGGCAGGCGCCGGGGCGCGGGTCCTCGCGCGCGACGCCGACGAGGGCGCCGTCGACCCGGAGGCGGCCGAGGTCGTCGCGCGCGAGCGCCGCTACAAGGAGGCGGCCCGGCGCTGGCAGCAGTACGAGGCCTGGCAGCGCGGCCGCAACCCCGCCCGCGCCGCGCTCGAGGCGCGCTCCGGCTACGACACGAAGCACGCCATGCACCTCGTGCGCCTCCTGCGCATGGGCCACGAGCTCCTCACCCGCGGCGTCGTCCTCGTGCGGCGCCCCGACGCCGACGAGCTGCGCGCGATCCGCGATGGCGCGTGGAGCTACGACCAGGCGATGGCCCACGTCGACGCGCTCCAGGCCGAGCTCGCCGCCGTCCACGCGGAGCGCCGCTACGTGGTCCCCGAGCGCGTCGACCGCGACGCGCTCTCGGACCTGTGCGCCGAGCTCCACCTCCAGCACTGGCACGAGGCCCGCCTGACACCCCGCGCCTGACCGCCGCCTGCCAAACCACATCGCCTGAAGGAGCCCCCGTGCAGAAGAAGGTCACCCCCTGCCTCTGGTTCGACACGCAGGCCGAGGAGGCGGCGCGGTTCTACGTGTCGGTGTTCCCCGACGCGCGCCTCGGCAAGATCACGCACTACACCGGGGCCGGGCCGGCGCCGGCCGGCGCGGTGATGACCGTCACGTTCCACCTGCAGGGCCAGGAGTTCATGGCCCTGAACGGCGGACCGCACTTCAAGCACTCGCCGGCCGTGTCGTTCGTGATCCACTGCGACACGCAGGCCGAGCTCGACGCGCTGTGGGAGGCGCTCCCGGCCGGCGGCGGCGCGCCCGGGCAGTGCGGCTGGGTCGAGGACCGCTTCGGCGTCTCGTGGCAGCTCGTCCCGTCGACGCTCGACCGGCTGATCGACGACGCCGAGCCCGAGCGCTCGCGCCGCGTCATGGAGGCGGTCCTGCAGATGCGCAAGCTCGACCTGGCCGCCCTCGAGCGCGCGTGGGCGGGCTGAGCGCTACGCCGCCTCGCCCACGGCGTCGAGCGCCGGCTCGGCCTTCTTCCGCGGCCGGCGCGCGCGCTTGGTCTTCACGCTCGTCGTCAGGCCGCCCCCGGCCGGCGCGTCGACCGCCGGCGCCTCGGACTCGGCCGGCGCGGCCGGCGCGGCCTCGACCGGCGCCGGCTCGACCGGGTTCAGCGCCGAGCGCACCTGGTCGCGCCCGTTGCGCTTGGCCGCGTAGAGGTGCTGGTCGGCCGCCTCGATGAACGCCGCCGGGTCCTTCATCGCGTCCGGGTCCAGCTCGGCCACGCCGAAGCTGGCGGTCACCGGGATCTCGACCTCGCCCGCCTTCACCGGCTCCTGGCGGATCTTCTTGCGCAGCCGCTCGGCCAGCGCCGCCGCGTCCTCGAGCGCCGTGTCGGGGGCCAGGATGATCATCTCCTCGCCGCCGAAGCGGAACGCCTGGTCGTAGCCGCGGATCGCGCCGCGCAGGCGCCGGGCCACCTCGGCCAGGACGGCGTCGCCCGCCACGTGCCCGTGGACGTCGTTGACCCGCTTGAAGTGGTCGATGTCGATGATGATCAGCGACAGCGGCGTCCCGCGCCGGCGGCGCTGCGCCATGTGCTGCTGGGCGAGCTCCAGGAAGTGGCGCTTCGTGTAGAGCCCCGTCAGCCCGTCGAGGACGGCGCGGTCGTAGAGGGCGGGCTTCCTGATCGCGAGCGCGATGTGCTTGGCCAGCCCCTCGAGCATGCGCGCCAGCTCGAGCGGGTCCTGCGCCGGCGTCCCCGCCGGCGGCGGCGCGAGGCGCACCTCGAGCGCGCCCATGACCTCGCCCTCGGCCACGAGCAGCGCCGCCGCGCGCAGCCCGCCGCGCGACGGCTCGACGACCGTGCGGCGCGCGTCGAGCGCGCGCCGCGCCTCGCGCGGCTCGAGGGCCAGGTCGCCCTCCGCGCTCACGCGCGTGCGCTCGCCCACCCGGTGCGCCACCGCCACGAGCGCGTCGCGCTCGGGCCCGTCGGCGAGGAAGATCACGATCTCGCGCGCGTCGAGGAGCCCGCCGAGCACGGTCAGCGCGCGCTCGAGGATCGGCGCCAGGCTCACGTCGTCGTTGGCGATCAGCGCCAGGTCGCGGATCGCCGAGAGCTGCTCCACCTGCCGGCGGAGCTGCGTGACCGTCTCGTGCTGCTGCTGCTCGCGCCGCTGCACGCGCCCCGAGTCGAACAGCGCGAACGCGCCGCCCCCGCGCCGCAGGTGGGCGAACGCCCGGCGCACGCGGGCCGCGTCCATGGCGAAGGCGAAGGCGGTGATCGCCGTCGCGGCGCCGAGCGACGCCAGCGCCGCCGTGACCGTGCGGCCGGCGACGTCCGGCGTCCAGCTGGCGTAGGTCGCCAGCCCGAGGAGCGCGACGGGGGCGGAGAGGGGGAGGAGGTGCTGGAGTCGAGGCCGTCGGAGCATGTGGCGGGTCCCCCTGCCCCCCTCTTCGGCTGAAGCGGCGCCGGACCTTGCGTCGCTGGCATGGTCGCCGTGCGCCCGGGTCGACCGCCCTGGCATGCCACCCCGGCGCGCCATGGCCGCGCAGGAACTTACGCCGGGCACGGGCCGTGCACCCCCGGCCGCCACGAACAGCGGGGAAGGCCAGGAGCATCGCTCGTGATGCCAGGCGCGCGCAGCGGAGTTTCGGTGCGAGTTTCGATGCGAGATTCGGTGCGAAAGGAGCCCACCTTGGGAGTCTTCGGAGTCGGCGCGGCGAGGATCGGCGTCGTGTGCCTCGCCGTCGCGGCGTTCGGCACGGCGGGCTGCTCGAGCCTGCAGCACAAGAGCAACGACGAGCTGTGGGCCGAGGGCGACGGCCACTTCAACCAGGGCCGTTACGGCGAGGCCACCCCCTACTACGACGAGCTGATCCGCCGCGACGAGGGCGGCACGCGCGCGCACCTCATGCGCGGCGTGGCCCGCGAGCGCACGGGCGACCACGGCGCCGCGCTCGAGGACTACGGGTCGGCCGGCAGCCGCGGCGAGCTCCGCGCGCTGTTCTACCGGGCCGACCTGAACCTGCGCCGCGGCGACCTCGCCTCGGCCGAGGCCGACCTGGGCGCCCTGCGCGACATGGGCCTGGGCGGGCGCGACACGGTCGTGCACCTGACGCTCCTCGGCACGCTGCGCCTCAAGCAGAAGCAGTACATGTTCGCCGCGCAGAACCTCGAGCGCGCCTGCGAGGCGTCGGCCTCCTACCGCGACCCCGGCATGACGCGGCACATTCGCGACGCGCACTACAACGCCGCGCAGGCCTACTACCACCTGGGCGACTTCGGCCGCGCCTACGACCACATGGTGCAGTTCGCCGGCGGCAGCCCGGGCGACGGGACGCGCACGTCGGAGTACCTCGACGGTCAGGACAGCTACATGCTCGGCCTCCTGGCCTACCTCGCCGGCGACTTCGCCGCCGCCGAGCACCACCTCGCCAACGCGGATCCGGACCTCGTGGCCCGGGCCGCCGACGTCCTCGACGACCCGTCTTTCGGCGCCGGCGCGCGCCGGGGAGGCAACCCCAAGTGAAGCGGACCGCACTCACCACCGGCGGCGCGCTGGCGCTGCTCCTCACCGCGCCCGGCGCCGCCTGGGCCCAGAGCCCGCCCCCCTTCGCCGACCGCGCCCCCGACCCGCGCGGCCAGCAGCAGCAGCGCGGCACGACCGCCGAGCTGGCGCCGCTGCCCAACTGGTCGATCAAGCAGGAGGTCCAGCGGCTGGACACGTCGATGCGCGAGTACAACTCGCTCATCAACTCGCTCTCGAACGCGAGCAACGAGCTGAAGGAGGAGCTGCAGCGCTACTCCCAGGACCCGCACAACGAGGTGCTGGCCTCGTCGCTCGACAACAAGATGGCCCATTACGCCAAGCGCGTCATGGCCGACTTCAACGGGATCATCGCCGACCAGGACGTCCTCTCGGCGAACTTCAACGACCTGCAGCGCAAGCTCGTCGTGTTCTCGCGGCACCTCGCCTCGCAGGCCGACGGCTTCCGCGGCAACCTCGACGGCTACCGCGGCACGGCGCGCGAGGTCGAGAAGCGCCTGACCGAGCTGGCCGTGCGGCTCAAGGAGAACCCGCCGGACGACCCCAACGAGCTGCGCACCCTCAAGCGCGAGTTCTCGAAGGAGTTCCGCCGCTACCAGCTCCAGATGCGCTACGTCAACGGCTACAGCCGGCGCTACCAGAGCTACCAGAACCTGCAGCGCAACGTCGAGCGCCTGGCGACGCTGTTCGTGACCCTGCACGAGAAGTTCAACGAGCTGATCGACAACCTGCAGAACGAGCGGCAGTTCCTCCAGGACTCGGTGCGCCTGCAGGCCGACACGCTCAGGATCAAGCAGATGATGCGCGAGGGGATCCTCGGCTCCGAGCAGGCGATCGGCAACGTGGCCGACAAGCTGGCCACGCTCTACGAGAAGGTCGACGCCTTCGCGCAGGTGCAGGACCGGATCAGCACCGACCTGAACCGCTTCGTCGAGTCGCAGGGCGTGCTGAACGACATCATGGGCCGGATCGACAAGATCGGTCAGACCGGCGGCCCGATCGGCGACATCGGCAACGACATGGAGAAGGCGATCGACGCCTTCTACGGGCGCCGCAGCGGGCTCGACGGCGGGCTGCTCGGCGACCAGGCGCCCGACGAGATGATGGACTTCGGCCTGGGGGAGGACGAGTGATGAGCCACCACACCTACCGCGCCCCCGCCCTGACGACGACCCTGGCCGCGCTCCTCCTGGCGCCGGCCGCCCTGGCCCAGGAGCCGCTACGCCCGAGCGACCCGCTCGCCGGCCCGCGCGGCGACGGCCCCGCGATCCGCGACATCGGCGGGTGGCTGGGCGAGGACGAGCCGCTGCCGGGCGCCGCCGGCGCCGCCCACGCCGCCGGCCCGCCCGCGCCGGCCGTCGGCGGCGGCGAGGACCCGCTGGCGGCGCCCGCGGCGCCGGCGGCGGAGGACCCGGAGAAGGCCCGCCAGGAGGCCCGCCGGCGCGACCGGCAGATCAACCGCAACTACCAGCAGGCGATCGACATCTACGAGGACCTGGACGCGCCCGACCACCAGATCGCCGCGCTCGACCGCCGGATCGCCAACAACGAGCGGCTCGTGGCCGACTTCCGCCGGCGGCTGGCCGAAGGCCAGCAGCAGCGGCGCAACATGCAGGTCGACCTCTTCAACCGCACCTTCTTCCTCCGCCAGCAGCGCGAGCGCGGGCAGATCACGCAGGAGGTGTTCGACAAGCTCATCCGCCAGGAGGAGCGCAAGTACGAGGAGGACTCGGCCGGCCTGAAGGCGAACCTCGAGGCCTGGCACAAGGAGTGCAAGCAGGCCGAGGCGCGCCTCGAGGCCATGAAGGCGGAGCGGCGCATGCTCGAGGCCTCGCAGCCGCGGGCGACCCGCCGCAACCAGCAGCAGCGCGCCGGCGGCGCGCCCGTCCCGGCCCCCAAGCCGGGCGAGCGGCTCCTGGGCACGCTCGAGGAGCGCCTGCGGCAGCTCGAGCGCTTCAACACGCGCAGCACCATGGAGGGGGTCCACCCGCGCGACGTCGGCGTGGGCTCCGTCGAATCAGTCCAGCTCAAGAACGACTAACGACCGCGGGCGGGGGCGCCGTCCGGGCCTGCCTGCCGCCCTGCTCCCGGGCGAGCGGGCGGGGACTCCACCCTGGACGGGCTCGCGCGCGCGGTAGGGGGGCTCCTGCGGGCGCGCGGCGCCGGAGACGTCCGGCGCCGCGCGGCCGACCCGACAACGCGACGAGGTGAAGCGTCTTGATCTACCGGTTCCTCCAGGAGGGTGGCGTCTGGATGATCCCGATCCTCGGGGTCTCCGTGGTCGGCACCACCTTCGTCCTCGAGCGCGCCTGGTTCTGGTTCGTGCTCTGGCTGCGGCGCGACCTGCGCCTGCGCCGGCGCCTCCTGCGCGGCGAGGTGCCGCCGCCCGGGACGCGCACGAGCGACCCGCACGCGCTGGTGCTCGTCGACCTGGCGGTCCACCCGTCGGACCCCGACCTCGCCGTCGACCGCGCGCGCATGCTCGTGCGCGACAGCCGCGCGCACCTCAAGGTCCTGGCGATCTGCTCGGGGCTCGGCTCGGCGCTGGGCCTCTTCGGCACGGTCGTCGGCATGAGCGACTCGTTCCGCGGCGTCGGCCTGGAGAACCCCGGGGCGATCGTCACGGGCCTGCAGACGGCGCTGAACACCACGGTGCTCGGCCTGATCGTCTACCTGACCGCCTACGTGGCGCACGCGCTCTTCGCGCAGATGAGCACGAACTTGAGCCAGGACCTGGAGGAGGACCTCAACGAGGCCCGGCGCGCGCTCGACGCGCGGCGCCGGGGGCGGGTGGCGGCGTGACCGACCCGCGGGACTCGCGCGCGCTGCGCCTCGAGCCGGTGACCGACGAGGAGCCGGCCATGCTCATGACCTCCATGATCGACGTGATCTTCATCGTGCTCGCGTTCTTCGTGTGCGTGAGCGAGGTGAAGAAGGGCCGCCTGGGCGTCGACGTGCCGCAGGTGCCCAACGCCGAGGCGAGCGCCGCGCAGGGCGACAAGGAGCCGATCGTCGTCGAGGTCACGGGGGACGACCGCGTCTTCGTGTGCGGCGAGGCGGCCCGGAGCGAGGAGGAGCTCACGCGGCTGATCGCCCAGGCGGTCGAGCGGCTGGGCACGGATGCGGCGGTGCACCTGTCGGGCGACCGGCAGGCGAAGAACGGGACCATGATGCGCGTGGTCAGCCACCTGTCGAAGGCGGGGCTCAAGCGCATCGAGTTCGCCGTGCAGGCGGGAGGCTAGCGTGCGCGACCGTTCGCCGGTGGAGACCGTCCTCACCTACGCCACGTTCATGGCGCTGTCGCTGGCGCTGCACATCGTGGTGATCCTCGGCAACCGCCCGCTGATCGAGCGCGGCGACGGGCCCGCCGCGCGCGGCGTGGCCGCCGCGGCGGAGGAGGTCGAGCGCGTCAAGTGAGCGTGACCCGCGACAACGACCCCGTCGCGTACACGCTGCGGCTCGCCGTCTGCGTGACCGCCGCGATCGCCGTGCACCTCCTGGCGGTCCTCTCCTCCTCCAGCCAGGAGCCGGAGAAGAAGGCCGAGCAGCAGCGGATCGCCGTCGTCCTCAAGGAGACGATGAACAAGGTCAAGGAGGAGATGGAGAAGCTCCTCCAGGAGGCGCAGCAGGAGCCCGAGCCGCCGCCCCCCGAGCCCGAGCCCGAGGC
>JAHBXY010000131.1 GCA_019636275.1 Planctomycetota bacterium | reverse complement strand
TCGCCGAGGCCCAGGACCTGCACCTGCCGCAGCGGCAGCGGCGGGAGCCGCTCGGCCACGAGGACGCCGCCGGCGAGGTGGCGCGACCCGCCGCGCCGCAGGTCGCCCAGGACGTCGCGCGCGCAGGCCGCCGCGACGGCGAACGCGACGGCGGGGGCGCCCGCGTCGTCGTCGGCCCCGAGCCGGCGCAGTCGGCGCTGCAGGCGCTCGAGGAGCGCCTCCTCGCCGTCGTCGGCCGGGGCGAGGTAGGCCCCGACGAGGGCGGCCAGCCACGCGCCCCAGGCCGCGAGCGGCCGCGGAGCGGCCGCGGCGCGCACGTCGGCCGTGAGCGACGCGACGAGCAGGGCGAAGCGCGCCGCCGCGGGCCGCTGGTCCTGGGCCACGTCGAGCGGCGCGCAGGCCTCGCCCTCGAGGCTCACCAGCCGCTCCTCGTCGACGCGCTCGCCCTCGCAGAAGGCGCCGAGCACCAGCCGCCGCGCTCCGCCGCAGGCGTGGAACAGGTCGGGGCCGGCGTCGTCGAGGTAGGTGCCCGCCTGCTGCGCGCGGTCGAGGCCCAGGCGCACGGGCAGGTCGTCGAGCCAGCGCACGACCTCGGCGCGGCCGAGGCCCGCGCGCAGGAGCACGGCCGGATGCGTGAGGACGGCGGCCAGGGCCGGTCGCTCGGGGCACGGGTCGCCGACCAGCGCCAGGAGCGCCTCGCAAGCCTCCACGAGCCGATCGTCGGGCGCGCCGGCGAGGAAGCGGACGGGCAGGCCGGCGGCGCCGAAGACCGAGGCGATCAGCGGCCGGTAGGCGTCGAGGCCAGCGGGCACGAGCAGGGCGACCTCGTGAAGCTGGACGGGCCGGGACTTCGACTCCGTTTCAGGCGACGTCGTGTCGGGCAGCGCGTCGTCGGCGGCGAGTAGGGTTAGGACCCGCCCCGCCGCGTGCTCGACCTCGGCGCGCTTGCCGGTGAAGGACGACGTCGTGAGCGAGCCGTCGCCAGCCGCCCCGGCGTCCGTCCGCCCGAGGAGCAGGGCCCGCTGCAGGCGCGCGAGGAGCCCGTCGCCGGCGGGCACGCGGAAGCAGCCGCGGACCCGCGCCGGGTCGCGGCCGGCCAGGGCGATCAGCGCCTCGACGCGGGCGTGGTCCGCCTGGAGCCACGCCGCGAGCGGCCCCTCGGGCGGCGGCCCGGGCGCAGCCAGCGGCGGCAGCGCCGCGAGGTCGACGCCCGGCGGGGCGAGCTCGGCGCAGGGCACCCGGGGCGTGTGGGCGAACAGGTCGACCTCCGTCCGCTCGGCGAGCCGCGCCAGGAGGGCCGCCTCGGCGGGCGCCAGCGTCGGGCCGACGAAGACCACGAGCCGCGGCGGGACGGGCAGCCCGTCGAGCGCGGCCGGGTCGCGGGCGAGCTGGCCGAGGGTCAGGGCCGGCGCGAGGCCGGGGCGCCGCGCCTCGAGCCGGGCCAGGGCGTCGAGCGCCCGCAGGAAGAGCGCGCGCTGCCAGCGCGCGACCGGGTCCGCGGGCGGGGCCTCGCGCCAGGCGCGCAGGAGGTCGGGGCGCTCGCGGTCGTAGCTGAGGAAGCGCCGGGCGAGGAGGCCCGCCAGCGCCCCCGCGCGGCCCGGGTCGGGGGCGAGGTAGTCGCGGACCGGGGCCAGGTCGGGGTCGTCGAGGTCGGCGAGGTCGGCGAGCGCGTCGACGAGCAGGCCGCGGAGCAGGTCGGCGTCGACCAGGCGCCGCGGCGGGTCGGCCTCGGCGAGCAGGCGGGCGCAGAGGGCCTCGAGGTCCAGGAGGTCGAGGCCGGCGCAGGCGCCGTCGCGGCGCGTGAGGGCGTCCTCGAAGAAGGTGCCCAGCACGCGGTCGGGCACGACGACCGTGGCGCCGGCCAGGGCGCGCTCGAGCGGGTCGGGCTCGAGGAGCGCGCCGGCGGCCAGGGCCAGCTCGGTCAGGTCGTTGCTCAGCCACACGCGCAGCACGCCGACGGCCTCCAGGGGTCAGGACAGGTGTGATGGCGGTGACAAGGTAACCGGTCACCCGCCGCCGGCGCGCCGCCACGCCGCCTCGAGCTCCGGCGGCCAGGGGGCCTCGAAGGCCAGCAGCGCGCCGGTCGTCGGGTGGCGCAGGGCCAGGGCCTCGGCGTGCAGGGCCAGCCGCCCGAGCCCCAGGCGGCGGGCGACGGGCAGCGTCGCCGGGCCGTGGCGCCGGTCGCCGAGGATCGGGCAGCCCAGCCCGGCGAGGTGCAGGCGGAGCTGGTGCTTGCGCCCCGTGAGCGGGCGGAGGCTCAGGAGGGCGACCTCGTCCGGGCCCGTGGCCCGCGCGAGCACCTCCCAGCGGCTCGCGGCCTCGCGCCCGTCGACCGGCGCCTCGACCAGGCCCGTGGGCGTCGGCGGGTGGCCGAGCGTCAGCGCGCGGTAGCGCTTCTCCACCTCGCGCGCGGTGAACGCCGCCACGAGCGCCTCGTGGGCCCGGGCGCTGCGGGCGACGACGACGAGGCCCGACGTCTCGAGGTCGAGCCGCTGCACGAGCCCGAAGCCGCGCGCGCGGCCCAGGTCCAGGAGCTCGGGGTAGCGGGCGACGAGCCCGTTCTGCAGCGTGTTCGCCCCGTGGCCCGGCCCCGGGTGCATGGCCACGCCGGCCGGCTTCTCGACGACGACGACGTCGTCGTCCTCGTGGCGCACCTCGAGCGGCACGTCCGGGTTCGGGACGGGCAGGCGTGGCCCCGGCCGCGGGTCGGGCGCCTGGACCTCGACGCGCCCCCTCGGCGGGAGCCGCTCGCCGCGGCGCAGCGGCCGCCCGTCGAGGAGGACCTTGCCCCGGTGCAGGAGCATGAGGGCGAAGCCCTCGCGCAGCCCCGGCAGCGCGCGCAGGAGCACCTTCTCGGCGCGCCTGCCCCCGTGCTCGGGGCGCAGCTCGAACGTCGCGGGGAGCTCGATCACCCCGCGAGCATACGCGAGCGCGCGCGGTCCTCGCCGCGGGCGCCGGCTGTGTGATGCGCGAGCTGGGTGTCGAGGACGCCGGGGTCGCACCCCTGGCGCCGAAGTGCGTCTCGAGCCGCCGTGCTCGGTGAGCCCTGGTGTGTCTCGGTGAGCGACTTCTGCTCGTCGCTGGTCCCCGAGCTCGATCGGAGCACCACGTGAGGCGAGGGCGCGGAGGCCGAGGCGGGGAGGCGCGCGCGCGGGCGACGTCGTATCGGCATACTTCGAGCCCGCGCGCGCGCCGCCCCGGCCGGCATCCGCGGCCGCAGCCGTCGAGCACACCTCAGCCGAGCTTGGCGAGAGTCTCCCGCGCCAGCTCCCGCAGGCCGGGGTCGACCTGCTCGACGAGCGCCGCCACCTGCGCGCGGGCCGCGGCGGCGCCGGCCTCGTCGCCCGCGGCGCGCCGCGCGCGGGCCAGCGCCTCGTGGGCGAAGAGCAGCTCGTCGGGGCCGGCCTGGTGGGCCTCGCAGCCGGCGAGGCACGCGGCGGCGTGCGTCACGGCGTCCTGCGGGCGGCCGAGCGCCAGGCAGGTCATCGCCAGGCGGTACTCCGCCCGCTCCACCTCGACCCAGCCGCCGGCCACCTCCCAGAAAAGCCGCGCCGTCCGCGCGGCGACCTCGAGAAGGCGGTCGTCCTCGGGGGCGCGGTCGGTCCGCTCCTCCAGCGCGCACGCGAGGTTGTTGCCGGTGACGGCCAGCGCGCGCGCCGCCGGGTCGGCCGCGCCGGGGCCGTAGGCGGCGAGGTCGAGCGCCTCCTCGAACAGCGCCCGCGCCTCGCCCGTGCGGCGCTGCCCGGCGAGGGCGCTGGCGGCGACGGCCAGCGCGCGCACGCGGCCCGGAGGCCGGCGGCAGGTCGGCTTCGGTCGCGCACCGCGAGCGCGTCAGCGCGCGGTCGCCCTTGCACAGGAGCAGCGCCGCGCGCGATGGCGCAGCGCCTGCGCCTCGGGGCCGTCGGGGGCGTGGACGGGCAGGGCCGCCAGCGCGTCGAGGACCGCCAGGCCGTCGTCCCAGCGGCCGAGGTGCTCGCCCGCGACGTGCACGACGAGCGCGGCCAGCGCCGGCAGGTGCGCGGGCGCGTCGACGCGCGGCAGCGCCTCGCGCGCGCGGGCGAGCACGCCCTCGGGGTCGCGCTCGTGGTCGGCCCAGCCCTGCTGCACCAGGGCGTCGATCGTCGGCGGGGTCGTGGCGGTCATCGCGCGTCCTCCTCGGGCGCCTCGTCGGCCCCCACCGACGACACCACACCTGGCGCCGGAACACGAGGGCGTCGGGGTCCGGTCAGGCGCCCGCGGGCAGCTCCGCCAGCAGCCGGTCGATCGACGGGACCTCCACCGCGCGGCCGCGGAAGCGCGCCACGCCGTCGTCCCCCAGGGCGCGCACGGCGCGGGCGACGCTCTCGGGGCGCACCCCCAGCAGCGCCGCCATGTCCTGGCGCGCCAGCGGCAGCTCGAGCGTGAACGCCCCCACGCCGGCGTCGACGCCGTAGCGCTCGAGGAGCCCCAGGAGCAGCCGCGCCAGCCGCGCGCGCACCTGCAGGGTGGCGCGCTCCAGCTTCTCGTCGTCGGCCGCGCGCAGGTCCTCGGCGAGGCGGCGCAGGAAGCGCAGGGCCAGGCCGGGAGAGCGCGCCAGGAGCGCCTTCACGGCGGGGCGCTCGATCAGGCACACGCGCGCCTCGGTCAGCGCCTCGGCCGTGCTCGCGTAGGTGCCGCCGCCGAGGAGCGTGCGGGCGCCGAGCGTCTCGTGCGGGTGCACGAGCCGCACGATCACCGAGCGCCCCTCGGCGTCGACGCGGCGCAGGGCCACCGTCCCCGAGGCGACGCAGTGCACGCCGAAGCACGGGCTCCCCTGGTGGAAGATCACCTCGCCCGGGCGGTAGACCCGCTCCGTGCGCGCCTGCTCGAGCGTGGGCAGGTCGTCGCGCGCCAGGGCGCACCACTCGCTGCTCTCGCGCCCGGGGCAGGTGAGGCAGGTGAGCGAGGTCGTCGCACGGGTCGGGGCACGTGTCGGGGCGGTCGTCATGGTCGTCCTCTCCAGGCGTCGCGTGGGGTCCGGGTCGGCGTCACGGCGCCGCCGCGACGGGGCGGAAGCGGGCCGAGAAGTGGCGCAGCGCCGGCGGCGCGTCCACGAGCTCGAACCCGCCGAGCGCCTGCGCGTGCGCGCGGGCCTCGGTGACCACCTCGATCACGTAGTCGATGTGCGACTGCGTGTAGGTGCGCCGCGGGATGGCCAGGCGCACGAGCTCCATGGCGGCCGCCCCGCCCAGCATGACCGAGCCGATCTCGCAGGCGCGCACGCCGCCGTGCTCGTAGAGGGCGCAGGCCAGCGCCTGGCCGGGGAAGCGCGCGCGGGGGATGTGCGGGCAGACGCTGGCGGCGTCGATGTAGATGGCGTGGCCGCCGGGCGGGCGCACGATCGAGACCCCGGCCGCGAGCAGGCGCTCGCCCAGGTACTCGACCGAGCGCACGCGGTAGCGCAGGTAGTCCTCGTCCACGACCTCCCGCAGGCCCACGGCCATGGCCTCGAGGTCGCGGCCGGCCAGGCCGCCGTAGGTGACGAAGCCCTCGGTGAGGATCAGGAGCTCGCTCGCCCGCCGGAGGAGCGCCGGGTCGCGCAGGAGCAGCACGCCGCCCGTGTTCACCAGGCCGTCCTTCTTGGCCGAGATCGTGGCGCCGTCGGCGAGGTCGAACATGTCGCGCACGATCGCCGGCACGGGCCGCGCCCCCTGGCCGGGCTCGCGCTGCTTGATCAGCCAGGCGTTCTCCGCGAAGCGGCAGGCGTCGAGGAACAGGGGCTTGCCGAACCGGTCGCACAGGGCGCGCACCGCGCGCAGGTTGGCCAGCGACACCGGCTGCCCGCCGTTGGTGTTGCAGGTGACCGTGACCATGACGAACGGCACGTCGCCCGCGCGCTCGTGCAGGAGGCCCTCGAGCCGGGCGACGTCGAGGTCGCCCTTGAACGGCGCGACCGCGGACGGCTGGCGGCCCACGTCGGTGAGGAGGTCCAGGGCCTCGGCGCCGTGGTGCTCGATGTTCGCCCGCGTCGTGTCGAAGTGCGCGTTGTTGGGCACGACCTTCCCCCGGCCCGCGTCGCCGTTGCCGAGGAGGAGCTCGCACAGGAGCCGCTCGCTGGCGCGCCCCTGGTGCGTGGGGAGGACGCCCGTGAAGCCGGTCAGCCCCTGCACCGCCTCGAGGAAGCGGTAGAAGCTGGGCGCGCCGGCGTAGGACTCGTCGCCGCGCATGACGCCGGCCCACTGCTCGCTCGACATGGCGCCGGTGCCCGAGTCCGTGAGCAGGTCGATGATCACGCGCTCGGCCGGGAGGCGGAACAGGTTCCAGCCGGCCTCCGCGAGCCAGGCGCGGCGCTCGGCCGGTGTGCTCATGCGGAGCGGCTCGACCGACTTGATGCGGAACGGCTCGATGATCGTCTTCACGTGGTTCCTCGGAGGTGGACGGTCCAGCGGCCGGCGCGGACGACCCACCCGGACGGCGCGGCGCGCGCGTTGCTCTGACCCGTCACGCGACCCTCCGGAGGACGACCCCATGCCGCGCCCGCAGCCGATCCCGCTCCAGTCCGACTGGGCCTACGGCCCCGTGCCCTCGCGGCGGCTCGGCCGCTCGCTGGGGGTGAACCTCCTCCCGCTCGACCGCAAGGTGTGCACCTTCGACTGCGTGTACTGCCAGTACGACGCCACCCCGGCGGCGGACGCGCCGCGCGGGCTCCCCGCGGCCGACGAGGTGCTCGCCGCCGTGGAGGAGGCCCTGCGGCGCGACCCGGGGTGCGACGCGATCACCCTGGCCGGCAACGGCGAGCCCACGCTCCACCCGGCCTTCGGCGAGGTCGTGGCCGGGCTGGCCCGCCTGCGCGACGCGCACGCGCCCGGGGCGGCCCTCGTCCTCCTGTCGAACGGCGCGCGCCTCGACGCGCCCGGGGTGCGGGCGGCCGTCGCCACGCTCGACCGGCCCTTCTTCAAGCTCGACGCCGGCGACGCGGTCACCCTGCGCGCCGTCGATCGCCCCCGGCGGCGCGCCGCGCTGCCGCGCCTGCTTGCCGGCCTCCGGCGCCTGGGCCCGGGTCGCTTCTGGCTCCAGGCCATGTTCGTGCGCGGCGCCGTGGACAACGCCACGCCCGCCGCCCTGGCCGCGTGGCTGGAGGTCGTCACGTCGCTGGCGCCCGCGGGCGTGCACCTGACCACCCTCGACCGGGGGACGACCCTGCCGGGCGTCCTGCCCGTGCCGGCCGCCCGCCTCGAGGCGCTCGCCGAGGCGACGCGCGGGCGCGGCGTGCCGGCCGAGGCCTTCCCCTGCCCTGACGAGGCCCGCTTCGCCTGACGGCCGTCTCACCCGCATGACCCTCTCGCCGTCCGCGGTCACGTCGCCGTGACGCGGGTGCCGTCCGCCCGAGGGCTCCGGCGACCGGGGGGCAGGCACCGCATTTGCCGGGCCGAGCGCGCGGAGGAGACCCCATGACCCCGACCCACGTCCTCGAGGAGGAGCACGAGCGGATCCTCGTCCTCCTGCTGGTGCTCGACCGCCTGGCGCGCCAGGTGCGCGAGGGCGAGCGACCCTTCGACCGCATCGCCGAGTGCCTCGAGCTCCTGCGCACGTTCGCGGACGGCGCCCACCACGGCAAGGAGGAGCGCCACCTGTTCCCGGCGCTCGAGCAGGCGGGCCTGCCCCGCCACGCCGGCCCGATCGGGGTCATGCTCCGCGAGCACGACCTCGGGCGCGCGGAGCTCTCGACCATGGCCGCGGCCCTCGACGACCTGCGCCGCGACGAGGCCGGCGCCGCCGTGCGCCTCTCGCGGGCGGCGGCGAGCTACACGGGGCTCCTGCGCGACCACATCGACAAGGAGAACCTCGTCCTCTTCCGCATGGCGCGCGAGCTCCTGCCGGTCGGCGCCGCCGAGGCGCTCACGGCGGCCTACGCCGGGGTGGACGAGGACGCCCTCGGCCCCGGCGGCTACGCGCGCGCGCTGGCGCGGATCGACCGGCTCGAGCAGGAGGTGCTCGGGGCGACGGCCGTGTGACCGCCCGGGGCGCCGCTGGACCTGGCGCGCCCGCCCGGCGAGAGTCGAGCTCACAGGAGGCGACCCGATGACCCAGGACCCACAGCCCACCCGGCCGCCCATCGACACCCGGCCGCCCGGGACGTTCAACGAGTTCGTCGACCGCTTCCCCACGCTCGGGAAGGCCTGGGACCTCCTGCACCAGGCCGGCGACCAGGGCCCCCTCGACGACAGGACGCGGCGGCTGGTGAAGCTGGCCCTCTCGGTCGGCGCCATGCGCGAGGGCGCGGTCCACTCCGCCGTGCGCAAGGCGGTGGCCGCCGGCTGCTCGCGCCAGGAGGTGGAGCAGGTCGTGGCGCTGGCGGCCAGCACGGTCGGCATGCCCGCGACCGTCGCGGTCTGGACGTGGGTCCGCGACGTGTTCGAGCCCGGCCGGGCCTGAGGCCGCTCAGGCCCGGGGCCCTCGCGCGCGCGGCAGGCGGCGCCCGGTGGCCGGCCGGACCCCCGCGAGCGTCGTCGTCGTCGCCCAGTCGCGGAACGACGCCGTGAGCTGGCTCCACGCGTCGTGCAGGGGGCACGGCGCGTCGGGGTCGCACTCGCCCCAGCCGAACGCGCAGCGGGTGGGGTCGGGGCGGTGCCCGACGGCCTGCAGGATGTCGGCGAAGCGCACCTCCGCGGGCGGGCGGGCCAGGGCGAAGCCGCCGTGGTGCCCCTTGCGGGAGTCGAGCAGGCCCGCGACCACGAGCCGGCGGAGCACCTTCGCCAGGTAGGGCGCCGAGGTCCCGGTGACCGCCTCCAGGTCGGCGGCGCGGGCGCTGCTCCCGGGCGGCAGGCTGGCCAGATGCGTCATCGCGCGCAGGGCGTACTCCGCCGTCGCCGACAGGTGCATCTCGCCGCGCTCGGCCCGCTCCGCGCCCCGCCGCCGCGCGCGTCCAGGCTTGCTCTTGGCCACACCGCCCTCCGCCGCCGTTCGCTCGCCGCGGCGAGGACATTCTACCCCCGCGCGGCCGCTCAGGCGACGCGGACGTCCAGTGAGAGACCGATGGCTCCCCTCGGCCTCCAGTCCGTCCTGCGCGAGAAGCTGTGGCGCACGACCCGAGGCTCGCCGACGAGGTCGGACCAGGATGCGACCGGATCACCACTCGCCGAGCCTGAGCTGCGCTGGCGATCGCCGACGGGTCGTTCAGCTCCACAGCACCTGCCGCAAGAGATCCAACACGAAGGTCGCCACCACCCACCAGACGGTGAATGCCAGGGGCTCTCCCAGCGAGCCGCCGACCCCACGCGGCTCGGCCGTGCTCCGGAAGCGCCCGTCACAGCCGACGTCGGCGCACGGGGACTCCTCCGGGACGGCGCGGACCATGCCACAGGCGTCGCAGCGCAACTCGACCACCCGCCCAGCATGGCAGCACATGCCCTGAAGGGCGAGCACACTGCCGCCGAGCCGACCCGCCGCCTGGACCGCGTCGGGTCCGAAGACGGCTGCGCTTGATCCGGATCACGCGCCCGCCAGGCGCAGGTCACGCCGCGTCCGCTCAGCAGACTTGACGGTCCACTGAGTGAGCGGCGATAGTGAGCCACGGACACAGCGGACATGATTGTCCTCTGAGTCCGGTCAGGAGCGGCCGTGAGCGAGCGCGAGGGGCTGACGCTGGAGCGGAGCTCGCCGCTCCCCGCGCGCGCGCGGCGGGCGCCGCCGGCGCAGGACCTCCCGGCCGCGCGCGCCTGGCTGGCGCTGTCGCTCGGGACGCTGCTCCTCGCCGGCCTGACGGCGGTGCTCCTGGTCGTGGGCCGGCTCCTGCCGCTCCTGGGCGTCACGAGCGGCGGCGGGTTCTTCCGCCGCTGCCTGGTCGTCCACGTCGACCTGGCCCTCGTCGTGTGGTTCTACGCCTTCCTCGCGGGGCTGGTGGCGCTCCTCCCCTGCCGCCGGCCGGCGGCGGGCCTCTCGCGCGCCGGCGCCGGCGTGGCCGCCCTGGGGGTGCTCCTCCTCCTCGTCGGCATGTTCAACCCCGACGCCGCGCCGATCCTCTGCAACTACGTCCCCGTCCTGGACCACCCGCTGCACCTCGTCGCGCTGGGCGCGATCGCCCTGGGGACGGTCCTGGCCCTCGCCGACGGCCGCCTCCTCCCCGGGCGCGAGGCGCCGGCGGGGCAGGTGCCGGTCCCGCCGGCCGCCCGGGTCGGCCTCCGCGCGGCCGGGGTGGCCGTCCTCCTGGCCCTGGCGACCCTGGTCGCCGCGGTCGCGGCCACGCCCGACGGCTTCCTCCCCGACGCGCGCTGGGAGCTCGTGTTCTGGGGCCCCGGCCACATCCTCCAGGCCGCCAGCGCCTGCGCGATGGCGGCCGCGTGGATCCTCCTGCTGACGGCCGCCCTGGGCGAGGCGCCGGTGGGCCGCGGCGCCGCCAGCGCGCTCTTCGCCGTGCTCGTCGCGCCGCTCCTGGCGGGCCCGCTCCTCGCCGCGAGGGGGCCGGCCGACATCGTCTCGCACACCGGCTTCACCAGCCTCATGCGCTGGGGGATCGCGCCGGCGCTCCTGGTCCTGCTCGTCCTCTGCGCGCGCGCCGTGGCCCGCGCCCGCCGCGACGGGCGGCTGTCGGGCCTCCTCGCCGACGCCCGCGTGGCGGGCTTCGTGGCCTCGGCGTCCCTGACCGTCCTCGGGATGTGCCTCGGCGCGGCGATCTCCGGCTCGAACACCGTGATCCCCGCCCACTACCACGCGTCGGTCGGCGGCGTGACCGCGTCGTTCATGGCGCTCACCTACCTGCTCCTCGAGCCGCTCGGCGCGCCGATCCCGGCGCGCCTGCGCCCGCTCACCCGCTGGCAGCCGCTCGTCTACGGCGCGGGGCAGGTCGTGTTCGCGATCGGCTTCGCCTTCTCGGGCCTCTACGGCCTGGCCCGCAAGGCGTACGGGGCCGAGCAGGTCGTGCGCACCACCAGCGAGACCGTCGGCCTCGCCGTCATGGGCCTCGGCGGCCTGGTCGCCGTCGCCGGCGGGGCGCTGTTCGTCACCATCGTCGGGGCGGCGTGGCGCGCACGCGCGGCCGACCCCGCGCAGGAGGAGGTCGTCGCGTGACCGAGCCCAGGAAGCCGCATCCGATCGAGCGCCTGTTCGACAACCCCTGGCTCCTCTTGGTGCTCGGGGTGGTCGTGCCGACCCTCTCCTACACGGTGTGGGGATGGATCGAGCTGGCGCTCATGCCCGAAGCCCGGCTGCCGTAGGAGGACCGCGTGAGCATCGACTGCCCGCCTCCCGGATGGTTTCGCGCGCCCGGCGGCGCCGAGCGCGCCTGGGTCGGCCTCGCGCTCGCCTGGTGCGTGGTGATGACGATCATGATGCCGTTCTGGCACTTCCGCGGGAAGCAGAACAGCACCGGCGAGTCGTACGCCGTCACCCCGGCGCAGTTCGCCGAGCGCGTCGGCAAGTTCGTCGACGCCCACCAGGTGGGCGAGGACGAGGGCTGGCCCGTCGTCGAGCCGCCGCCCGGCGGCGACGCCTACCTGCAGGCGCAGATGTGGAGCTGGTACCCGATCCTCAAGCTGAGGAAGGGCCAGACCTACCGGCTGCACATGTCCTCCATGGACCTGCAGCACGGCTTCGCCCTCCTGCCCCTGAACATGAACTTCCAGGTCATGCCGGGCTACGACCACGTCCTCACGATCACCCCCACGCAGACGGGCGAGTTCCAGGTGATCTGCAACGAGTTCTGCGGGATCGGCCACCACCTCATGACCGGCAAGCTGCTGGTCGAGTAGGAGGACCCACGTGCCTGGCAACCACCTCCCTGGCCTCGTCCGCGCCTGCGACACGACGGGCCTGCCCGTGTGCCTCGACGCGCAGCGGTTCATCCGCCTGCACGCCGTCATGGCCGTCGTGTTCCTGCTGATCGGCGGCGTCGCCGCGATCCTGCTCGGCTTGACCCGCTGGCCGGCCGTGCACCTGCTGCCCGCCGACTGGTACTACCGCGTGCTCACGCTGCACGGCCTGAACATGCTGATCTTCTGGATCCTCTCGCTCGAGATCGGGATCCTGTACTTCGCCGGGACGACGCTGCTCAACTCGCGCCTCGCCTCGACGAAGCTCGCCTGGGCCTGCTTCGGCCTCATGGGCGCGGGCGGGGCGCTGGCCAACGTGATCGTCATGATCGGCAAGGGCGACGTGCTCATGACGTCGTACGTGCCCCTCATGGCGCACCCGCTCTTCTACCTGGCGATCATCCTCGTGGCCGTCGGCGCCCTGATCGGCGTCATCAACTACTTCGCGACGATCTACATCGCGCGCCGCGACCAAACCTACGAGGGGAGCGTGCCGCTCGTCGTGTTCGGCGCCACGGCCGCCGCGATCATCGCCGTGTTCACGCTGCTCCACGGCGCCGTCGTCATGGTGCCGACCTTCCTCTGGTCGCTCGGCCTCGTAAAGACCATCGACCCGGGCTGGTACCGCCTCGTGTGGTGGGGCCTGGGCCACGCGTCGCAGCAGATCAACGTCTGCGCCATGGTCTCGGTGTGGTACCTGCTGGCCACGCTGACCACCGGCGCCAAGCCGCTCAACCAGGCCGTGTGCCGGGCCGCGTTCGTCTTCTACATCCTGTTCATCAACATCGCCTCGGCCCACCACCTCCTGGTCGACCCGGGCGTGAGCGCCACCTGGAAGATCTGGAACACGTCGTACGCCATGTACCTGGCCGTGCTGGCGTCCATGATCCACGGCTTCACCGTGCCGGCCTCGGTCGAGGTGGCCATGCGCAGGAAGGGCCACGACAAGGGCCTCTTCGGCTGGCTCGCCGCCGCGCCCTGGAAGAACCCCGGCTTCTCGGCGTTCTTCCTCTCCCTGGTGATCTTCGGCTTCGGCGGCGGGATCACGGGCGTGACCCTCGGGACGCAGCAGATCAACATCCTCGCCCACAACACGCTGCGCATCCCCGGCCACTTCCACATGACCGTCGTCGGCGGCACGACGCTGGCCTTCATGGGGCTCTGCTACTACCTCGTGCCCCTGCTCTTCCAGCGCGAGTTCCACCTGCGCGGCCTGGCGCGCGTCCAGCCGTACCTGTTCGCCGGCGGCGTGACGTTCATGGCCATGGGCATGTCCTTCGCCGGGTCCTACGGCGTGCCGCGGCGCCACTGGGACGTCGACTTCACCGGCGCGACCTTCCCCGCCGGCTTCGACGCCTCCGCCCACCTCATGCTCGGCGTCCTGGGGGTGGGCGCGGTGCTCTCCTTCCTCGGCCTCGCCCTGTTCATCGGCCTCACCGTCGCCGCCGTGTTCACCGGGCGCTCCAACCGGGGCGCGCCCATGGCGGCCTGGTAGGCCAAGAGAGGTGCCACGTGAGTGAAGTGCCCGACGTTCCCCCCGGCCCGGCGCCCGATCCGCGCGAGGTGCCGCTCGATCGGTGGGCGGCCGAGCGCGCGCAGGCGGCCCTCGCCGGCAAGGCCGAGCATGACGACAACCATCACACGCCCGGGACGTTCGTGCTCACGCTGATCTTCCTCGCCTCGTTCGCCATCTACTACTTCGCCAACTGGAAGGCGCTCGCCGACGTCTGGCACGTGAGATAGCTGTGCGGCGCACGATGGCGGGCGCTGTCGCGCGCGGACTCGCTCGCTCGTCCGCGCGCGACATCGCCTCGCCCTCGTTCCCCGCAGCGGCCCAGATCCCCGAGGAGGACCCATGACCTTCAGCCTGCGCGGCCTGCAGCGGTCCATCGCGTCGTGGCGCTTTCCGGCGCTGGTGCTGCCGCTGCTCGTGTTCGTCCAGCTCCTCCTCCTCTCGCTGCTCCTCGTGCCCGAGGACGCCGGGCCGCTGGCGCGCTTCGCCGAGGAGATGAAGGTCTGGTGCTTCGGCTACGACCCGGCGAGCGGGCGGCTGCAGCCGGCCTACGTGGTGATGATCGTCGTCGACCCGGCGATCCTCTGCGGGCTCGTGGCCGCCGTGTGGTGGCGGCCGCTGACGCGGATCACGCGGCGCGCGCCGCGGGCGCTCCTCCCCTACGTGGCCGCGGCCGGCCTCCTGGCCGGCGGCTGCGCCCTGGCGGCGGTCGCGCTCTGGCGGGCGGACGTCGACGAGGCGGTCGACCCGACCGTGTTCCCGGCCGAGCGGCTGCGCACGTCGCTCCCGGCCCCCGACGTCGACCTCGTCGACCAGGACGGCGCGCGCGTGCGCCTGGCCGACCTCCGCGGGCAGGTCGTCGTCCTCACGGCCGTCTACGCCACGTGCAGCGCCACCTGCCCCATGATCCTCGGCCAGGCGCGGTCGGCCCTCGCGGCGCTCGACCCCGACGAGCGGGCCGAGGTCACGGTCCTCGGCGTGACCCTCGACCCCGGGCGCGACGACCCGGCGGCGATGGCCCGCATGGCCGAGGGGCAGGGCGTCTCGTCGCCGGCGTTCCGCCTGCTCACGGGGCCGATCGATCGGGTCGAGCGGACGCTCGACGCGATCGGCGTGGCCCGCAAGCGCGACCCGGCGACCGGGGTGATCGACCACACGAACGTCTTCCTGCTCGTCGACCGCCGCGGCCGCGTCGCCTTCCGCTTCGGCCTGGGCGACCTGCAGGAGCAGTGGCTCGTCGAGGGCCTGCGCGCGCTCGTGCGCGAGCAGGAGGTCGCCAAGTAGTGACCGCGCTCGCCGGCTCCAGCGATGAGCCCCCGAGAGGCCCAGGCGCGCGAGCGCGGTGGGAGGCCGCGGGGGCGCACGCCCCCGCGAACGAGCCCGCGGTGACCCGCGCGGCGGGGGCCGTCGTCGGAGCGCCGCCCGCCGCGGCGGGCGAGCCGCCGCTGCGCGGCGAGGCCGTCTGGCGGCGCGCCGACGCGGCGTTCGGGCGCCTGGACGCGTGGGTGGAGCGCCTCGTCCCGCCCGACATGAACCCGCTCACGCAGACGGGCGCGATCGCCAACACGACGCTCCTCGCCTCGATCGTCAGCGGGGTCGTCCTCCTCATCTGGTACACGCCGAGCGTCCACCAGGCGCACGCGTCGATCGAGGCCATGGCGGCGGCGCCCTGGACGGCGGGCCTCGTGCGCTCGCTCCACCGCTACGCGTCGGACGCCTGCATGGCGTTCGTGCTCCTCCACGCCCTGCGCCTCCTGGCCGCGCGCCGGCTCGCCGGCCCGCGCTGGGTGGCGTGGGTCACGGGCCTCGTCCTCCTCGCGCTCCTGTGGCTCGTCGGCTGGCTGGGCTACTGGCTCGTATGGGACGAGCGCGCCCAGCTCGTGGCCCTGGGCACCGGCCGCCTGCTCGACGGGCTGCCGATCTTCTCGGACCCGCTGAGCCGCTCGTTCCTCACCGACGGGAGCGTCAACTCGCTCCTGTTCTTCGTCGTCTTCTTCCTGCACATGCTCCTGCCGCTGGCCATGGGCGTGGCGCTGTGGCTGCACCTCACGCGCCTCTCGCGGCCGCGCTTCCTCACCGGGCGCGCGATGACGGCCTGGGTGCTCGGCGCGCTGCTCGCGGCCTCGCTCGTCCATCCGGCGACGAGCGCCGCGCCGGCGGCGATGACCGCGACGCCCGGGCGGCTGACGATCGACGCCTGGTACCTGGCCGGCCTGGCCCTGACCGACCGCCTCGGCGCTGGCGCCTTGTGGGCGCTGGTCCTCGGCGGCGGCGCCCTGGCGATCTCGCTGCCGTGGGCGCTCGCCCGGGCGCCTGCCGTCGGCCCCGCGCCGGCGGCCACGGTCGACGAGGCGAAGTGCAACGCCTGCGCCCTGTGCGCGCGCGACTGCCCGTTCGACGCGATCACGCTGGCGCCGCGGCCCGCCGGCGGCCGGGCCGACGTCCCGCGCGTGGCCGTCGTCGATCCGGCGCGCTGCGTCGCCTGCGGCATTTGCGCCGGCTCCTGCGACCCCGTGGCGATCGGGCTCCCGTGGCTGCGCACCGACCAGGCGCGGCGCCAGGTCGAGGGCTGGCTGGCCGCGGCGCGGCCCGACGAGCACCTGGCGCTCGTGTGCGGCGAGGTCGCGCGGCTCGACGTCGACCCGGGCACGGGGGCCTGCGCCGCGCTCCCCGGCTACCGCGTGCTCGAGGTCCCCTGCGCCGGCTGGGTCCACGCGCTGTCGGTCGAGCGCGCCCTGCGCCGCGGCGCGGCCGGCGTGCTCGTGGCGGCCTGCCCCGCCGGGAGCTGCCGCCAGCGCGAGGGGACGGCCTGGACGCAGGAGCGGCTCGCCGGCGGGCGCGCCCCGGCCCTGCGCCTCGACAAGGTCGACCCCGCCCGGGCCCGCGTCGTCGAGGTGCCGCCGGGCGACCTGCCGCCCTGACGCGGGCGGCCGCCACGCTCCGCGCCTGGGGGCGAGGCCAGACCCGCGCGTCCGGCGGCGCCGGTGGACGCTCGTGGCGCTCGTCGCCGGCGCCCTGGCGGCCGGGGTGGTCCTCGTGAGCGAGGCGCCCTACGCGCCGCCCGCGCTCGCGCAGGCGGAGCTCGTCGTGTCGTTCAAGCACCCGGGCCAGGTGAGCGAGGTGTCGCGGCCGGTCACGGCGGCCGAGCGCGAGGCCATGCTCCCGCACATGCGCCGCGACACGATCACCGAGCGCCGCCGGGCCGCCGTCCGTCTGCGCGTGGCGGTCGACGGCGCCGTGGCCCTCGAGCGGGTCGTCGCGCCGGCCGGCCTGTGGGGTGACGGCGCGAGCGTGGCGATCGAGCGCCTGCCGCTGGCCCCGGGGACGCGCCGGGTCGAGGTCGCCGTGGGCGACGGCCACGACGAGCAGGTGTGGGAGCACGTCTCGGTCGACACCTTCGAGCTCACGCGCGGCCAGCGGCGCGTGGTCCTGTTCGACCGCCTGTCGGGCTTCAGCTGGCACTGAGGGAGGGGCGTCATGACCGTCGTCGCCAGCCACGCGCCCGCGAGCGCCTCGACCCGCCTCCGCCCGACGCTCCTCGCGGACCTGGCCACGCTCACCAAGGCGCGCCTGAACGTCCTGGTCTCGGTCACGGTCGTCGCCGGCGCGGCGCTCGCGCCCGCCCCGGCGCTATCCGCGGCCGCGGCGGCGGCCCTGGGCGCGACGCTCGCGGCGCTGGGCGCCTGCGCCCTCAACCAGGTGCTCGAGCGCGACCGCGACCGGACGATGACCCGCACCGCCGCGCGCCCGCTGCCCGCCGGTCGGCTCGATGCGCGGGCGGCGAGCCTCGTGGCGGCCGGCCTCCTCCTCGCCGGCTGCGCGCTCGTGGTCGCCCTCGCGGGCGCCCTCCCGGCCCTCCTGACGGCGCTCGGCGGCGCCCTCTACGCCTTCGTCTACACCCCGCTCAAGCCGCGCACGCCGCTGGCCTTCCTCCCCGGCGCCGTGGCCGGGGCGCTCCCGCCGCTCGTGGGCTGGACGGCGGCCGGCGGCGCCCTCGACGCGGGCGCGCTGGTCCTCTTCGCCCTGCTCCTCGCCTGGCAGGTGCCGCACGTGGCCGCGATCGACTGGGTCCACCGCGTGGACCACGCCCGCGGCGGCCTGCGCACCCTCGCCGTGGTCGACCCGAGCGGCCGCGCCACCACGATCGCCGCGGTCGCCGGCGCCGAGGCGACGGTCCTCGTCGGCGGGGCGCTGGGCCTCGTCCTCGGCGGGGCCGCCGCCGCGCTGGTCTGCGCCCTCCTCGGCGCGCCCCTGGTCGCGCTGGCCCTCGACCTCGCCCGCGCGCGCAGCGCGGCCGCCGCGCGCCGGCTGTTCGCGGCCACGCTCGTGCACCTCCCGCTGGTCCTGGCCGTCGCGCTCGCCTGCGGGCGCGGGTGAGCGCGCGCCCCCGGCGCGATGTAAACGGCGGGTTCGACCCCACGTCCTCGCTCGTCGTCCTCGGCCCCGACGGCGAGCTCGTCACGCGGGTCGACGGCCTGCGGGCGCCCAGCGACGGCGCCGCCGCGCGGCTGCGCGAGCTGGTCGCCGCCGCGCCATGCTGACGTCTACTGCCCCTGCACCTCGCGCAGGACCTCCGCCGCCCGCTCGGCGGGCGGGCGGCCGCGCATCTCGCGCTCGATGCGGTGCAGCGTGTCGGTGCGGTTCTTGCCCGAGAGCCCCCGGGCCTCCTCGATCAGCTCGAGGGCCCGCGCGTCGAGGCGCGTGACGCGCTCCTCGCAGGTCGCGCGGAGGAGCGGCTTGCGGGCCGCCTCCAGCTCGGCCTCGTAGACCTTGCGGGCCGCGCCGAGCTTGCCCTCCTGCAGCTTCTCGTCGCCCTTCTGCAGCTTGCGCTCGAGCCGCTCGATCTCGGAGGCGAACAGCCCCTCGCCCAGGCCGGTCTGGGCCTCGCCGAGCTTCTGCATGATCGCGGCCGGCGCCATGCGCTCGACGCCGTCGAGGGCGGCGCGCCCGTCGGGGCGGCAGATGAACGCGGCGGGGAGGTCGGTGTAGTCGAAGCGGCCGGCGTAGCGCTCGAAGACCTCCTCGTGCGCCTTGCACTCGACCGCCCCGTAGAGCGGGCAGGCGTCGACCTCGCGCCGCTCGCGCCGGTCGACGCGCTTCACCGGCTCGTGGCCGCCGCGCTGGTGGCCGACGATGACGACCGCCCGGTCGTTGAGGAACTGGGCGAAGGCCGGCTGCTGGAAGTGCTGGACGAACGGCTGACGGCCGTCGCGCTGCAGGACGACGAGCACCGGCACGTTGCGCCGCTGGGCCTCGGCCAGGCCGTCGTCCCAGGTGGCGGCGACGCGCACCTCGTCGGCCTGGGCGGCCGGGGCCAGGGCCAGGAGCAGGCCCCCGGTCAAGCCGATGGTCAGACCGCGGGTCAGGCCGCGGGTCAGGGCTGCGCGCATGGGTCTCCCCCCCGCCAACGGCGGGCGCCGGGATTGGACCACGGCCCCGGACCCGGGGCAGGTGCCCCGCCCGGCCCGGGCGCCGGCGTCACTCCTTGTTGGAGCGCCCCAGGAACGAGCCGTCGCGCGTGTCGATCACGACCCGGTCACCCACGTCGATGTGCTGCGGGACCTTGATCTCGAGGCCCGTGTTGCAGACGGCCTTCTTGGTCACGTTCGTGGCCGTGTTGCCGCGGATCGACGGCTCCGACTCGGTCACCTCGAGGATCACCGACGACGGGAGCTCGAGGTCGCAGGCGGTGCCGTCGAGGTACATGACGACGACGTCGCTGTTGAGCGGGATGAAGCCCATCTTGTCGCCGACGACCTCCTCGCCGAGGTTCGACTGCTCGTACGTCTCGTTGTCCATGAAGACGTAGGTCTTGCCCTCGGGGTAGAGGTACTGCGCCGAGCGCTTCTCGAGGAACACCGTCTCGAGCTGCTCGTCGGCCGAGAAGCGCTTGGTGAACTGCGAGCCGTTCGACATGTTCTTCAGCTTGAGCTGGACGAACGCGCGCAGGTTGCCGGGCGTGCGGTGCTCGAGATCGACGACCTGGTAGTTCTGGCCCTCGAGCTTGACGACCATGCCCTTGCGGATCTGAGTCAGGTTGACTGCCATGGACTCCCTCGAATTGAGGGGGGAATGCTACCAGAAGGGGCCCGGGAGGCCTATGGACAGCCCGCGCTTCACCGTCGTCGTACCGAACTGGAACTCGGGACCCATGCTGCGCCTGTGCCTGGCGAGCCTCGCCCGGTTCACGACGGCCCCCCACCGCGTGCTCGTGGTCGACAACCGCTCGACCGACGCCTCGCGGGCCGCCGCCGAGCAGGCGGCCGCCAGGGGCCTCGTCCAGCTGGTCACGCGCGAGGACGCGAAGAACGACGGCGCCGCCGACCACGGCGCCGCGCTGGACGTCGGGCTGTCGCTGGTCGAGACGCCGCTGGCCTTCACCCTCGACTCCGACGCCTGGGCCCGGCGCCCCGGCTGGCACGACCCGTGGCTGGCGGCGCTCGAGGCCGAGGACGCGTCGCACGCCGGCGCCACCAAGTTCCCCGGCGGGCGCGCGCAGCGGCTGTGGGCCTGGCTCCGCGGCCGCCAGCCGGGGCCGGAGGCGCGCTACGTGCGCCCGTGCCACGCCCTCTACCGGGTCGACCTCCTGCGGGCCCACGGGCTCTCGTTCCTGCCGGCCGTGGGCCCCGGGGGCGCCTCGCAGACGGTCGGGGAGCGGCTGCACCACGACCTCCTTGCCCGCGGTCACCGGGCGGCGCTGCTGCCCCACCCGCTCGTGGAGGCGCACGTGGGGCACCTGCGCCACACCAGCTTCGTGCTCAACCCGGAGCGCTTCCCGGCGCTACGCCGGCGGGCGCGGCGTAAGGGAGAGCGCCAGGTGCGGCGGGTGTGCGCGAGCGCGGAGGCCCGCGCGATCCTCACGGGCTGGCCGCCGCCGTGAGCGGCGACGCGCGCAGGGTCATGGGGTTTTGCATTTTGGCCCCGGTGAGGTAAGCATGAGGCCATGACGGAAGCCCGGAGCAGGGAGCGGTGGGCCATGGTGCGCGGCGGCGACGCCGGCCCCCGCCAGCTCCGACCGGGCGAGGCGCTGCGCATCGGCCGCCACCACGAGAACGACATCGTCCTGCGCGACTCGGTCGTCTCCCGCTTCCACGCGACGCTGCGCTGGGACCAGGACGCGGACCGGCCCGTCCTCTACGACAACGGCAGCCAGAACGGCACGAACGTCAACGGCCGCGACGTGATCGGCCGCGCCGAGCCGCTGCCGACGGGCAGCGTCCGCGTCACGGTCGGGCCCTACGCCCTGACGGTCGACGTGCACGGCCTCGACGAGCGCTCGCCCGTGCCGGCGCTGATCGAGGACGCGCCCGACAGTGTGGCCCTGTTCAGCGAGCAGGGGCCCGAGGTGAAGGGCTCGCTCGAGGTCCCCGACGCCATGCGTCAGCTCCTCCTGCGCCTCGAGTGCGAGCGGCGCACCGGCACGCTGCAGCTCGACCTGCCCGGCGGCAAGGCGCAGGTGACCTTCGGCGTGGGCCGCATCATGGACGCCAGCTTCCAGGGGCTGATCGGCCTGCGCGCCCTCGACCGCGTGGCCCAGGCCACGCACGGCAGCTACCGCTTCACGCGCGAGATGGAGCCGAGCGACCAGGCGATGAACCTGTGGTTCTCGGACTTCCTGCGCATGAAGCACGACAGCTACTACGCCACGCGCCAGTGGAAGCGGCCCAAGGAGCTGGGCGGCGAGTAATCCCTGCGACGAGTGATGCGCTCGCGAGGGGCGGGCGATGGGTGGGAGCCCGGAAGGGCACGAACCGGCCCGTTCCGCCCGTCTTCAGCGCTGAGTGATGCGCTCGCGAGGGGCGGGCGACGGGTGGGAGCCCCGGAAGGGCACGAACCGGCCCGTTCCGCCCGTCTTCATCGCTTGGTGATGCGCTCGCGAGGGGCGGGCGACGGGTGGGAGCCCCGGAAGGGCACGAACCGGCCCGTTTCGCCCGTCTTCATCGCTTGGTGATGCGCTCGCGAGGGGCGGGCGACGGGTGGGAGCCCCGGAAGGGCACGAACCGGCCCGTTTCGCCCGTCCTCATCGCTTGGTGATGCGCTCGCGAGGGGCGGGCGACGGGTGGGAGCCCCGGAAGGGCACGAACCGGCCCGTTTCGCCCGTCTTCATCGCTTGGTGATGCGCTCGCGAGGGGCGGGCGACGGGTGGGAGCCCCGGAAGGGCACGAACCGGCCCGTTTCGCCCGTCTTCATCGCTTGGTGATGCGCTCGCGAGGGGCGGGCGATGGGTGGGAGCCCCGGAAGGGCACGAACCGGCCCGTTTCGCCCGTCCCCATCGCTCGCTCTGGCGGGTGGGGGACGAGCGGCGGTCGGGGGAGCTCTCGAGCTCTCTGGCGCCTCCGGGCCGGCTAGCGCCTGCCCCCGCGCCCCCGGTCGCGCCCGCCGCCGCCGCCGCCGCAGGCCCGGTCACGCCCGCCGCCGCCGCCGCCGGGGCGCGGGCCGCCGCGCGTGGGGCCGCCGCGCCCGCGGCGCTCGTTGAGGATCGCCAGGAGCGCCGGCGAGAGCTTCTTGGCCAGCGGGTGGTCGGCCAGGCCGGCCGCCCGGCCGACGGTGCTCGCCGCGCGCTCGTCCTCGTTGGCCTGGGCGCGGAAGCCGTCGATCGCGAAGCGCGGGATCTCCTTGTTGATCAGCTTCTCGATCGGCGTGACCGCGTCGCCGTCCTCGCGCGTGACGAAGGTGAACGCCCGGCCGCGCTTGCCCATGCGCGCCGTGCGGCCGACGCGGTGGACGTAGTCCTCGGGGTTCTCCGGCACGTCGAAGTTGAAGATGTGCGTCACGCCCTGGATGTCGAGCCCGCGCGCGGCGACGTCGGTGCACACCATGAGGTGCAGCCCGCCCTCGCGGAAGCTCTCCAGGATCTGCTCGCGCCGCTTCTGCTTCAGGTCGCCGTGGATCTCGCCCGCGTCCTGCCCGCGCTGCCGCAGCTTCTCGGCCACCTTGTCGGCGCCGCGCTTCGTGCGCGTGAAGACCATGCCCTTCTCGGGCGCCTCGTCCTCGATCAGGCGCACGAGCAAGTCGAGCTTCCGCTCGGGGTCGACCGCCACGTAGAACTGCTCGACCGTGTTCACGGTCAGATCGGTGCCCTCGGGCGCCGTGTAGACCAGCTCGGGGTCGCTCGTGACCTCCTGCGCCAGCTTGAGCACCTCGCCCGCGATCGTGGCCGACAGGAGCAGCGTCTGGCGGCCCTCGCTCGGCAGGCGCCGGCTGATCCAGTAGATGTCGTCGCGGAAGCCGAGGTCGAACATGCGGTCGGCCTCGTCGAGGACGAGGCACTGGATCGCATCGAGCCGGAGCGTCCCGCGGCGCACGTGGTCCATCACGCGGCCCGGGGTGCCGACGACCACGTCGGCGCCCTCGCGCAGGGCGCGGAGCTGCGGCTCCATGGGCGCGCCGCCGTAGATGGCCACGCTCCGCATGCGCGCGTGGCCGGAGAGGTGGTCGAACTGGTCGTGGACCTGCACGGCCAGCTCGCGCGTGGGCGCCAGCACGAGCACCACGGGCGACCGGCCGCGCTGGCCGGCCGCCTCGCGCGCGCGGAAGCGCTCGACGCAGGGGATCGCGAAGGCGCCGGTCTTGCCCGTGCCGGTCTTGGCCTGGCCGACCACGTCGCGGCCGGTGAGGGCCAGCGGGATCACCAGCGACTGGATCTCCGACGGCTCGCGCCAGCCCATGTCGTGGATGGCCTTGAGCACGGGCGGCGAGAGCGGGAACTGGCGGAACTTACCGCCGAGCTCGCCGTCGTCGAGCACCGGCTCGAGGCGCGCCGACTCGAGGCGCGCCGACTCGGCGCTGGCGCGCGCCGCCTCGCCGTCGTGCCGCCGGTCGCGGCGGTTGGAGCGGCGCCGCGGCGTCTCCTCGGTCTCCGCGGAGGCGTCGTCCTCACGGACGTCGCGCGCCGGCCGGCGGCGATCCTCGTCGCCCTCGCGGGCAGGCCGGCGGCGGGCCTCACGCCGCCCTCGCAGGCCGGCGGCGGGTAATCGCCCTCGCGGGCGGGCCGGCGGGCGCGTCGGCGGGCCGGCGACGAGTCCGCGCCCTCGCGGAAGCGGGCCGGCGGCGGGCGTCCGCTCGCCCTCGCGGGCTGGGCTTGCGGCAGGCGTCAGCGCCCTCGCGGGCAGCGTCAGACGCCGTTGCCGCCGGCGCGGCGGGCCTCGGGCCCGGCGGGGGCCGGGCGGGCGAGGTCGTAGATGCTCGGGCCGGGCGCCGGCCGGGCCGGGTCACCCTTCTTGGCGGCCGGGCCGCCCTTCTTGGGGTCGGGGAAGACCTTCGACATCTCTATGGGCAACGCACAGCTCCTCGAGGCTGCCCGCCGGCGGAGGCCGCCCGGCGCCGGCGCGTCGTGGCTCGACGCGGAAGCTGGCGCACAGGGTCACGGCCCAGGGTGATTTTCGGTGGTCGGGGCCGTTCTAGCGGCTCCGGACCCTCGCCGTCAGCGGATGCAGGCACCTCGGATGCGGCGCCCGACGCACTCGACCCCTCGACCCGACCTTCGACGGCGGCCCCGCGACAGGGCTGCGTTCGCTGGACAGGCGGCCGGAGGTGACCGGACGCTCGCAGGAGATTGTATCCACCCCCGCCGACGCGTCGCCAGGGAGTCGCAGAAAGTTGCCCGGCCCCCTCAGCGCCGGCGGGGCGGCTGGGGGGGGGTGGCCCCCGGGCCCGGGGGGGCGGGCGGCGCGGCCTGGCCGTACTCGCGGATCCGCTGCTCCAGGAGCGCGATGCGCTCGGGGAGCTTGAAGTAGGTCACGGCGCGCTTGCCGTACTCGTCGGCCGCCGCCCCCTCGCCGTCGATCAGCGTGTCCCGCTGCCGCTCCGCGAAGCGCTTGGCGTTCTGAGCCAGCGTCACGGTCTGGTTCTGCGCCTGCCCGGTGCGCGCGTAGACCAGCGCCAGGCGCTCGTACTGCTCCGAGACGGCGCCCAGGGCCTTCGCCAGGCGCATGCGCGCCCGCTCGCGCGCGATCGCGTCGGGCGCGCGCCGCAGGACCTCCTCGGCCTGGGTCACCTTCGGGAGCCACTCGTGGCGCAGGTCGAGCATGATCGGGTCGCGCGCGTCCTCGAAGGCGCGGCGCGCGGCGGCGGCGTTGCCGCCGGCCTCGAGGGCGAGGCCCTGGGCGTAGAGGTCGCCCAGCTCGCCGAACGCGCGCGCGGCCTCGGCGTGGCGCCCGCTGCGCAGGAGGAGCTCCGCCCGCTCGCGGCCCAGCCCCCGCTCCTCGAGGATCCGCAGCGCCTCGTCGACCTTGCCCAGGCGCCCCAGGGCCTGGGCCTCGGCCTTGGGCTGGCGGACGAGGCGCGCCACGGTGAGCGCCTCCTCGACGCGCCCGAGCTCGAACAGCACCTCGAACTCGCCCTCGAAGTCGTGGTGGCGGCGGTAGAGGATCAGCGCCCGGTCGAGGCGCCCGGCCACGCGGAACAGCTCCGCCGCCTCGAGCCCGACGAGGCGCTTCTCCGGCCCCTTGGGCAGGGCCTCGAGCAGCTGCTCGAACGCCGCGCCCGCGGCCGTGAAGTTGCCCAGACGCCGCAGCGAATAGGCCACGCGCTCCAGGTCGCGCGTGCTGAGCTGCGCGTTGGCGGCCTGCCCCCCGCCGGGCTGCTGCTGGGCGGCGGCCGGAGCGGCCAGGAGCAGAAGGGCGAGCGCGACGTGGAGCCTCATGGGCACCCCCAGCAAGACCATCGCACGGCGAGGAGGGCGCCTCAAGGGAGGCCGGCCCGCCGCCGTCACTCCGCGCCGTTGCCGCCCTTCGCGTCGCCGCCGGCCGCGGCCCACTTGAGGTAGCTCTCCACGAACGGGTCCAGCCCGCCGTCGAGGACCTCCTGCACGTCGGTCTCCTCGTGGTCGGTGCGGGAGTCCTTGACCAGCGTGAACGGCTGGAGCGTGTAGGAGCGGATGCGGTCGGCGGCGCCGAAGCCCATGTTCGACTTGTTCGCGTAGCCGGCCATGGCGGCGGCCTCGCGCTTCTCGACCTCCTGCTGGTAGAGGCGGTTCTTGAGCATCTGCATGGCGCGTCGGCGGTTGGCGTGCTGGTTGCGCTGCGTCTGGCACTGCACGACGATCCCGCTCGGCAGGTGCGTGATGCGGATCGCGCTCTGCGTCTTGTTGACGTGCTGCCCGCCGGGGCCGCCGGCGGAGAACGTGTCCACGCGCAGGTCGGCGTCGTTGATGTCGACCTCGATCTTCTCGTCGAACTCGGGCGTCACGTCGACGGCGGCGAACGCCGTCTGGCGGCGGGCCTGCGCGTCGAACGGCGAGATGCGCACCAGCCGGTGCGTGCCGCGCTCGCTCTTGAGCCAGCCGAAGGCGCCGCGCCCCTTGACCAGGATCGTGCCGCTGCGGATCCCGGCCGGCTCCTCGGGGTTGAGGTCCATGAGCTCGACGTCGAAGCCGCGCCGCTCGGCGTAGCGCGTGAGCATGCGCAGGACCATCTCGGCCCAGTCGCAGGCGTCGACGCCGCCCGCGCCCGCCTGGATGGCCACGAACGCGCCCAGCGCGTCGTGCTCGCCCGTGAAGTAGGTGCGGAGCTGGAGCTCGCCGATCCCCTTCTCGGCCGCCTCGAGCTCGCGCGCGACCTCGGCGCGCGCGCCGGCGTCGTCCTCGGCCTCGGCCAGCTCGGCGAGCACCTCGACGTCCTCGAGCTTGGCGCGGACGCGCGAGAAGGCGTCGGTCTCGGCCTTGACCGACTTGAGGCGGAGGACGGTCTCCTGCGCCCGCTCCTGGTCGTCCCAGAAGTCGGGCTGCGCCATCTTGTCCTCGAGCCCGTGGCGCTCCTGCTCCAGCTTGTCGAGCTTCAGCGCGCGGGCGAGCTCGGCGTACTCGCGCCGCAGCTCCTTGATCCGGTTCACGGCCTCGCTCACTGCAAGACCCTCCAGCGCCCGGGGCGCGCCTGCTGGGCGCTCCTCCCGGGGGTCCGGGCGGATTGGACCACGACCCCCGACGGCCGTCGAGCGTTCAGGCCCCGGCGGGCGCCCGCAGGAGGCCGCGGAAGCGGGCCGGCGGCGTCGGCG